>JBBRCR010000028.1:0-33295 GCA_038204695.1 Opitutales bacterium | reverse complement strand
CCAGGAACGCCCCACGGAAGTCCGACGCGTGCGCCACCGCCGACAAAAGTTTCCCCCGCTCAAAGGCAGCCGAGCCGCCGCCAGAGCACGCGATCTCGCAACGAAATCTATGTGACATTAGGCGTCCCGCCCGTGGGTTTGTTTATCTGCGACCGTTGGGGCGTATCGCCCAAGTTCGCGCTGCTTCCTGCGACCAATTTACGCACGCGACGCGCCCTGCGATCAAAAAAAGAACGAGGCTCCGCCTCGGAACGGATTTCATGGGCGGGACGCCGATGCCACGCCCAACCAGGCACACGGGCGTCCATGAAGGATTTGTGAGTGGCTGCGAGCGCCAGCGAGTGGATTTTTTCGATCGGAATTCGTAGTGCATCCACTCGCATGGCGCGCGCAGCCACTATTCATCACGCGCAGCGACTCGCCGCCGTGTGCGTCAAAGCCGCGGCGAGACGCGTGCGGAGAATGCCCGCATGGCGCGCGCCGCCACGAGGGCGTTTGGCCCTACGGGTGCAGCGCTGCCACGACGGCGGCGTGCAACTCCGCCGTCGCGCAGGCAATCGTCGAAGTCGCGGGATAGGCGGGACCGCCGTGCCAGTCGGTGATCACGCCGCCGGCCCCACGAATGACGGGAACGAGTGCCGCGATATCCCACGGGTTCATGATCGGATCCATCGCAATGTCGGCCCAGCCAGTCGCGACGAGCAGGTAACCATAACAATCGCCCCAGGTGCGGACGAGCTTCGCGCGCCGGGCGAGGGCATCGAAAGCGGCGCCATCCTGATGCGTCGCGGGATTGAGCGCGTCGCTGGTCAGCAGCGTGGACTGCGCGATCTGTTTCGTCGGCCGACAGGAAAAAGGGTGGCCGTTCAACGTCGTCGACGAGCCGTCGCCGACGACGAGTTGGTGCAGGATTGGCTGATGAATGCAGCCGAGCACCGGCTGGCCTTGATACAGCAGCGCAATCAGCGTGCCCCAAAGCGGGACGCCCGTGATGAACGCCTTCGTGCCGTCGACCGGATCGAGCACCCAGACGAATTCGGCGTCGGCCCGCTCCGAGCCAAATTCCTCGCCAATGATTCCGTGGTCGGGATGGCGTTTGCCGATGAGAGCGCGCATCAGTTCCTCCGCGCCGCGATCGGCGGCGGTCACTGGCGTCTGATCAGCTTTCGTCTCGACGGCGATCTTCGTCTGGCCGTACAGCGGCTTGATGAACGCGCCGCTTTCAATCGCGAGCTCCGTCATGAACGTCCGGTAAGGCTTTAGATCCACGGCCGGCAGATTTGGGCCCGGAATGGCAGAATACACGGAAAAAGATTCGGATTTCGCCAATCTGTGTGTTGCGTGTGTGCCGTGTGTTCCGTCCCCCTGCGCTGGACCAGTCAGCCCATCTTCTTCATCGACTTCGAGGGTAGCCAGGCTTCCGGTATCCTCGAGTTTGGAGTCGTCACGCTGTGCGGCGGGCGAGTGGTCGACACGCGCACGGGCCTCTGCGCCGCGACGGGCAGCGTGCGACCGCAGGATGTCGCGGTGCACGGGCTCAGTGCCGAAAAGCTGGCTGGCTACGGTGGGTTCGTCGACGAATGGGAATATTTTGCCGGCTTGCGCGAGCGTGGCCCGCTGGCGGCGCACTTCGCCGGCGTGGAAAACGCCTTGCTCAAATCGGTCTGGCCCTATCCGCGCCAATCACCGGATTTTGCGCGGCCGGGCGAATGCGTCATCGACTGGGGGCCGTGGATCGACACCGCTCCGATCTATGCCCAGCTGTATCCACATTTTCCTTCTTCAGCGCTGGGCGAGGTGGTGTCGGCGGCGGGATTGCAGGGGGAACTCGACGCCATCGCGGCGATCCATTGCCCATCGGAACGATGCCGCTATCACTCCGCGTTGTATGATGCCCTGGCGGGCGCGGTGCTGCTGGAATCGCTGGCCCGCGACCCCCAACTCGCGGAATTGTCGGTGATGCAACTGCTGGCGCTGAGCACGCTCGACGGTGGCAAGCGTGATGCGCTTCAGCAGGGCGAGTTGTTTTCTTGAGCGGCTTGGGCGTTGCCGCACGCGCTGACCCAGGTGGCGCCGTGTCTTTGACCGGCGCCCGCCAGTATGAGACTGGCGCTGCGGGCGAAACACTGACTCCTGACTCCTGACTTCTGACTTCTCTGCGCCGCTCCCCGTCTCTGCGGTGCAAACGCTGAAGATACGCTCTGGAACACTTTTTTGAGCCAAGCCCGGTCAGCGAATGGGAGACACGAAATGGCGCCTTTTGCAGAGAGAAGGGATTGCACCACAGAGGCGGGGAGCGAGCGCAGAGGGGACATTTCCGAAGGCGCAATGAGGTGGACTCCTCCGCCACTCAATTCGCCGGAAAAGGGAAGCATGTCCGCCGCGCGGCAACTTGCCTGTAACTTTCCGCGGCCTGCCGTGTTTATGGGTCAGTCCCTTTTATGAACACCGCCCTTCGCCTGCTGTTTGCGGCCGGAATTCTCGCCGCGCCGATGATGACCGCCCGCGCCGCCATCGAGCGCGTCGTTGAAAAATCCTTCCCCGTCGGTGGCGCCGGCACTCTGCACGTCGAGGCGCAAGGCGGGGAAATCCGCGTGAATCCATCCTCGGACTCCGTCGTCACCGTGACGGCGCGCCAGAAGATTCGCGCGAACAGCGAGGCGGAGGCGGACGCCCTTCTCACGAAGCTCGAGCTGACCATGGAGCAGACGGGGAACGACGTGCGGATCGTGTCGAAATACGAACGGCAGCCGCTCGGTTTCCGCTGGGGATCGTGGCCGCCGGTCCAGGTCAACTTTGTGATTTCAGTGCCCGCGGCGTTTGCGACGGATCTGCTCACGTCCGGCGGCGGCATCGTGCTGGGCAATCTCGATGGAAAGGTCAGTGCGCGGACCTCCGGTGGCGGAATCAGGATGGGCCGCATGGGCTCCACCGTCGACGCGCGCACGTCCGGCGGCAGCATCACGCTTGACCAGGCGGGCGGCCGCGCGGATCTGCGCACCTCTGGCGGAAACATCTCGGTCGGGCGGGTGAACGGACCGGCGGATTTATCCACCTCGGGCGGTGGGATTCGGGCCGACTCGGTCTCCGGAGCGCTGCGGGCGCACACGAGCGGCGGGAGTATCCAGGCCGGCATCACGGGACCGCTCACCGATGACTGCTCGCTGAGCACGTCCGGCGGCAGCGTGCGGGTGACGGTCGATCCGTCGGTGGCGTTTCGACTCGATGCCTCCACCAGCGGCGGCAGCGTGGAGGCCGAGGGACTCACCATCAAGCTGGAGAAGTCCCGGACGAAGCAGAATCAGCTGGCGGGATTGGTCAATGGTGGGGGCCCCGCCTTGAAGCTCCGCTCGAGCGGCGGCAGCATTGCGGTGCGTCCGCGCTGAGCAACCCGGTCGCGGGCGTAAATCCCGGTCATAACGTTCTGGCCTCGGCGCCGGGGCTTCGTTCAATCCGTCGTATGACCACTGATACGGCGGCCATGGAGCTCATTCCCCTTTTGAAACGGGCTTACACGCTCGGCAGCATCGGCGATTTGCTGGGGTGGGATGAACAGGTGAACCTTCCGCCGGGGGCGGCGGAACAGCGGGCCACGCAGCTCTCCGCGATGGCGGAGATCGTCCACGCCGCCGCGAGCGCGCCGAAAATCGGCGAGCTGCTCGCCCGGATGGAAAGGGCGCCCGACCATCTTTCGGCGGAGCAACGTGCGATCGGCCGGGAGGCGCGCCGTGATTTCGATCGCGCGACCCGGCTGCCGCCGGAGTTTGTGCGCGACAAGGCGGCGCAGGGCAGCCGTGGTTTTCATGCGTGGGCCCGCGCGAAAGCCGCGAACGATTTTGCCGGCTATGTTCCATTTTTGGAGAGGAACCTCGAGTTCGCGCGGCGCGAGGCCGGTTATCTCGGCCAGGGCGATCGACCCTATGACTACATGCTGGACAAGCATGATCCCGGGTTGACCGCCGCCGCGGTGGAGCGCTTGTTTGGCGAATTGAAACGTGAGCTCGTGCCGCTCATGCAGGCCATCGTGGCGTCGCCGGTGGCCGCGCGCGCCCGGCACGCGGGGGAGAAACTCCGCGGGTTTCCGATCGGCGCGCAGCAGGGGTTTCTGCGCGAGGTCACCACGCGGATGGGCTTCGACTACCAGCGCGGCCGGCTCGATGTGTCGTTGCATCCGTTCTGCTCCGGTTCGGGCAGCGACGTGCGCCTGACGACCCGACCGGAGGACCAGCCGCTCGACGCGCTGTTCAGTTCAATTCACGAAGCGGGTCACGGCTTGTACGAGCAGGGCCTGCCGGGGGAGCATCTGGGGACGGCCCTCGGCATCCACGCCGGCATGGCGATGCACGAGTCGCAGAGTCGCCTGTGGGAAAATCAGGTGGCGCGCAGCCGCGGCTTCTGGCGCTTTTTTGAGCCGCGCTGGCGCGAACTTTTTCCCGGGCAGACGCGCGACGTGAATTCGGAGGAGCTGTATATGGCCGTGAATGCGGTCGAGCCGACCCTGATCCGCGTGGACGCCGACGAAATCACTTACAACCTGCACATCATCCTGCGATTTGAGCTCGAGAAGAAGTTGTTTTCGGGCGAGTTGGCGGTGCGCGATCTGCCGGAGGCGTGGCGCGCCGCTTCGCGCGAACTGGTGGGGCTGGAGCCCGGTACCGATCGCGAAGGCGTGCTCCAGGATGTGCATTGGAGCGACGGCGCGTTCGGCTATTTTCCGAGTTATTGCCTGGGCAACATGATCGCCGCGCAGCTTTGGTATAAAGTCATCGCCGTCCAACCGCAGCTGGAGGAGCAGTTCGAGCGCGGCGAGTTTGGCTGGCTGCTCGGCTGGCTGCGGGAAAACGTGCATGCGCACGGTCGCCGTTTCAGCGCGCTCGAGCTCGTCCAGCGGGTGACGGGCGAAGTATTGTCGCCGGGGCATTTGACGCGGTATTTGCGCGAGCGATACGGCCGGCTGTACGGCATATAGTGGCTGCGCGCGCCCGTGCGTTGGGCGGAGGCTGTTTTCGTGCTATAAGTGCCAGCGAGTGGAGGATCCCGATGGCGGCCGGATCCGTGGCTGCGAGTGCCAGCGAGTGGTGACGGGTGTCCCGCCCATATATCGGCGGCTGGAAAGCCGTCCCCGTGTGGCAGTGCGGTGTCGCCGGTGAGTTGCAGCGAACAAATTCATCGGAGGGGCGACTTTCCAGTCGCCCGCAACCGATCGGTCAAACGTCCTGTCAGCGGAGCACGAAGCCTGGCCAGGCATTCAATAATCCACGCGGTCCAGTTGCTTGGTGTGTCGAGTGCGGACCCGTCTGATACGTGCGCAGGGAGACGTCTTGCACCGGGGCGCGCTCTGGTGTTGTTGGCTGTGGATGCGTCGTTCCGATGACCGCCGGAAGGTTCTGACCGCTCTGAGCGCCTGGCTCAAAGCGCCCGCGCGGCATCCGGTGGTGCGCGTCCTCGAGGGCAAGCGGCCGTCGGACGAACATCCGGCATTCTTCATGGAGGCACCGCGTCTCATTCTCGGGCTCGTGGGGCGCGGCATGTTTCTCACCATTGAAAATGACCAGGAAGTGCTGATCGATCTGGCGCCGGGGCAGGTCCTTTTCCTTGCACCCTACACGTGGATTTGCCCCGTGCCGCGCGTCGCGTACCGCTCGCTCGGGGTGGTGTTCCGGCCCGACTCGACGCGGCTCACGATCCATGCGCGAAGCGCGATGGCCGCCGACGGTACGATCGAAAGTCGCTACCTGGCGCAATGGCGGACACTCGAGACGCTCGGCGCGAAGGGCGAGCATCTGCTGCAACTGTTGCGTGAGCCGCCGGCGGAGCCGTTGGGCGAACGGACGTTCACGCTGTTCATGGAGGTGCTGCTCGCGGAGCTCGCTGCTCTCGTCGACCGCGCGGCGGAGCACGAACGCTCCAGCCAGACGGTGCTGTGGCAGTCGGTGTGCGATTATCTCTCGGAGCATTGGTCGGATCCGCAGTTGAGCCGCAAATCCACCGCGCAGTTTTTTAACCGCCACCCGAATCATTTTTCGCGTTTCTTCCACGCGCACACCAAGGAAAACTTTCGTTCCTACGTGAACGACATCCGGCTGGAGCGCAGCCTGCATTTCCTGCGCGATTTGCGCTACAATGTCACGGACGTGGCCAATCTCTGCGGGTTCACCGATGTGCAGTATTTCATCCGCTGCTTCCGGCAACGATTCGGTTTCACGCCCGGAAAATATCGCACGCATCGGGAGGATTGAGCCGAAGCGCAGAGTTGAACCGCGAATAGACGCCAATAAACGCGAATTCAAGGCAGCGACTTGGAGCACCCCGCGGCGCAATTCTATTCACGTTCATTCGCACGAGCGCGAGGGAGTGGATTTGTGGCTGCGAGCGCCAGCGCGTGGATCGCGCTACGTTTTTCCGCCTTTTGCTAGCTAATTCGCCTGTGACGCCGTTGCGGTTCGTGTTTCGCTCGGTTCGCCGCCGCGCGACCCCAACCCCTCTCCGCCGATGTCGACGTCTCCTTCTTGTATCCACCTTTCCCTTGCGCTGCTGATTCTGGCGCCGGCCTTCGCGGCGAAGGCGCCGTCCAAAAACGCCGGCGCCACCGCTGCCCCGCACCCGGTGACCAATCCCGCATCCCCGGTGATGTTGCGCGGGCCGTGGGTGGCCGCCGATCCGCACCAAATCGATTTCGAGCGGCTTCCGCGCGTGCCGGTCCAGCACATCGTGATCAGCGACGTGAGCGCGGCGAAGGGTGTCAATCAGCACAACTACCTCATCCATCACGACGGCCGTTTCTGGGCGATGTGGAGCGACGGTCCGCGCATCGAGGACATGGTGGGCCAGGTCGTGAAGTATTCAACGAGTCGTGACGGCGTGAAATGGGAGGCGCCGAAATTCATGACGGGCTATCCGCCGAATTCAGGGCCGGACTCGCCGCACTACAACACCCGCACGAAGGAAGGGCTGCGCTATATCTCACGCGGCTTCTGGGTGCGTGAAGGCCAGTTGCTCGCGCTCGTTTCGCTCGACGAAGCCGCCGGATTCTTCGGCGAAGGACTCGCACTGCGGGCGTTCCGCTGGAATTCCCCCGGTCAAAAGTGGGAGGACGCGGGCGTCGTCCAGCAGAACGCGATCAACAATTTTCCCCCGCAGAAACTGCCGACGGGAGAGTGGGCGATGACGCGCCGGAAACATAACTACAAGGATCTTGGCGTCGAATTCCTGATCGGCGGCGTGAAAGCGATTGACGACTGGATCTCCGTGCCCGTCGTCCGGGGGGGCGGCGGCGACGTGGACCTGAAGGCGGAGGAGCCAATCTGGTGGACGCTGCCGGACGGAAATGTGATGGCGCTGTTCCGCGACAATGGCGGCAGCAAGTTCCTTTTCCGCGCGTTCTCGACCGACAGCGGCCGGACGTGGACCACGCCGGTTCGCACCGATTTCCCGGATGCCCGCTCGAAGCTGCACGGAATCCGCCTGCGCGACGGCCGGTACGTGCTCGTCTCGAATTCGAATCCTAAGAAGCGCGACCCGCTGACGCTCGCGTTGAGCGATGATGGCCTGGTGTTCGATCGGCTGTATTATCTGGTGGGCGGACGGCACGTGGACTATCCGCACGTGATGGAGCACGACGGTTATCTGTATATTGCGCATTCCGGCGGGAAGCAGTCCGTCGAGATCGAGCGCGTGCGCCTGGCTGACTTGAACGCAATGAAGATGCCCCGTTGAGCGGCAAATCGTGGGATGGCTCTGATTACGAGGGGAACTGTCGAAAACGCTACGTTTATCCCTGTCTTGCTTGCTTATTCGTATGCGCTTTTCCGCCGGCCTCGAATTCACTTTATTTCTCCGACCCGGTGTGGCCGGCGAACCCTCCGCTTCTCTTGAACCCCGACCGTATCATGAACCTCACTGACTTTCGTTTTGGTCGTCTCCGGGCAGCCTGGCTCCATGTCGCCACCTGCGCGCTCGTCTTGCTTTTCGCCGTGTCCTCCCTGCCCGGTCAACCTGCCGGCACCGGGATCGTCACCGGCCGGGTCGACAGTGCCCTGACGGGCGCCTATTTACAAGGCGCCGAAGTAACCGTGGGCAATGCCGCCCCGGTCCTCACCAGCCGCGACGGCTCCTTTACGGTCTCGGGTGTGCCGGCGGGGCCTGCCACCGTGCGAGTTTACTATACCGGACTCGATGCTGGCACGACGACGGTGAACGTCGCAGCGGGGCGGACCGCGACGGCAAACGTGACGCTGGAATCGAAGATTCAGCAACTCGATGCGTTTACGGTTTCCGCTGATCGGGAGGGCGAGGCGGCATCGATCACGATTCAGCGCTTCGCGCCAAATGTCATGAACGTGGTGTCCACCGATGCTTTCGGAAGCGTGGCCGATGGTAATATTGGCAATCTCATGGTCCGGCTCCCCGGAGTTGCCGGTGAGTTTGAGAACGGGGAAGTCACTGGCGTCAAAATCCGCGGCACGCCGCCGGAGTTCAGCGCATTGAATATTGATGGAGTCCGGGCCAGCGGGGCTCACTCTGGATTCAACACGCAAGGCGATCGGGGGGCGCAGATCGACCAGATCCCGGCTGAGTTCATCAAGGAGATTCAGGTGACGAAGGCTCCGACGCCTGAAATGCCGGCCGACTCCATCGGGGGCTCGACCAACCTGGTGACGAAGTCCGCTCTTGATTTCAAAGAGAACGTCCTGACCTATCGGGTGGGGACCAACTATAATACCCACCGGGACGACCTGAAAAACTTCACCCCGAACGCCGCGATGACCTGGCTCACGAGAATCGGCCGCGAGCGGAATATCGGCATGGCGCTCTCGCTGAGTTATTCAGATACCGAGGCGCCGCGTGATCGCGTGCAGGTGCAGCGGGTCGAAGCGGATGCCCGGGTCACCCAGGCGCGGACCCTCACGAACATCAACCAGCGCGTCCGGGGCGGGGCGGGGCTGAAGTTCGATTATCGCTTTGGCGATCGCACCGAGGTGTATGCCAAGTTCCAGCACAACTATTACTTCTTTGACAGCGATCGCCTGGTTTACGCCGCGTCCGACAGTGCGACGCGCCGCGTGGCGGATTATAATGTGGTGAGTCGCGCGCAGATAGAAGCCGGGGTCGTGCCGCGCACCACGACCAACCAGACCGCGAGCGTTGCGCCGGGCTATACCGACACGTTTACGGAGATGCTGAACGTCAACTGGACATTCGATGGGGACAATAATGAGCGGACAGGACGGCAGTACTACATCGACGTGGGCGGCACGACGAAGCTTGGCGGGAGCCAGGAGCTCCGCTATCAAGCGTCGTACGCGCCCTCCAGTTACAAGAGCAACCTGCGGACTTTACTGATGACCCTGCCGGCGGGCACGGGCGTGGGCATGTCGATCGACACCTCGGCCAATCGTTCGCGTCCGGTGTTTCGCCAGACCTATGGCCCGAGTATTCTGTTCGGACAGGCGGACTTCACCCGCTATCGGGCACAAATGCAGCAGCAGCCCGAAACGAGCGAGGAGGAGGTAATCAATTTGAAGGGCGATTATCTCAAGCAAATGAAAAATGAGCGCTTCTCGACCGAGTTCAAAGCGGGGGTGGCCTGGCGGCAACAGGCCCGCAATCTCGTGGTGGGACGGCCGAACTGGAGCTATACCGGACTGGATGGCATTGCGGGTACCGCCGACGACGACCTTGCATCCCTGATGCGGAACGAGCCTGCTTATACGGTGTTTAACAGCTCCGGGGTCTGGCCTCGACTCCCGGCGGTGGATTTCCCGAAAGCGTGGAATTTGTTCAATACCCGCCCGGAGGTTTTCCGTCCGGTCGGAACCTCCACCACGGAGGCGCCGAACTATAGTGAGATCACGGAGGATATTTATGCCACCTATGCGCAGGCACGGACGCAGATGGGGAAACTGACGGTGCTCGGAGGCGTGCGGTTCGAACGCACGGAAATCGATGCGATTGGCCGGTATTCCGATCCGCAACGGCCGAACGTGGATCGGACTTCGCGCCAGGCGAATTATCACGACTTCTTCCCGAGCCTTCACTTTCGTTACATTCTCACCCGTCAACTGCTGGCTCGGGCCAGTTACTCGACCGGTTCGGCGCGTCCGAACATGACGGACCTCTATCCCACGACGACGGTCAGCTACAATACGACGACCGGCCTAGGTTCGGTCAATCAGGCCAATCTTGGTTTGAAGCCTCAGACCTCGGACAATTTCGACCTCTCGCTGGAATATTATTTCGAGCCGGCGGGGCTGTTCTCGGTCGGTCTATTCCGGAAGGACATCAAGGACTTTCTTTCCCGGACCTCGGACGAAATTGACGGCGGGCCGAACAATGGCTTTGGAGGTCAGTACGAGGGTTTCATCTTGAACACCACCACGAATCAGGGAAAGGCGAGGATCGAGGGGTTTGAGGTGAATTATAATCAACGGCTCACGATGTTGCCCAAGCCGTTTAACGGGCTCGGCGTGTTCGCCAATTACACTCACCTGAAAACCTCCGGCAGTTACCGCGAAGGTGCGGCCGAGCTGGCTGGCTTTGTTCCCCGGACGGGCAACGCCGGCGGATCATTCCGGTGGCGCAAGCTCGAGACGCGGGTCTCGTGGCGTTTCATGGGCGACCATCTGCGAAGCTACAACGCCAATATCTTTGCCCAGAATCGGTGGCGTCCACAGGAGTCCATCGATATCAATCTGCTCTATCAATTCCGGCCGCGCCTGGGCGTTTTTGTTGACGTGATCAACCTGAAGAACAAGTGGCCGGAGAACTACACCGGCACCGATCGCGGACGGATTACATTCAGCGACAGCTATGGGACGCGCTATAACATGGGTGTGTCCGGGCGCTTCTAGGGAGCGAGGGCCATGAACGTTTCTCCTGTGCCGCATCCGGAGGGCGGCGGGCGAGATCCCGCGGCCCAGGCTGTCCAGTCGGCGGTTATGAAAACCGCCGTCGGCGGTACCTTGGCGTTGGCGGCGGTGGGGCGCCCGGCCGGCAACCCAGGATTTCACCTCTCTGCCTGTGCCGGCGTCAAGGTCCCGCCAAAGACGGTGGTTCCATGAACCGGCGCATCACCTCGATCTGACGCCTGTCCTTGGCCGCGTTTCGTCCATTCCAGATCGGCCGCTGCCTCCCGCTCATGCTGTTGCTTGCCGGTTGGAGCGCGATGCCTTCCGCCCAGTCCAGTCATGTGGTGCAGCCGAAGGCGACGACCGATCATGCGCAGTTTGCCACTCGCTCGATCGTGATGCCCGATGGCGCGTTGCTGGCGTATTATATCAAACCGGGTCGCGGGCCGACGCTGGTGCTGATTCCCGAAACCCATGGTGATCGCACGCAGTTTTATGAACCCGGGTTTTTGCAGAATCTTCCGACGGATCTGCAAGTGGTGGTGATCGAGATGCGCGGCCAGGGGCGGAGTTGGCCGCCGCCGGCGCCCGGGCAAGCTTCGATTGAGCAGTACGCGAGTGACGTTCTCGCGGTGGTGCGGGAGCTCGGGAAGGCTCCGTGGCATGTCGCGGGACACAGCCTCGGTGGAATGATTGCGCTGGAGATTGCCGGGCGGCGCCCGGGGGGATTACGCGGCGTGATCGCTCTGGAAGGCTGGGTGCATCACACCGTGCAACGAGATGCGTTTCCGCCGCGTCGGGCCCGCTCGGACACGGAACAGGCCGAGGCGCGGCGCCAGCGTGAGGAGCGGTATCGGACACAGCGTTGGACGCCGGATGAGGTGGCCTCGCTCACCCGGATGTGGACTTCGTGGAGTTCAGGTGAACGCATCCTTCGCGAAACCGGGTATCCGGTGTTGAGTGTCTGGGGTGATCGCGGACACGAGCCGCGGCCCACGCGGGAACAGTTGTTGCTCCCAACGAAGTCCTCCGTCGAACTATATTGGGTGAAAGATGCGGACCATTACGTGACAGATGCACCCTTTGCGGCCGAGGTGGCGGGTGCGATTGCGCGCTTCCTTGCGCGGGTGGAAGGCGAAGCGGTGGGGCCGACGGTAATGGCGGGGTCGCACGCTGTGGTTTTCCGGGAGGAAGGGCGCTATGGAGGCTGGCCGGCGAATCACGGGGCGTGGTCCTGGGGCGACGAACTGGCGGTGGGTTTCTCCGCCGGGTGGCATCAGACGCAGGATGTGACGCGCCATCAGATCGATAGGAGTCGTCCGGCTGAGCCGGCCGTGGCGCGCAGCACGAATGGCGGACGCACGTGGGCGATTGAACGTCCAGCGGGTTTACTGCCCAACGAGCTTTCGATGGCGGCCTGCACGCCGCTGAATGTCCCGCTGGAGTTCACGCGATCCGGCTTTGCGCTGACCCTGCGCTACCAGACCGGCGGGTCGTTTTTCTACTACTCGTACGACCGGGGACGGACGTGGCGCGGACCTCACCGTTTGCCGGACTTTGGCACGCCCGGGGTGCAGGCGAGAACGGACTATCTTGTGCATGCGCCGCGGAGCGCCACGGTCTTTCTCACCGCGCTCAAGTCGGACGGCAAAGAAGGCCGGCCATTCTGCGCCCGCACGATGGATGGCGGCGTTACGTGGCACCGCATCGGCTTCATCGGTCCGGAGCCGGCTGGCTTTGCGATCATGCCCTCGACGGTGACGCTCGCGGATGATAGCTGGCTGACAACAATTCGGGTCAAGGATCCTGCGGGAACCTGGATCGATGCGTGGCACTCGCGCGATCGCGGAGCCACCTGGCAGCAACGCCTGAGGCCCGTTGCGGATGCGGGCGGCACCTCGGGTAACCCGCCGCATCTGATTCGCCTGCGCGACGGGCGTCTCTGCCTCACGTACGGATATCGCTCGGCGCCGTTCGGTCTCCGCGCCCGCCTGAGTGATGATGAGGGGCGAACCTGGCAGCCAGAGATTGTGCTGCGGGCCGATGCCGCGGTGCACGATCTGGGATATCCCAGGAGTATGCAGCGGACCGACGGCCGGATTGTCACGGTTTACTACTATAATGATGGTCCGCAGTCGGAGCGCTTCATTGCCGCGACGACGTGGGATCCTGGTCGGGGCCGCCTCCGCTAAAGGCCCGCAAGACGACTCCGGGATGGATCCGCCGGGCAGCGTTTCGTTTCCACTCTTTTTCTCATTTTTCATGAAACCCACGCATCTATTATTTACCGCTCTGCTCATGGGGTCCTGGTGGGGCGCGCTGCCGGCGGCCCCATTGGCGCCGATGCTCGACCTGGCCGGAGTGGGACAGGATCCGGCCAGGATTGACTACAGCCGGTTGCCCATGCTGAAAGGGCAACACGCGCTGGTCACGCAGGGGCCGTATAATCAACGCGGGATGGAGGCGGTGATCTTCGATCTCGCCGATGTGAACGATCCGTCCAAATGGAATTTCCGGCTGCACTCCTACCTGGCTCACTTTGACGGCAAATATTGGATGATGTGGAGTCACGGTCGGCAGGTGGAGGACCATCCCACCCAGCATCTGCGTTATGCCACCAGTGACGATGGCATCAGATGGAATGAACCCCGGATCATCGCGGGCCCGCCCATTCGCGATGGGTTTCGCTATATTTCGCGCGGCCTTTGGGTGCGCGACGGCAAGCTGCTGGCGCTGGCCAGCTACGACGAGGCCTATAGTGAAGAAGGCCGGGTCCGGTTTTTTGGGAAGAGCCTGCAACTGCATGCGTGGGAGTGGCAACCGGGCGCGCGGGACTGGAAGCCGCTCGGCCCGATCGCGAAAGGTGCGATTAACAATTTTCCGCCGGCGAAAATGCCGAATGGCGAACGGGGGACGATCTGCCGCGGGCCCGGCTACGATCGCGATGTGTTTATGTTGAGCGGTGGGCTCGAGTCACCGGCTTCATGGAAACGTTCTCCCATCGTCACGGAGTTGCCCGCTGATGGCTTTCGTCCGGAAGAGCCGGACTGGTGGACGCTGCCGGACGGGCGCCTGCTCGGACTGTTTCGCGACAACAGCCGGTCGGGCCGGTTCTATCGCGCGGTGTCTGCGGACAACGGCCGCAGCTGGTCAGCGCCGTCGAAGACGAATTTCCCGGATGCGACCTCGAAGTTTTTCTGCCTGCGGACCTCGCGCGGGTTTTATGCCCTGGTGTCAAACACCAATCCCAAAGGCCGCAATCCGCTGTGCCTTTCCACGTCCGCGGATGGCGTGACCTTTACCCGCATGGCGCGGCTTCCGATTCCGGTGGCTCCCGAAGGTGGCGCCTTCGATGCGGCGCACCGCTCGGGCTCGGTGCAGTATCCACATGTGATCGAGCATGACGGGCACCTCCTCATCTGCTACTCGCGGCACAAGACTGGCATCGAAGTGATCAAAGTTTCGCTCGACGACGTGGAGCGACTCCAGGCGGGTAAGCTTTGACGCGCAATTCGAGCATGACGCCGCGATTTTCAGAACGTATCCGATCGTTGCGAATGAGCGCAGGGTCCGGAGCGCGGGTGGACGATCCCTCACACCGGAAACTGCGCGCGGCATGCCGATTCGCGGCGCGAGTGCTTGGCCGCATCGGACTGGCGGCCGGGTTTTTGCAGAGTGGAGCGGCGGCTGCGGCGGACCGCGGTGAGCCCTCGTCCGCACCGAACATCATCGTCATCATGGCGGACGACCTCGGGTACGGGGATATTGGATGTTATGGAGGGAAGGCGAAAACGCCCCAGCTCGACCGCCTGGCACGAGAAGGGATGCGTTTTACTGATTTTCATACGAACGGCGCGGTGTGTTCGCCGACGCGGGCGGCGTTTTTGACGGGCCGGTATCAACAACGCAGTGGGATTGTAACGGCGCTCGGCGAGGATGCGGCGGGGTTGCCACAAACCGAGAGGACGGTTGCCGCCTACCTGAGGGAGCGCTCGTACGCGACCGGTTTGTTCGGCAAATGGCACCTGGGCTATCACCCGGAGAATGGCCCCCTGCACCATGGTTTCGACCGGTTCCGGGGGCACCTGCACGGCGCCCTCGATTATGTGTCCAAGGTCGACCAATACGGCCGGATTGATTGGTGGCATAATCACCAACCGGTGCCGGACGATCAGACCTACGCCACGGACCTGACCACCGGGGACGCCATCGCCTTCATCGAGGCGAACCAGACGCGACCGTTCTTCGCCTTTGTATCCTATTCTGCGATCCACTTTCCGTGGCAGACTCCGGAGGAGGCGGCGCATCGGCAGCCTGGGGTTCGTTACCCGGATGTAAGTGGCGAGACGAGCAAACTGGGACGGCATACCGGCGATCTCAGCGCCACGGTGATTGCAATGATCGAGTCGCTTGATGCCGGAGTGGGGAAAATCGTCGATACATTAAAAGGCCTCGAAATCGAGCAGCGCACGCTCGTGTTTTTTACCTCGGACAACGGCGGCATCCTGTCGTATCGCGGAGGTCATACGAACATCTCGTCCAATGGCCCGTTGCGGGGGGCCAAAGCGTCGCTCTATGAAGGAGGTCATCGCGTTCCCGCTCTCGCCTGGTGGCCGGGACGCATTCCCGGGGGATCGGTGACGGATGCGCCGACGCTCACCATCGACCTGATGCCGACGTTTCTGGAACTGGCCGGGATGGTTGCACCGCCGCCGGGTGGATCGCGTGGTTTGGATGGGGTGAGCCTGGTCTCGCTTCTCGATGGCGGGGACACTCCGGCCCCCCGGGATCTGTTCTGGCGGCTGACGGATACAGGAACCCGGGCGGTGCGGAGCGGAGCCTGGAAACTCGTGGTACCGCCGGATGGTCCGGTGGAACTCTATAATCTTTCGTCTGATCTCGGTGAAACCCGCAACGTGGCGCCGGCTGAGCCGCAACGCGTGAGGGCCCTGCAAGCCGCCTTGGCTCGTTGGGAGCAGTCACTCATCCCGGCGCCGTCCCGGAGTTGATCCTGAATGCCGGTTACGGAATCCCCGCGCCACCGGTTCGCCTTTTTCGATCCCGCAATCTTCCTGATGAAAACTCGCTCGCTCCTTCGTTCCCTGGCTCGCGGCGTTCTGGTGAGCGCACTGAGCTTGGCGGCGTCGATTGCCGCATCGGCGCCGCCACCGCATCCCACCGCGAATCCCGCCTCGCCGCTGATGCTCGCGGGGGCCTGGGTGCCGGCGGACTCGCGCGCGATCGAGTTTGACGCGTTGCCGCGGATCTCATCGCGGCATGCCGTGATCAGCGATGTGATGGCCGCGGGTGGCGACCGGGTGAATCAGCACAATTATCTCGTGCATCACGCCGGCCGGTTTTGGGCGATGTGGAGCGATGGCCCGGGAATTTCGCGCGGCCACGGCAAGGTCCCTGGTCACGACAACCCGGGCCAGCACGTGTCGTTTGCCACCAGCCCGGACGGCCTGACCTGGAGCCGGATCGAGAACCTGACCGGCGCTCCCGACGCGGGGTTTGGCTGGATCGCCCGCGGCTTCTGGGTTCGCGACGGAAAGCTTCTGGCGCTGGCGAGCCGGTATCAGGGAAAAGGTTACGCCGGGGAGGGCCTCTCGCTCCACGCTTTCGAACTCGCGCCGGGTGATCCGCCGCAGTGGCGGCACCTGGGTCTGGTGTTTGATGACGCGCTGAACAATTTTCCACCCAAACAACTCCCAACCGGCGAATGGATGATGTCGCGCCGCGACGGGAAGCAGAACGTGCATTACCTGATCGGCGGCGTCGAAGCGTTCGACCGGTGGACTTCGTATCCGGGTGTCGGCTACAAGATCCTGGCGGAGCGCCCCGAGGAACCCTACTGGTGGGTGCTGCCGGACGACCGTTCGATCGTGGCGCTTTACCGTGACAACGGGAGGTCGGGCTTTCTGCTCCGTGGTATTTCGACCGACAACGGCCGCACCTGGAGCACACCCGTGCGCACCAACTTTCCCGATGCCACGTCGAAGTTCAGCGGCGTGCGGCTCCGCGATGGGCGCTATGTCCTCGTGTCGAACGCCAATCCGAAGCGCCGTGATCCGCTCACCCTGGCGATCAGCGACGACGGACTGGTGTTCACGAAGATGGGCTACCTCGTCGGCGGCCAGCACGTCGATTACCCGCACGTAATCGAGCATGGCACTTCCTTGTTCGTCGCGTTCGCCACCGCGAAGTCCACCGTCGAAGTGCTCAAGGTGCGGGTCGCGGATCTGGCCGCAATCAAGCATGGGCCGAGGCCCGCAGGAGGAAAATGAGCGGCGACGGCCGATCCCGGGGAGGTGCCGATGCGGGCGTCAGCCGGCGCAGGCGGGTGCGGTGCGGCTCGTCCTGGCCGCAGCGCGTCCGCCGGTTGTTCGCTGCCGGGTTGCTCGGGCCGGTCGCCCTCGCGGCCGCGACCGACTCCGGACGTCCCCGTCCGAACGTGCTGCTGATCGTGATTGATGATCTGGGTTACGGGGACCTCGGGTGCTACGGCAGCACGCGGCACCGGGCGCCGCACCTCGATCGGCTTGCTGCGGGCGGCATGCGGTTCACCGACTTCCACACCAATGGCGCCGTGTGCAGCCCCACCCGGGCGGCGCTGATGACCGGCCAGTACCAGCAGCGCAGCGGGATTGAGGCGGCAATCGGCTTCACCCTCGAGGAAGGCGTGCCGCTCGCGCAGACGATGCTGGCGGAGATGCTCGCGCCCCCCGGCTACCGATCCGGTGTTTTCGGGAAATGGCATCTTGGCCACGTGACGCGCTTCGGTCCAAACGATCAGGGCTTTCATGAGAGCGTGTGCTCGAACAACTCACCGGATTATCACTCCCACATCTCGCGCGATGGAAACCACGACTGGTGGCACAACCAGCAGCCGCACCGCGAACCCGGTTATCTCACCGATCTGGTCACCCGGCACACCCGGCTGGAGGAGCTGGGGATGCGCGACCGAACGCTGATCTTCGTCACGTCGGACAACGGCGCGTATTCGTGGGTGGGCAGCAACCGTCCGCTGCGCGGACAGAAGGCGGAGATGTTCGAAGGCGGACACCGGGTGCCGGCGATTGCGAACTGGCCGGGCCGCATACCTGCTGGAACGGTGTCCGACGCCACGCTCATGACGATGGATCTTGCACCAACCGTGCTCGCCCTCACGGGGATCACCGCGCCGCAGACGTTGCGCTTCGATGGCGCCGATCTGAGCGGGGTGTGGCTGCGGAGCGAACGACTGCCGGAGCGAACGCTGTTCTGGCGGGATGACGACGAACGGGCCGTCCGGCGTGGAAGCTGGAAACTGATCAAGACCGCGCAGCAGACGCAGTTGTTCGATTTGCAGCGCGATCTCGGGGAAGAACACGATGTCGCCCCCACGCATCCGGCGAAGGTCCGGGAATTGGAGCAGGCGCTGGCAGCCTGGGAACGCGACGTCGGACCCGGGGCACGGCGATCCACCGGCCAGGCCCAGCCTGCGGGCGGCACCCGCTGAACCCGCGAAATCTCTGCCCGCATGCCGATTCCCATTCGCGCTCCCGATGTGATTGCGGTGGCCGTCTACCTGGCGGCGATGATCGGCATCGGCATCTATTGTTCGCGGCGGGGAACCAGCGCGGAAAACTACTTTGTCGGCCACCGTAATTTCCCGGGGTGGGTCGTGGCGCTGTCGATGCTCGGCACGATCATCAGTTCGACCACGTTTCTCGCGCTGCCTGCGGCCGCGTACGTGCTGGACTGGCGGCAGCTCACGGTGAACCTCGTCGTGCCGTTCATCGCGATTCTCGCGGTGGTGGTCTTCATCCCATTTTTCCGGCGGGGCGGACTCACCTCGGCTTTCGAGTACCTGGGCGATCGCTTCGGCCAGCCGGCGCGGATTTACGGCACCGTGGGCTTTGTCTTTCTCCAGTTGATCCGCGTGGCGCAGGTGCTCTTCCTCGTCTCGCTGCCGCTCCAGTTTCTCACCGGCGCGCCGATCGAGTGGGTGATCGTGGGCGGGGGAATTTTCGTGGCGTTGTATGCGATCGCCGGCGGCATGGAGACCGTCGTCTGGGCGGGCGCGGTCCAGGCCACGATCATGCTCGGGGGCGGCGCGCTTTGCCTCGGGGCGATCGTGCTGCAACTGCCCGGCGGGTTCGGCCAGATCATTGAAATAGGCAACGCAGACCACAAGTTCAGCCTCGGCGCGCTGGAATGGGATCCGGGCCAGCGGACCTTCTGGACCGTGCTGATCCTGGGCATCGTGAACTGGCTGAATATCTACTCGGGCGAACAAACCCTCGTGCAGCGTTATGTATCGGCCAGATCATTACGCGAGGCGCGCAAGGCCACCCTGCTGTTCTCCGGCATCGCGGTCCCGATGTGGACGACGTTTTTCTTCATCGGCACCTCTCTCTTTGTCTTCTTCCGCGTCTTTCCCGATCCGGTCGTGGCCGGGCTGCAGGCGGACCAGGTGCTTCCGTATTTTATTCTCAAGCACATCCCCACTGGTCTCGCCGGATTGGTCATTGCCGCCGTGATCGCCGCGGCCATGAGCTCGCTCGATTCAGGGGTGAACTCGATCGCGACCGTCATCGTCGTCGATCTGTTGAAGCCGCACCTCGCGAAAGGCCGCCGCGACCAGTTCTATCTGAAGGCGGCGCGGGTGATCACGGGGCTGGCGATTGCCGCCATGACGGCGGGCGCATTCACGTTTTCGCGGCTGGAAAAGGAAAGCATGAACGACGTGAGCCTGATCGTCTTCAGCGTGCTCGGCGGCGCGGTGACCGGACTCTATATGATCGGATTCTTCACCCGGCGGGTGGACGGGTTTTCCGCCAACGTCGCGCTTGTGGTGTCCGTTGCCTTCAATGTTTATCTCGGGCTGGGCGTCATGGGCGTGCTGCCGGCCGCGTGGAAACTGGGCCTGCACAGCTACTGGGTGGGAGCGGTGGTGAATGTCACGTTCATCATTGTGGCCTACGGCACCAGTCTCTTTCGCCGCGGACCCACGCAAGATCTTGCCGGCCTGACGGTATGGACGATGGCGCCGGCGGGGGCTGACGGCGCCGTCGCTGCCCCTGGCCAGGCGGCTCAGACCGGCCGCAGCAAGTAGTCCGCGAGCGAACGCCCGTCCCCGCTACATTTTCACTGTTCTAAGTGCGTCTTTCCCCTCCCTGCCGCAGTGCCGTCCGGTCAAACTTTGCACAACCGAATGATTGAACCTAACCGCCCGCCCGCCAATGCCGTGGTGGCAACCGTTTTGAGTAAGAACGGGGCCACTCTCGACGCGCACGTGCTCGTGCCGGACATCGTGGTCGTGGGCGGTGGCATGGCCGGGGTCATGGCGGCGCTTTCGGCGAAGAGTGCCGGCAACCGGGTGCTGTTGATCGAGCCCAGCAACGTCCTGGGCGGGCAGGGCACGGCCGGCGGCGTCGCCGGATTCTGCGGGGATTCGCTGAACGTGCACGACGACTTCCGCGAGCTCGTCCGGCGGCTCACCGCGCACCACTTTATCCGGGACTTCAATCCGACCGAGGATCGCCGCTCCTACGACCTCGAGTGGTGTGCGTTCTTCCTGCAGGAGATGGTGCGGGAGCGCGGGATCGACGTCCTGCTGCATTCGCGCGTGACGGCGGCGGAGGCGACGGACGGGAGGGTGACGCGGGTGGACGTATCCACGGTGGGAGGACTGCGCACGCTCCGCCCGAAGTTCGTGATTGATGCGAGCGGCGGATGCCTGATCCCCGCGATGGCGGGGTTCGCGGTGCTGCACGAAGGCGTAAACCGGCAGCTGCCGATGAGCCTGTATTTCACCCTCTGGGACACGGGCAAGCCGGTGCGTCCCTTCCTGCCGCCGGGCTGCGAGGAGTGGCGAAACGACGAGGAGATACCGATGACCACGCTGCACGAGTTCGACTCGGGCAAGGTCGAGGTGAAGATGAAGGTGGTCGGGTTCGACGCGGCGGATGGCTTGAGTTTTTCGCAGGCGGAGATGCACGCGCGGCGCCAGATGGTGAGCCTGATTTACTACCTGCAGACGCACGGCTATCGCGGAATAAGGCTGGACCGCCATGTGCTCGCGTCCGTGTCGCGTCAGATCGGCGTGCGCGAAACGCGACGGATCGTCGGTGAACATTTCCTCACCGCCGACGAGGTGACGCATGGGACGGTGTTCCCGGATGCAGTGGCGGTGGGCACGTATCATCTGGATTATCACTGGCCCGATACGATGCGCCGCGGCGACACGGGAATCACCACGATGGTGGAGCCGTATCACATTCCCCTCCGCGCGATGATTCCGAAAGGCGCGCGCAATCTGCTGGTGCCGGGCCGCGCCGCCTCGGGCGATCAGATGGCGATGAGCTCGTTCCGGGTGATGACGCCGGTGTCGCAGATGGGTTTTGCCGCCGGCAAGGCAGCGCAGATGTGTGCCGCGCAAGGCACCGGCCTGGATGCGATCGACGTGCGCAAATTACAGGACGCAATCGAGGCCGGTGGTCAGCGACTCGATTTGTCCGCGTATGGTGTTTACCTCCGCAACAGCCTCATCACGCATGAGCACGTGTTCGGTGACCAGCGCCCATTCGCTCACTGCCACGCCCCAGCCGTGGTTCACCTGAGCAACAATCGATTCTTGGTGGCGTGGTTTGGCGGCTCCGCGGAAGGCGCGGCGGATGTCGGCATCTGGGTGGCGGATCGCTTTCAACGCGTCTGGTCGCCCCCGCGGCTGGCGGCGAAAGTCACGGTCGTCGCACATTGGAACCCCGTGCTGTGTCGCGCGGAAGACGGCCGCGTACTGCTGTATTTTCGCGTCGGGGACCACGTGGCCGCGTGGCGTACCTGGAGGATTGTTTCGACCGATGAAGGCGGCACCTGGTCGGCGGCGGCTGACATGGGCGCGGAGGATCCAATTGCTCCGGGTCCGGTGAGGCATGCACCGCTGGTGCGGGCGGACGGCACCTGGCTCGCCGGCAACTCGATCGAGAAAGATGACGACTGGCGTGTGGTGATTGATCACAGCACGGATGGCGGCCACACGTGGACGCATGGCACGCCGCTCGGCATCGGACCGATTGCGCGCGGTACACCCGGGGAAGCAGCGCGGAATGAACACGCGGCGCATCTTCGCTCCGACTTGTCGCTCACGAGCCGCGGGGTCATTCAACCGGCATTGTGGTGTTCCGAGGCGGGATGCGTCCACCTGCTCGCACGCAGCACCGCAGGGGCATTATATAGAAGTGACTCGAGCGATGGCGGACGAACGTGGTGCGCGCTGTATCGTACCGGGTTGCCAAACAACAATAGCGGAATTGCCGTGGTACGTTTGGCCGGCGGCGGACTGGTTTTGGCTCATAATCCCGTGGGCAGAAACGAGCGGGCGCGTTCCCCGTTGCGACTGAGCCTGTCATTCGACAATGGGAACACGTGGCCGCATGCGCGCGATTTGGAATCCGGCGACAATGAGTTTTCGGATCCCGCGATGGTGGCCACGCCGCGCGGCCTGGCCGTGGTGTACACCTGGCGGCGCGAGCGGATCGCGTTCTGGCATGGCTCGATCGAGCAAATCATCGATCCCGACGCCGCGCAGAAACACACCGAAGCGTTGCACAGCGGGGTCATGGCATAGCTGCCCAGGGGGCGTCAGGGTCGCACTGCGGTTTTGCCGCTGATCAAGCCCCGCGGCATTTTCACCAATTGGCGCGCAGTCACTCGCAAGATACGCGCTGCGTAATCCCCGCCCTTTTGCCACTATGCAGCATGCCGCTGGTACTCCTCCTGGTACTTGTCTTAACCGTGTTGGGCATGGTCGCGGGCGTTATCTTCGCGATCATCGCGGTACGCAGCGCGCCGGAAGGCGTTGAGACGGAACAAGGTTTCTTCGTGATCACCCCCCCGGCGCCCCGGAAGCCCGCCGATGCCGTTACTACGTCCGGTTGCTTCGAGGGCCGCGTCGCGCATTGAGCGCCAGCCGTCTACCGATCACTGATGGGCAAATGTCGGTGCGCCCTCGATAGCTGGTTCTGATTCGGCTTGCCCGCGGAAAGTCGACGTCAGTTCATAGAGGATTGGCAGGAGCCTCGGTTCTGCCTGAAATATCGGGAAATAAGCCGCACTTGCCCACCCAACGAGGACCGCGGCGCAGAGGGTTTCTGACGAGGCTGCGGCGCTCGACAGACAGCCGACTTCATCGAAAAAGGGACCACCGCAGGCACGGGTTGAAAGGGAGGCGCGACTGGAAGTGAGGGCGGTGAAAAACTAATTTCACCCGCTATTTCACTTTTTCCTTGCCCGACGCCGGGTCCGCGGCAGTTAAGGCGCGTCGTGACACGTGCAACTCCTCCTCTGCCCGCAAAACCGACGGTCTTGGATGTCGCTGCGGCGGCCAACGTGTCGGTGGGGACAGTTTCACGAGCTCTCAACACTCCGGACGCGGTGGGGGCCGACATTCGAAAGCGGGTAATCGATGCCGTTGCGTCCTTGGGATACAAACCGTTGCGGAAACACCGGAAGCGTGGCTTGGACGCGGATGGGCGCGGGAGTTCCCGGCGCCGCGGCAATTGTGGCGTCCTGCTGCTGGGCATGGACGACTCGCTTACCCACCTGCCGGTCATCACCGAGGCTTTGCATGGGGTGGAACTCGCGATGGCGGCGGAGGGTATGAACCTCATGCTGGCGAATGTGCCGAACGCGGATCGGGTGCCGCTATTTTTAGCGAAGAGCCAGGTCGACGGCCTTATATTGAAGAGTCCGCTGCTCGGGGATCTTCGCTCCTGTGCCAGCCCGGCCCTCGTTGAGGCGATTCACCGCATTCCGCACGTCTGGCTGCTCGGCAAGCCGGACTCGGGCGAGGGCGACATGTGCGGGACCGACTCCGACGTCGGCGCGCGCATCGGCGTCGAGTTTCTTCACGCGCGCGGTCACCGGCGAATCGGGTACCTCCATCCGCGGCTCGGGCAAACGCGTTCCGAGGGATTGAAGCGCGCGCTCTCGGCTCACGCGCAGCGGCTCAAGATGTCGCTCCAGCATTTCGAGAAAATGCAAACCGAGCCCGTCAAGTGGCCGCTGCCGGCGGTGACTCGCCCCATTGAGGTCCTGCCGTTGGTGGAACGATGGAAGGCCCTTCCCCGCGCGGAGCGACCGACGGCCATTATTGTCAGCGCCGACAGTATCGCCGTCCAACTCTACGGCGCGCTCTGGCAGCTCGGCGTGAAAGTCGGGGAGGACGTGAGTATTCTTTCGTTCAATCACGAGAAACCGCTCGTGCTCGGATTGAACCCGCCGCTGACGACGATCGATATACGGGCCGAAGCGATTGGCCGGCGCGCCGTGCAACAGCTGCTCTGGCGGATCGCGAACAAGACCGATTCCATTCCCACGAAAATCCTGGTTGAACCGTGCCTGATTGAGGGCGGTTCCGTAGCCGTTGTTGCCCCCGCGGACTGAGCCCGCGCAATGTCATGAACCAACGACGATTTTCTCTCCCCAACCGTAGAGTGTCCGGCGGCCTCGTCGTGTTCTGTGCGCTGGTGGGCGGCGCGAACCTGTGTGCTGCCGTTGCGCCCGGTCCGCGGGTGACGGAAGCGGTGAATCTGGCGCCGTATGCCGTCGTGCTTTACGTCGACCAGACGCGCGGGGACGACATCAAGGGAGACGGTTCGGCCAGCCGCCCGCTCGCATCGGTCAGCATGGCGTTGGAAACGGCGGGGCGGCCGACGGCCAATGCGCGCGTCGCCCTCCTGGTTGCGCAGGGCCGCTATATACAACCGACCGTCGCCCTTAAATCACACGTCGACCTTTATGGCGGTTTCGCGGCACCCGGCGGTCTGCGCGACATCTATAAATATTCTTCAATTCTCGACGGCCATGAACAATCGCGGATCGCGATGGGGGCCGACGATGCCCGCCTCGACGGTTTTCATTTCCTGAACGGACGCGTCCGGGGCAAGGGGGCGGCGCTGCTGTGCGACGGCACCTCGCCGACCGTGGCCAACTGCGTGTTTTCCAATAATCGCACGCTGATTCCGCTGCCGTGGGAGCCACCGCTGCTGCATGAAACGGCGAACGACGGCGGGGCCGTCATGTGCCTCAATGCCGCCGCACCGACGATCGAGCACAACCTGTTCTACGGAAATTCCACCGAGTGCGGGCGTGGGGCCGCACTGGCGAGCGATCGCGCGGCGGCGCCGCGCGTCCGTGCCAACGTCTTTGCCAACAATCGCGCGGGCCTCGATGATCCCATGCGCAGCTCCGATGGCGGCGCGGTATCGTTCTTCGGCGGCTCGCGGGGTGAGTTCGCCGACAACGTTGTTGTGGCCAACGAAGCGCTGGCCCGGAACGATGCCGGTGGCGTGTTCGTGGCGCTTTGGTCGGCCCCACGGATTCTCCGCAATATCATCGTCGCGAACGAGAGCGGCGACGATGCCGGTGGGCTTTTCCTTGGCGGGCAGGAGCACCGCTACGATGCACCGCTCGATGAGTATCCTGCCGCGGACAAGTTCAATATTCGGGTCGAAGGCAATGTATTCGTGGGCAACTCGAATTCGTCGCGCAACTCCGGCGCGATGCGCGTGACGATGGAATCGCGGGCGCACTTCGCGCACAATATCATCGCGGAAAACGCGGGCGGTTTTTACCTCCAGCGCTCCGAGGTCGTCGCGGAACGCAACACGGTCTGGCAGGACTGGCGGTTCGTGGAGGACAAGCCGGGTTTGGGGCCCAGCCGTTTTACCGGCAATGTGCTGCGTGGCCCGGCGGGTGCGGTCGAGGCCCGCGTGACTTTTTCCGATAACATGGCCGAACCCGGCGTTCCGCATGGGCCGCACCGCGCCGTCGCAGACATCTTCGAGGACGACGGCATCAAGGGCGAACTCACGGACCTCCGTTTCGACCGGGCGACGTTCACGACCACGGTGCGCGCAAAGGATCCGGTGCCAGCGGGCGCAAACTTGGTGGGTCGCCCGATCCGGATGAGCGACAATCTCACCGGCGGCCAGTGGCGGGTGATCGCCCGGGCGAACGGCCCGGAAATTGTGCTCTGGGGTCGGCTCGATGCAGTGACCAAGGCGCCGAAATATTTCGAGATCCTTCGCACATTCACCCCGAAACCCGGCGCGCCGTCCGATCTCGGCGCCCAGCCGCGCCGTTAATGCTCGAGCGACCGCCCTACGCCTCAACGCCCCTCCGTCATGTCCAAGTTCACGCTCAGCTTTGTCCTGCTTTCATTCGTCGCGGCCGGCTCATTGCGCGCGGCCGATGGCACGGCAAAGTATGCCGGGCCGACGCGGATCAACAAAGCGATCGAGCTGTTGGCGTCGGGGCAGCCCATTTATTACGACTATGGCCGCGGCGGTTTCGACGAGGGCAAGGTGGCCGCGAAAACGTGGGCTGACGTGCTCATGTACGACATGGAAGGCGCGGCGCTCGACTTCACGCGACTGCGCGAGTTCATGCGCGGGTTGGTGGCGGGTGGACCCACGGCCAGCGGCCACCGAACTCCCGCGGTGATCGTCACACTGCCACTCTACGGGCTCGACGCAGCGACCGTGCAGGCGAATCACTGGATGATCCAGCAGGCGCTCGCGGCCGGTATCCACGGTTTGCATATTTGTCACGCGCGAGAGCCGGAGGCGGTCCGCGCCTTCGTGCGCGCCGCGCGCTACGAGATTCACCGCCAGGCGGTGGGTGATGGCCTGGCCGAGGGGTTGCGCGCTTTTGGTGCCCACGAATTTGCGTCCGGAATCTGGGGCGTGCCCGCGAAGCAGTATTATTCCGTGGCCGACGTGTGGCCGCTGAATCCCAAGGGGGAATTGATGATGGGCGTGAAAATCGAAGACCGCGCCGGCCTGCACAATACGGAGAGCATAGTGCGCGTTCCCGGACTCAGCTTCGCCGAATGGGGGCCGCGCGACACGAGCTACGCCGCGGGTCATCTCGACGTTGCGTTCGACTACGGCCGAAAGGCGGGTGTGGTCGCTCCGCCCGTACTTGTCGCCGCCGCGGAGCGCGTGATCCGTGCGTCCAAGCAGGCGAAGCTGCACATCCTCGATAACGCCCGGCCGGAAGACATTATCCAGCAACTCGCGGCCGGGATGGATATCATCGCCGGCGGAATTCCGGAAGTGGCCGAGTCCGGTCGAAAGCACACGCGCCGTACGATGCCCTGACGCGGCCGCTCCAGACTCCTTGATGGCCGAAAGTCACGGTGAACAGGTCAAGTCTCCAATCCCAATCCAGCCACAGATGGCACAGATATACACAAATAAAAGGCAGTCTGAGTCTGTACCCGTGTATGAGATTTGCAGCTGAATCGGTCTGAGGCAGTGCTGCGCTGATATTCTCATTACTCCGTGAATATTTCGCCGATCGATATGGCGATCATCGCCGTGTATTTCGCCGTGATTGGCGGGATCGGCCTCTACGTTACCCGCGGGCAGAAGACGGCCGAGAGGTTTTTCGTCGCCGGCCGCAGCATTCCCATGTGGGCGGTATCGTTCACCATCATGGCGACAATCATCGGCACCGGCACCTTTGTCGGCCATCCGGGCACGGCCTACCAGAAAGGGCTCATCCTGCTCGTTCCGCACATGACCGTGCCGTTCGTGTTGCTGTTTGTCGCGCGGATCGTGGTGCCATTCTACCGGCGGGTGGTGCGGATGAGTGCCTACGAATATATCGGCCATCGCTTCGGTCTGGGGGGGAAGTTCTACACTTCGTTCGGCTTTCTCGCGGATCGCATCTTCGATCTTGGCGTCACTCTGCTCACCACCGCACTCGCCGTGAATGTGCTGACCGGGTGGGAATTGCGGACCGTGATTCTTGGTGTCGGGCTCTTCACCATTGCGTACACCATGCTGGGCGGCGTCACCGCCGTCGTTTGGACCGACGTGGCGCAGGGAGTGATTTTGATGGCCGGCGGGCTCTTCATCGTGCTCCGCCTGATGTTTGCGCCCGAGGCGGGCGCACCGTTCGCCGTGGTGGCGGAGACGTACCGCGCCGGCAAGCTGACCCTCGGGCTCGGCGGCTTTTCGTGGAAGGCGTTTTTCTCCACTGAAAACAACACCGCGTATCTTTTCATTCTGGCGTATGCGGTGCAATGGACGCGGCGGTACGCGACCGATCAGCATATTGTGCAACGCTACCTGGTGGCGAAGGACGACCAGTCGGCCAGTCGGGCCGCTTTCGTGAGCGCCCTGCTGTGTGTCCCCATCTTTGCGATGTTCATGTTTGCCGGAGCCTGCCTGAACGGATTCTTCACGCTCGCCCACCTGCCGCCTCCGCCGGTGCTCGACAGCGCTCTGCCGTATTTTCTTGCCCACTACATGCCGGCCGGGTTGCTCGGCCTCGTGATCGCGGCCGTCCTGGCGGCGGCGATGTCAACCGTGAGCGCGGATCTCAGCAGCGTAGCGACGGTGCTCACCTCCGATTACTTCGGATTTTTATTCCCGAAGGCGACCGATCGCGCGCAGGTGCAGTGTGGACGCGTGATGGTGATCATTGGCGGCCTTCTCACCATCGGGGCAGCGTGGTTGCTGCTGCCAAAGCAAGGGTCGGCGCCGCTGATGGAACGGGTGATCATCATCGCCTCGATTTTATCGGGTGGAACTTTGGGGTTGTTCTGCCTTGGGTTTTTCACGCGCACCGCGACGCGTCGCGGCTGCTATATTGGCATTGCGGCCGCCGCCTTATATACGGCGTGGGCGATTCTCACCCAGCCGGGAACGCGGCTCATCAATCTGGGGCCGTACCTCAATTATCCCTTCAATCCGCTGCTGATTGGGCTCGGCGGGCACCTCGTGCTTTTCACGACCGGCTGGCTGGCGAGCCGCTTGTTTGGTGGGCACGTGCCGGCCGACGTCGAACGGCTGACGTATTGGAGCACGGTGGGCTTCCGTCGGAAAGTGGCGCTGCGACCCGCCTGACGAACCATGCCCGAATCGCCCAATGTTCTTCTCGTTGTAGTGGACGACATGGGCGTCCACCTACTCGGCTGTTATGGCAGCTCCTTTTACGAAACGCCGAATATAGATCGCCTCGCCGCGAGCGGTGTCCGCTTCTTGTCTGCTTATAGCGCCAGCCCCGTGTGTTCTCCGGCGCGGGCGGCGCTTTATACCGGTGTTCATCCGGCGCGCCTGCACCTGACCAACTACATTCCGGGTACGGAACCCGCAAACCCACTCTTGCGGACGCCCGCCTGGCGGCCGTACCTCCCGGTGGAGGTGCCCTGTATTGGCACGATGTTACAGTCTGCGGGTTATGCCACGGCGCATTTCGGCAAGTGGCATTTGGCGCCGGATTATCATTACCAGCCGGGCCGGCCGATGGACCCGGAATCCCACGGCTTCGGCACCGTGGTGGTCACGCGGAAACCGCTGGCCACCGCGGATCCCGAAGCTGACCCCCATCACATTTCGCAGCTGACGGATGAAGCCATTCAGTTCATGTCCACTGCGCGAAGCGAACCCTTCTTCTGTGTTGTCGCGCACAATGCGCTGCACCGCCCGGAACTGGCGCCACAAGAATTGGTGCGGAAGTATGCCGCCAAACCGGGAGCGGACGAGGATCCGAACCGTCCCGTCATCGCCGCCATGACGGAACTCGTCGATCGCAGCGTCGGCCGTCTGCTCGAGCATTTGCAAACGGCGGGACTCGACCGCCGCACGCTGGTGATTTTCACGTCGGATCATGGGGCATTTGGGCGAAGCAGCTGCCGGAAGCCGCTGCGCGGCGCGAAGGCGGATCTTTACGAGGGCGGCGTGCGGGTGCCGTTGCTCTATTGTTGGCCCGGATGCATCGCCCCGGGCGAGAGAGCCGGGTCTGTGTTCGGCACGGATCTGACGCCAACAATCGTTTCATTCTGTGCGCCGAACATCGCCACGCCCAAGGATGGCGTGAGCCTGCACGAGACTCTGCTGAACCCGTCGGTCGCGCCGCCTCTTCGGGAGCAACTCTGCTGGCATTTTCCGCATTATCATCACCTCGGTCTGGCGCCAGGCGGAGCGATTCGCGTGGGACGCTGGAAACTCGTGGAATGGTTTGAGCGCACGATCGGCGGCGCCCACGACGGACCGCCTTACGAACTCTTTGATCTGGAGCACGACCCCGGTGAGTCGCGCAACCTGTCGCGTGAATATCCCGCCGTTTGCACGGATCTCGCGGCCCGGCTGCGCGAATGGCGCCGGCAGGTGGGCGCGCAGGAGATGACGCGAAATCCGGATCTCGATTCCCGTGTATCCACGGACACGGTACCCCCGCCGCCGGGCGATCCCGGCAATCCTTACGGCGAATGAACACGGTCATCCTGCAACAACCCAAACGACTCGTCTTCGGGAACGGTTCCAGCCGCGAGGCTCCCGCGGAGTTTATTGTGCAGGGCTGGAAACGGCTCTTCGTCGTGACGAGCCCGCCGGTGCTCGCCACGCACGGCGCGCTGTTCGCGGGCTGGCGCAGGGCCGGACTCGACGTCGCCACTTGCGCGGCCGTCGATCGCGAACCGGAAATTGCGCTGTTCGAGAAGGTGCTGGCGGCGGCCCGCGAGTGCGGAATTCCGCAGCGGTTGCGCGACGTCGGTGTGCCGGAGGCTGCTTTGCCGCGGCTCGTGAAGGAGGCGATGAAGGTCACGCGCTTGTTGAAAAACAATCCGCGCGAACTCACGGCGACGGACGCCGAGGCCATTTACCACGGGGCATATTGACATGGCCGCGATGAACAGCGCCAGAAAGCCAATCCTGGCGGTCACCATGGGCGACCCGGCCGGAACCGGACCGGAGTTGATCATGAAAGCGTGCGCCACGCCAGAGGTGCTCGCGGTGTGCCGGCCCATCGTCATCGGTGACGCCGCCGTAATGCGCGCGGCGGCCGAGATCACTGATCACCCCGCGGACATTCGCGTGATCCGGAGTGTCGCAGACGCTCGCGACGAGCCGGCCATTACGGTGATCGATCTCGCCAACCTGGCACCTGTCCGGTTGGTGCGCGGCCAGGTGAGTGCGCACTGCGGCGCCGCGGCCTATGACTATATAAAACGCGCGGTGGAGCTGACACTGGCCGGCGAAACCCAGGGCGTCGTCACCTCGGCCATCAACAAGGCTGCGCTGCACGCCGCGGGTTATCACTACGACGGGCACACGGAATTGCTGGCGAAGCTTTGTGGCGGGCCGAAGGTCACCATGATGCTGGTCGCGGACAAACTGCGCGTCTGCCACGTGAGCACGCATGTGCCGCTCCGTGTGGCAATCGAGCGAGTGACGCCCGAGCGGATCGTCAGTGTGATTCGGCTGGCCCATGCCGGCGTGCTGGAACTTGGTATCGCCAGCCCGCACATTGCGGTGGCCGGACTGAATCCGCATGCGGGCGAGGGTGGTCTTTTTGGTGACGAGGAGATCAAGTTCATTACGCCGGCCATCGAGCAGGCCAGGGCGCTTGGGCTTCACGTCAGCGGACCCTACGCGGGCGACACCATTTTTTTCCGCACGTTACAGGGGCAGTTCGACTGCGCCATCGCGATGTATCACGATCAAGGACACGTCGCCGCGAAGATGCTCGGCATCTGGCTGGGCGTGAATGTCACGCTCGGGCTGCCGATCGTCCGTACGTCCGTGGAGCATGGGACCGACTTCGAGCAGGCCGGCACTGGCCGCGGCGATCCGCGGAGCCTGATCGCAGCCCTCAAACTCGCGGCCACCATGGCTGCGAACCGGCTCCACCCCAGTGGGGGCAACGTCCGGTTTTCGGGCGCATTCCCATGAAACAGGCTATTTCAAAGCGCGACTGTTTAACTTAGCGCCGGGCGAAGCGCGGCCCGTCCCCCACGCGCGGCGAAGGGTTGCTCTGACCTGGCCCGAAGCGACGAGCCGTTGTTATTTCAGAATTGACACGGCATTATTTCACTTGTTTCCCGAACGTCGCGGGCTCCCCATCCTAGTTCCTGCGGCTGCTCCCCCCAAGCACGCAGTCCCTCCTGCAAACCTTCATCCTCACTCCCCATGATCTTAATGTGCCGATCTGTCGTCCGCACCTTGGTGCCCGCAGCCGCGTTCAGCATGGGCGCCGTCGCTGCAATCGCCGGCGATATTGTCGGCGTCGTTTCCGATGTGGCCAGCCGTGACTCGCTGCCCGGAGCGGTCGTCACACTCGTGGCAAACGGCCGCACGACCAATACCGGGTCCGGCGGCAGCTTCAGCTTCACCGAATTGCCGCCGGGCAATTATACGGTGCAGGTTCGCTATATCGGTTATGAGACGCGGAACGAAACGGTCGCCGTGCCCGCCACTGGCGCGGTTTCCCTGGAGGTGCAGATGGGCGACAAGGTCGTCACGCTGGATGCCTTCAAAGTTGAAGGCTACCGGGAAGGCCGCGCGCGGGCGCTGCAGCAGAAGCAAAATCAGACCAATATTTCCGATATCATCTCCGCGGACTCGATCGGCAATCTGCCGGATCGCAACGTGGCCGAGGCGGTGAGCCGGCTGCCGGGCGTGAGTCTGTCGCTCGAGCAGGGCGAGGGCCGCTATGTGAGTATCCGTGGCGTGGAGCCGAACCTCAATCAGGTGATGATCGATGGTGCGATGGCCGCCGCGCCTGGCGGCACGCGCCTCGGCCGCGCCGTCCCGCTCGATACACTGGGCGCGGGTCAGGTTTCCCTGATCGAGGTCGTCAAGAGTGTCACGCCGGACCTCGATGCGAATTCGCTCGGCGGGACGTTGAAGATCACCACCGCCAGTCCGTTCGATCGCCCGGGCCGGTTCATCTCCGGATCCGTCGCGGGTACCTACAATGCGGCGCCGGAGAAATATAATCTCGAGGCGCGGTTCACCTACTCGGATCGATTCGGTGGGGACAAGTGGGGCATTGCCTTGGGCGGCAGCTACGACACGCGTGACTATTCGAATCACTGGGTGCAAATCGGGGGCTGGAATCTGCGTACGGTCAACGGCGCCCCCATGTACCTTCCGAGCAGCGTCGAGATTAAGCCGGAAGAGGGTAAACAGAAACGCTATGGGGGTAATTTCGCGCTCGAATATCGTCCCGACACGAACACCCAGTTCTACCTGCGCTCCAGTTTCTCCACGAGCAATCGGTTCGAGCACACGGTCGAGGTGGTGCATTCCGTCGACAATGCCGTCGGTCGCTTCAACCTGCTGACGCCGACGAGCGCGCTTTTCGATGGCACCCGCACGCGGACGGAGCGCCGCGATTTCCGCAGCCTGCGCGAACAGGATCTTTTCAGTGTGGCTGCCGGCATCAAGAAGATCGCCGGTGACTTCACCTTCGAGCCGATGCTCACCTTCTCCAGCGCGAAGGAAGATCGCGTTTACGACAACATTCTCGCTTTCCGCAACAACACGGGCGGCACGGGGCCGGTCACGCTCGACTGGTCCCAATTCGATTTCAACAGCGTGACCGTGGATCCGGCGATCGACGTTCCCTCCAAATATCCTCTGCGCCGGACCCGCGAAGACTATGGT
>JBBRCR010000027.1:0-33424 GCA_038204695.1 Opitutales bacterium | reverse complement strand
TCCCGCTCGCCGGAAGAATCTCGATGCGGCTCCGACGGAACCCGGCTGCGCGCCTCGTATGGTGCGTCCAGCGTCACCTGTGTATCCTAGTTAAAGATACTAAATGGGCCGTTTCTTCGCCCAACCCCAAAGTGATGAACGTCCGAAAAAGCGGACAGTTTTGGTTCGCACCCCCTGTCCATAGCACCAAAAAGCATTCTCCCTCTAGAAAACGCGAAAAACGTCGCCGGCTATGTCAGGAGGTCTGAACTTCCAAACCGACAACGAAAAACATCCGTCGCCGAGAAAATCGGGGCATCCAAAAGCGACCCTGCGGTAAACTCACGCTAGAGTTGCTCCGGGCAAGCGGAGTTCCACGCGTGCGCCCCGCTTGGGCATCGAGCAGATCACATCGCCAGCCCCCGAAAGTGACCGACAGCAGCGACGAAAAGGAGGGAAAGTAAAGGATGGCTCACCGGCAAGTCTGGACTATTGATTCGTCATTTCCCATTTGGCACCTACCGTCCAGCCAACCATGAACCGTTCTGCTCACGCTCCGCCGGAAAGCCGCGAAGAGACGCCGGTTCCTGCCCGTGCGATACCGGTTGCAGCGGCACGCCGAGATAACGGCGGAATTCTGCCGCCGCCTTCCCGGTCGCATGCGTTTGGCCCTGTGTTTTCGATGTTGGCGCCGCACATGGCGGAGCTCGATCGTTTTTTGCATAACCAACTCGCCGCGTTTGAGCCAGAGATTCGCTCGATGGCCGATTATTGCATCGATACCTCGGGCAAGCGGATTAGGCCGGCCTTGGTATTCTTGAGCGGCTGGCGCGGTTCCACGGAGGTGCAATCGGATCTCGTTCGTGTCGCCGCCGTAGTTGAATTGGTGCACCTTGCAACGCTCGTCCACGATGACATCATGGATGAGGCGGATGTCCGCCGCAGCCGGCGGACGGCGGCGCGCGAATTCGGAGCGACGGCGGCAGTATTGCTCGGTGACGCGCTGTTTGCGCACGCGTTGCATCTCGCAACCATGTTCCCCACCAACGAAGTCTGCGAAGCGGTTTCGGAGTCCACCCGCCGGGTGTGTGCGGGCGAAATCGTCCAAACCCTGCGCCGGGGCTCCACCAACGTGTCGCGGGCGGACTATCAGCGGATTGTGGAGCTAAAAACCGCGGAGCTGTTTCGAGTTTCCTGTTTCCTCGGCGCGCGCCTTTCGGGGTTACCCGACGATAACGTCGACGCGGCCAGCCGTTTCGGACGGCACCTGGGGACGGCGTATCAGATTTACGATGACTTGGTCGATTTTTTTGGGGAGGAAAAGAGAATCGGCAAGACGCTCGGGACCGATTTGGCGAGCGGAAAACTCACGCTGCCATTGCTTATCTTGCTGGAAAAATTATCGGCGGCGGAAGCGAATGCTCTCATCGGCGAAGTGACCGGCAAGCGCGCCCCACAGCTCGCCTTACGACTGCAGCAAATGCATGAGCACAACGTTTTCAGTGACGTAGCGGATGCCGTTGCGGTGGAGGTTGCCGCGGGGCGTCAGGCGCTGGCCGCGTGGACAGATCAGCCCGCCACTGCCCTTTTACTGGGACTTTGCGATGTACTTCGGGATCAGGTGAACGCTCTGCGCCCCATTGAGTAATTGCCTACTTTCGCGAGAATCGAATTGCGCGCACAGTAGGAGTTGGATTCGTTATCACCGCGATGGATGCGACCAAAGTTCTCGGCAAGACGCTCGTCGTCGCGTCGCCCGAGCGCCGCCACGAAGCGGACGCGGACTTGGTCATTGTGCGGCGTGTTCAGGCCGGAGATGTTGCCGCCTTCGACCAGCTGATTACCCAATACCGCGAACGCGTATTTGGTATCGTGTACAATTTGACGGGTAACCGCGAGGACGCTGCGGATCTGACGCAGGACGCCTTCATCAAGGCGTTTCAATCGATTCACCGCTTCGGCGGCCACTCGACATTCTTCACTTGGCTTTACCGCATCGCGGTAAACTCCTCTCTCAGTCATCTTAGAAGGAGTCGCCTGCGTTCGTTCTTCAGTCTTGAGCGCATCAACACCGAAGATCCGGTAGCGCGGGAAATTGTTGTTGCCCTGACGGATAAAACGGGGGTTGACCGGGATGCTTATGTCAGGGAGCTGCAGGAAAAATTGAACGACGCCATGCAGAAATTGTCTATCAAGCATCGTACCGTGGTTACATTGTTTGAAGTCGACGGCCTCAGTCATCAAGAAATTGCCGAAATAATGCATTGCTCGGTGGGCACGGTGCGTTCGCGTCTGCACTACGCCAAACAACTGTTACAGGCGGAGTTGCAGCCTTATATGCGCCGATGAGTCTCGAAGGAAAAAAGCCAGTCACATTAGAGGATTTGCTCCGGTTGAAACGGGCTGAACGGCCCGCACCGGAGTTTTGGGAAAGGTTCGACCGGGAGCTGCGGGCAAAGCAGCTCGCTGCGTTGGTCCAAAAACGCCCGTGGTGGCGCGGTCTCACACCTTCACTGACAGGTTTTCGTCGTTATCAGATCCCGCTCGGCGCCGCCGCTGCCCTCGTGATCACCTTCGTAACAGTGCGCCAGCAGCAATCGACTTCTGCCACGGTGGCTCCTGCGTTGCCGCGACAGACCCAAGCGTTGTCCACCGAGGAGAGGTCCGAGCCGGTGCGGCAGAGCGCGCTCGAACCCTTGGAACGTTCCGCACGCTTCCATCCGCAGGTCGATGAGACTCTAGCGGCGGTTGAGGCTCCGGTTGGCGTGGAACCAGCTCGTTCGGATTTCAGTGAAGTCATTCCGCTCTTCGCGGGCACCATAGACGCGCTCTCTTCGGATGACGCCAGCCCATCGGCCCGCTACATCGCGGCAAATCTCGCTGCTGCCGAAAGCGCGAGCACGCGTGTCCTCTTGGGCAAGATCGGCGCATTTGAGGCGCGCGCGATTATCGCACGCAATTCGGCCGTCGAGCCACTGCAGCAGATGGCGTCACCTTCCGAGATTCGCCTTGCGCGTTATCGCTCACCCTTGGTGGCAACGATCGCTGGCGAACCCGCTGATGATACTGGCGAACGGATGGCCCGCCGACTGTCGGAAGAGCGGCTTTACGATCAGATTAGTCGGATCGGCGCCCGCGGGGATCGCGTGCGCGTAAGGTTCTAGCCGGTTCTCCCCACGAGGGTCGCAATTCCAGCTCCGCAATTCCCGCGGAGCTTTTTGCTTTCGGGCGTTGCCGTGGCTAACATCCGCGATGCGAGCGGAAAAGGACTCGATGGGTGAATTGCCCGTGCCCGATGATGCGCTGTATGGAGCGAGCACCCAGCGCGCGGTCGTAAACTTCCCGATCAGCGGGCGGCCGATGCCCGTGGGTTTCATCCGCGGACTTGGTTTGGTCAAGTATGCCTGCGCTGGCGCGAATCAGGAGCTTGGCCTGTTGTCTTCGTACAAGAGCGCACTCATCCAACGCGCCGCGATCGAGATCAGCGAGGGCAAGCTGACGCGGCATTTTCCGGTGGACGTTTTCCAGACCGGCTCAGGTACGTCCACGAACACGAATGCGAACGAGGTCATTGCGAACCGCGTGAGCCAACTGGCCGGAGAGCCGCTCGGCTCGAAACGCCCGGTGCATCCGAATGACGACGTCAACCTCGGCCAGTCGTCCAATGATGTCATTCCCACGGCGCTACACGTCAGTGTCGCGCTCGCCTTGCGGCAGCAGCTGGTCCCCGCGCTGGACCGTCTGCGCGCCGAATTGGATCTGAAGGCGCGCGCGTTTGCGGAAATCGTGAAGATCGGACGTACCCATTTGATGGATGCGACGCCCCTCACGCTCGGACAGGAGTTCTCCGGCTAAGCAACGCAGGCGGCGAAAGCCGGGCAACGGTCTGAGCGCGGGGTCGTCGTTTTGAGTGATCTTGCCATCGGCGGTACTGCGGTCGGGACGGGGCTCAACTGCCACCCCGAATTCGCGTCACGTGTGTGCCGAATTCTCAACGAACACACCGGACTCCATTTTCGGGAGGCACCCAATCACTTCGAAGCGCAGGGAGCGCGTGATGACTGTGTCGAGGTCGCCGGAGTTCTCGCGACCATCTCGGTGAGTCTCACGAAAATCGCGAACGACATCCGGCTGTTGGGCTCGGGCCCGCGGGCCGGACTGGCGGAAGTGCAGCTGTCCGCCAACCAGCCCGGGTCCTCGATCATGCCGGGAAAGATTAACCCGGTGATGAGCGAGATGCTCGTGCAGGTCTGCCTGTATGTCCAGGGCCTCACCCAGGCAGTCGTGATGTGTGGTCGCGACGGGCATTTCGAGCTGAATGTCACGCTGCCACTGATGGCGCATTGCCTCCACGAAGCGGTGCATTGTCTGGCGCAGGGCGCTCTCGTGTTCGCGGAAAAGTGCGTGGTCGGCTTGCAGGCGGATGCCGTCCGCTGTCGCGAACTGGTTGATCGCTCGCTCATGCTCGTGACTGCGTTGAATCCATATATTGGATATGACGCGGCTGCCAGGGTGGCGAAGGAGGCATTCGCGTCCGGCCGGAGCCTGCGCGAGGTGGTGCTGGCCCAGGGACTCCTGGATGCTTCAACCCTGGACCGGGCGCTGGATCCGCGTGGGATGACCGGGCCGGACGGGGGCCTGCGCGGGCCGGCCCTGGACTGACCCCTCACCGATCCTTATGCCCGTTTATCAACACACCTTGGATGTTTGCATGCGTGGCCAGGGCACGCACGACATCACCGAACTGGTCGCGCGGGAATTGGAGCGCAGTGGGCTTCGGCGTGGAGTCGTCACGGTATTCTGCCAACACACGAGTTGTTCGCTGGTGATCATGGAAAACGCCGACCCCTCGGCCCGGCACGATTTGGAAGCTTGGCTCGCACGCCTCGTGCCGGAAAACGACCCGCAGTTCACCCACACACTTGAAGGGCCGGACGACATGCCGAGTCATATCAAGATGACACTCACCCGCACGAGCGAGTCGGTGCCATTCGCGGACCGCCGACTCCTGCTCGGAACGTGGCAGGGTATCTATCTGTGGGAACATCGCCGTGCCGTCCACACGCGGCACATCATCATCACGGTGGTCGGCGAGTGACCGGGGCGGGCGCTCGGTTATGACTTGGCTGGCGCACATCCGCCGCAACCATTCACGAAGAAATCGTTGCCCTTGTCGTCCACCAAGATGAAGGCGGGAAAGTCTTCCACTTCGATCTTCCAGACTGCCTCCATGCCGAGTTCGGGATATTCGAGGACTTCCACCTTCTTGATGTTCTCCTTGGCCAGAATGGCGGCGGGACCACCGATGCTTCCGAGATAAAATCCACCGTGCTTCTTGCACGCATTCGTCACTTGCACGCTCCGATTTCCTTTGGCGAGCATCACCATCGAGCCGCCTTGAGCCTGAAAGAGGTCGACATAGCCGTCCATGCGCCCGGCGGTCGTCGGACCAAATGATCCCGACGCGTAGCCGGAGGGCGTTTTTGCCGGCCCGGCATAGTACACCGGGTGATCCTTCAAATATTGAGGCAGGCCCTGACCCGCGTCGACGCGCTCCTTCAGCTTCGCATGGGCAATGTCTCGCGCGACGATCAATGGTCCGTTGAGCGAAACACGCGTCGTCACCGGATACTGCGAAAGCTGGGTCAGAATCTCCTTCATGGGACGCCGGAGATCCACGCTCACGATCGAATCGTCTTTCCAGAGCCGCATCGCCGCTGGGATGAAACGCCCCGGCTTGGTTTCCATCGTCTCCAGGAAAACGCCGTCCACCGTAATCTTTCCCTTGATGTTGCGATCGGCACTGCAGGAAACCCCCATGGCGACCGGGCAGCTCGCGCCATGACGCGGTAGCCGCACCACGCGTACATCGATGGCAAAATACTTGCCGCCGAATTGCGCGCCGATGCCGGTCGACCTCGCGATTTGAAGCACTTTGTCCTCCATTGCGAGATCGCGGAAGGCCCGCCCGTGCTCGTTCCCTGACGTCGGCAACGCCTCGAGATAGCGGGCGGTCGCCAGTTTCAGCGTTTTCATGCAGGATTCCGCGCTCGTTCCACCCACCACGAACACCAGATGATAGGGCGGACAGGCGGAGGTACCCAGCAGGGGCAGCTTGTCGGTCACGAATTTCTCGAAGCTTTTTGGGTTCAGCAGTGCTTTGGTTTCCTGAAACAGGAACATCTTGTTGGCCGACCCGCCGCCTTTCGCCACAAACAGAAACTCGTATTTTGCGCCTTCAACCGCGTGTAGATCAATCTGCGCCGGCAGATTCGTGCCCGTGTTGACCTCGTTCCACATGTCGAGCGGCGCCGTCTGAGAGTATCGGAGGTTCTCTTTCGTGTAGCAGTCGTACACCCCGCGCGAAATCCACTCGGCGTCGTTCGCGCCGGTCCACACCTGTTGTCCTTTCTTGGCGAATACGGCCGCCGTGCCCGTGTCCTGGCACATCGGCAGAATCCCCTCCGCCGCGATTTCGGCATTCTTCAGCAAGGTCAGGGCGACATAGCGATCGTTCGCCGAGGCTTCGGAATCCTCGAGGATGGCGGCGACCTGTTCCACATGGCCTCTCCGCAGATAAAAAGACGTGTCGTGAAATGCCTCCCGGCTGAGGTAGGCCAGTGTTTCCGGCGCTATTTTGAGGATCGGGCGTCCTTCGAATGATGCGGCGCTGATGCCTTCCGTTGTCAGCTGACGATACTCCGTTGTGTCTGCACCGAGAGGAAGCGGGTCTTCGTAATGGAATTCAGGCGTGGCCATGCGGTGACAATTCAGGGTTGTTACCGTGAGTAAAGCGGACGCGCAGCGAACAGCAGCGGAATTTAGATTGCTCGCTGGTCGTCAGTAGCTGCCGTCAGCAGGCGCGGGGTCGAACGAAGTTACGGCTTCGCCATGGCACGAACCACACCGTGAAACCGCGGCAAATCGGCAGGGGTGACGACTTCCGGCGGCTCGCGCTCCCATCCCGTCGAGCCGGGCCACGTTCCGCGGGTCAGGAAATTCTCATGGGCGGACGCCATGCCGTTCACATGGAGATACTCTTTTTGCTCCTTTTCCTCCCGCACCGCACTCACGTGGGCCGCGGGAATGGGGGCAATACGACCACTCGACACGTGCGCCAAATCGTTCAATGCCACAAAGGGGCGCGCGTCGGCCAGCGTGGTCGCGGGTCGGGGGCTCTCACCTCGCAGGTAACGAAGGTAATCGAGATGGTTTTCCATCAACGGGTCGAATGGTTCGAGGAGCGTTTTTTCCACCCGGCCGTCGTTCCAGCGAATCTCGATGTGGCGCCCGACAGCGTAACGCAGCACCGCCTTTTCGCATAACAACATTTCGCACTGCGTGCTGTGGCCGGCGCATGCATGCGACACCGCAAAACGCATGGTCACGCCGCTGGTCGTGTCGGTCTCGACGAAGAAGGTGTCCGCGCCCTCGATGGCGTGGGCCCGATACAACTCCGCCCGAACCGCGGCGAGTTGCGCCCAACTGAAGAGTTCCGGTGCGCCAATCCAGAACAGGAGATTGTGGACGAAGTGCGCCATTGCATTTCCGAAGCAGGAATCCAAGACCACCCGACCGTCGATAATCAGCCGGCCGGCCCACTCGTTGCGGGTGAAGTAGCTCGCAGGCCGCGGCCACAAGGCACTGAGGGTCGCCCCGCGAATCGGGCCGAACTCGCCGGCCAGCAGCCGTTCTTTGAGCGAAAGCCGCGCCTTCTCGATAATGAAATTGAAGCCAACGAGTGATGCTTTGCGCGCGCGGGTGTCCGCCGCGATCATTTTTTCGAGCTCCAGGAAATCAAGGGTAGGCGGCTTCTCGAGGTAGGCGGGAAGGCCGAAAACCGTGGCGGTCGCATGCATCTCCGCGTGCAACGGTATCGGCGTCGGCACCACGAACAGATCAAGCCGATCGTGGCAGGCCGACAGCATGTCGCGATAGTCGGAGAACACCTGCACGCCGCGCGCCGCAAACCGCCAGTTTTGCTGCTCGGCCGCAAACGCACTATTTCGGGGATCGCAGGTGCAGATCAATCGGGCGAGCCCGCGTTCCTCCAGCTGCAGTACCGTGCTGTGGTGGGAGCCGGCAAAGCCCCCCATGCCTGCGATGCCGATCCGGATCGGAGCCTTCACACGATTTTGAACTTAGGCAGATCCTGCCCGTCAATCAAGCCGACCGGCTGTCCGCGTCGATTTACCACGATCAAGTCATCAATCCTGTAGGCTTCGAACAACCGCAAGGCGTCCACGCCGAGCGCGTCCTCCGGGATCACTTTGGGAGTGCGTGTCATGAAAGTGGATACCGGTCGGTCGAGAAAACCGGGCCCGGTGAGTGCGCTCCGCCGGAAGTCGCCGTCCGTCAATATCCCGGTCAGCCGCCTGCCCTTTCCCGACACCAGCGCGATGCTGCCGCTCTTCGCCCTGGTCATCGCCAGGATGGCCGTTTGGGTCGAAACACCGTCCGTCGCAATCGGCAGTCGGTTGCCGGTGCGCATGATGTCTTTCACCCGCAGAAGCAGCACGCGTCCGAGATTGCCGGCCGGATGATATTGGGCGAAGTCATCGCGGGTCAGTCCGCGGGCCTCGAGCAAAACCATGGCGAGCGCATCGCCCAGGGCCAGCGCGGCCGTCGTGCTCGCCGTGGGTGCAAGTTTCAGCGGGCAAGCCTCGCGGGGGACGCGGTACAACAGCCGCAAACCCGTGCTTCGGGCCAAGTCGGATTCGGGCGTGCTTGTGAACGCGACGAGCGTGAGGCCGAACCGTTTCAGCACCGGCACCAATCGTAAAATTTCCTCCGATTGGCCGCTGTTGCTCAACAGAAATGCGAGATCATCTTTTTCGACGAGGCCAAGATCGCCGTGCAGAGCCTGCGTGGCATCGAGAAAACACGATGGCACGCCCGTGCTGTTGAACGTCGCCGCAATCTTTTGCGCAATCGGCGCATTCTTGCCGACCCCGGTGAAGATGAGCTTACCGCCGCGGGCGCGGACAGCGTCCACGGCACGGGCCGTCGCCACGAACTCAGGCCCGAGCCGTTTAGCCGTTTCGGCCAGCGCGGCATTTTCAATTCGGATGCAAGCGCGGGCCCGGGCCAGAACGGATTTCGGTTGCAGGGCCATTTAGAGTTTGAGTCGCGGGAAGGAGGTGCGGAATTTAGGCGCAACGTCTGCCCGTTCAATCCCATTCCCGACCGAATGCCTTTTCGCTGCCATTGCGCCACTGTCCTGGTCCTCGCCGCGCTTTTCTTCGCGGCGGGCTGCCGGCGCACGGATGACGTCGCTCTCGTGCCCGAGTTGGAGGACTCGAATTACAAACACGCAAAGCAGCTGCAGCGTCACGGCCGCAACGGCGAGGCGCTTAATGCCTTCCTCAAGGTCATCGAGACTCGCGGCACGCGCGCTGCCCCCGAATCGCACCTGGAGGCCGGTGTCATTTACCTGCATCATTCCAAGAATCCGGTTGAGTCGATTCACCACCTGAATCGTTACCTCGAGTTGCGACCCAATGCCGTGCAGGCGCCGTATGTCCGCGATCTGATCAACACCGCCACGCGAGAGTTTGCGCTGAGGCTCCCGGCCCGGCCATTCGACGACCAGTCGGTCCGTCTCGCCGAGAACAAGGAGGTCGAGAAACTGCGGCGTGAAAACGAGGAACTGCGCGCCGAGCTGGCCACGCTGCGCGGAGGTGGCGGCGTGCCGGTGAACCGGTTTTCGCGCACCATCGTCCCTCCGGACGAAACGCGGCCCAAACAGATGCCGCCGGTACCATCATCAGGCTCTTCACAGCCGCAGCCCCCTCCGCGCTCCCCTGCGGCCATCGATTCGCCCATTTCGGTCGCGCCTGCGTCGTCTGCCGCGAACGACAACCGCTCAGTGGTGGCGGTGCCACCTCGGGCGGCGCCTCCGGTTGCGACGGCACCGGCTTCTCCTCCACGGGGGACTCCTGGCCGCCCGGCCACGACGCCCACGCAGTCTCCCGCGGCGTCCCGCCGCACTCACACGGTGATGCCGAAGGAGAATCTCTGGAGCATCGCGCGCCGTTATTATGGGGATCCGCCCGCGGCGGCTCGCGTCAACGCCATTTACGAGGCGAATCGTGACGTGATGAGCAGCCCGACGGATTTGAAGATTGGCATGACCCTCAGAATCCCGTGAACGCGCCCCGCTGGCTCGACGCCTTCAGCGCGTCCCCGCCGTTTGCCCGGCGCCGCCTGGCCGCCGGTTAATATGCCCCGCACTTCCCGCCGGACTTCGATCTTCACCGAGTCGCTGATCCGCGAAATGTCGCGCGTGGCAGCGCGCCACGGCGCCATCAACCTTGCCCAGGGATTCCCCGACTGGGACCCGCCCGCGGCGCTGGTGCAGGCCGGCCGCGATGCGATGAACGCTCACCGTCACCAGTATGCGGTTACGTGGGGAGCACCCGAACTCCGCACGGCACTCGGCGCAAAGCTCACGCGTTTCATGGGGATAGCCGTTGATCCGGAGCAGGAGCTGGTTGTCACCTGTGGCGCGACCGAGGCGATGATCGCCGCGATGATGACCGTGTGCGATCCGGGCGATCGGGTGGGGCTGTTTTCACCTTTCTACGAAAACTACGGGGCGGACGCGATCCTCACCGGGGCGACGCCGGTCCACATTCCGCTGCACCCGCCGGATTATCGTTTCGATCCCGCAGAACTCCGGCACGCGTTTGCAGGCGGCCTGAAAGCATTCGTGCTCTGCAACCCTTCGAACCCCTGTGGGCGGGTGTTCTCGCGCGATGAGTTGATGGAGATCGCAGAGCTGGCAGAGGAGTTCGACGTGTGGGTGCTCACCGATGAGGTTTACGAGCACATCGTGTTTGCCCCCCATCGGCACACGTATTTCGCCACGCTGCCCGGAATGGCGAAGCGCACGCTCATGTGTTCTTCTCTGTCGAAGACGTTCTCGATTACCGGTTGGCGGCTGGGCTACGTGCATGCGGCGCCCGAGGTGATTGCGCAGGCTCGCAAGGTCCATGATTTTCTCACGGTCGGAGCCGCCGCTCCGCTGCAGCATGCGGTCGTCACCGCGCTGAACTTTCCTCCGAGTTATTATGACGGGCTCGTGGCGGAATATGCGGCGTCGCGCGACATTTTGCTCAGCTATCTGGATCGCACCGGACTTGGGTACACGCGGCCCGAAGGGGCGTATTTCGTGATGGTTGACATTTCGCCCTTCGGCTACGCGAGCGATATCGAGTTTGCCCATTGGATGACGCGGGAAATCGGGGTGGCGCCAGTGCCGGGCTCGAGTTTTTTCGCGACCGGCGAGAACCGATACGTGCGACTTAATTTCGCGAAAAAGCCGGCGACACTGCACGCGGCGGGCGAACGTCTCTTGAAGTTGCGGCGCTGAGTGACGCTCGGCCAGTTGGAGTGACTCAAACTGCGGGCGCGGCAGGAAACCGATGGGTGGGGAAGGTGGCGCAGGTTGCGGAAAGGGCAGGATGTTCCCCGTGGGAGCGATGAAGAACGCACTTTTTCCCACGCTCCGGCTGGCAAATTATGGGTCTATAGCCGGGAACCAACACCTACGCCTGCCCTGAGGCTGGGAGGCGGTTCTTAATCCAAAACCCAATCCTCCTCATGTTAAACTACGCAATCATCTTCCTGATCGTGGCGATTCTCGCCGGTGTGCTGGGCTTCGGCGTCATCGCCGGCACCGCCGCGACCATCGCGAAGGTTTTTTTCGTCGTGTTCCTCGTTCTCTTCCTGTTCTCGCTCTTCAGCGGGCGCAGCAAGCGACTATAGGTTCACCCTGCAGTACACCAGAGGCGAAGCGGCTCCGCCACGGCAGAAATGCCATACCGGGTCGCTTTTTTGTGCCCGGCTTCCTCGCGCGACAGCCGGGGGACATTCACACCGTGGCGCGGCGGTTTCGCGTTCTGTGGAACCCGAGGACCGCACCACCGCAACTCGCTTGGGCTCAGACTGCGCCAATCGCCTCGTCGAGCACGGCGAGCAGGAAATCCGCATCCGCTTGCGTGATACACATCGGCGGAGCGAAACGGATCGTCTGCCCCCAAAGCCCGCCTTTGCCGAGGAGCAGACCGAGTTCGCGCGCATGCTCCACCGCCTGGGCGCACTCTTCCTTGCCCGGCTGTTTCGTGGCGCGGTCCTTCACAAACTCGATGCCGAGCATCAGTCCTTTTCCGCGGACGTCGCCGATCACCTTGTGCCGGGCCTTTAACTTCTCCAGTCCGGCCAGGATGTAGCCGCCCAGGTGCAGTGCATTGGCCTGCAGGTTTTCCCGCTCGATGACTTCCAGCACCGCCTTGCCAATGCTGCTGACCACCGGGTTTCCGCCAAAGGTGTTGAAATGGATTTTCTGGGTCAGCACCGCCGCGATTTTTGGCGTCGTGACAACCGCGGCGAGCGGCGCGCCGTTGCCGATGCCTTTTGCCATCGTGACGATGTCCGGAATCACCCCCTGAGTTTCGAAACCCCAGAAATGCGTGCCGGTGCGGCCAAAGCCGGTCTGCACCTCGTCCGCGATGCAAACGCCGCCCGCGCCGCGCACGTGCTCGTAAACGTGCTTCAGATAACCGTCGGGAAACACCACAAATCCGCCCACGCCCTGGATCGACTCGGCGATGAACGCGGCAATCTTTCCCGGCGTCGCGTAATCGATCAGATTCTTCACATCGTCGGCATAACGGCGCCCGGCATCGGGATCGTCATAGCCGTACGGTCCACGATAGGGATACGGCGCGATCGCATGGTGTACGCCAAACGAGTGGGGCGTGTTGAATTTCCATGAGCTGTGGGCGGTCATGCCCATGCCCGACGCGTTGCCGCCGTGGTAGCCGTTGCGGAGCGCAACGAGGTCGAAATTGCCCGTGTACAAGCGCGCCATCAGCAGCGCCAGGTCATTCGCCTCGGAGCCGGAGTTGACGAAATAGCAGACCTTCAGATCGCCGGGCATTTTCGAGGCGAGCTTCTCCGCAAACTCGGCAATCTTCGGTTGCAGATAAATCGTCGTCGAATGCTGCAGGAGTTCGTTCTGCTGATTCGCCGCGGCCACGACATGCGGATGACAATGTCCCACACTGACTGTCACGATGCCCCCGAGGCCGTCGAGGTAGCGTTTGCCGGTATCGTCCCAGACATACTGCATCTTCCCCTCCACGATCATGATCGGCTTCTTGTAGTAGAGAAACAGGCCGGGGTTCAGGTATTGCCGGCGGAGCGCCAGCACCTGCTCGGCGGACGGGCCGCTGTAATGCTGCGGCTGGTACGATGTGGGCGGCAGCGGAATCGACTCGAGCGGACGGCCGGTGGCGGCCGGGGCGGCGGAAGGCGGGGCGAGATTTGGCGTAGACATGGAGATGACAGTTTAGGCGTTGGGCGCCATCTTACGAAGCGCCAGGTACACAACAAACGCGACCCCAAATCCGATGAACCACGCGTAGTGGTAAAGGCCGAGCAGCAAGGGCGGAATCCCCGTCGGATCCATGAGCTTCACCGCCACGAAAAACCCCGGCAGGCTCGGCAGGACCGCGACGACCAACGCGATTAGGGCCACGATACTGAAGCCGTGCGTGTAGTGATGCGGCCCGTGGGGAGTGTAGAGTGCAAACACGCTCAACTGCCGCCGGCGATAGACGAAGTAGTCGGCGATCATGATCCCGCCAATCGGTCCCAGCAGGGCACTATAGGCGATTAGCCACAGGAAGATGTAGCCGCTCGGATCCGCCACGAGTTTCCAGGGCATGATGAGGATTCCGAACACGCCGGTAATGAGGCCGCCGGTTCGGAATGAGATCTTCTTCGGCGCGAGATGCGCGAAATCGTTGGCCTGCGAGACGACGTTCGCGGCGATGTTTGTCGCCAAAGTTGCGATACACAGCGCCAGCATCGCGATCACCAGCAGCACGGGATTCGTGAAGCGCGTGAGCACGTCGACCGGATCCCAAAGGGTTTCGCCGTAAATGATCGTGGTGGCGGATGTCACCGCCACGCCGATGAATGCATACAGCGCCATCGTGATCGGCAGCCCGAGTGCCTGCCCCACCGCCTGATCGCGCTGGGTCTTTGCGTACCGGGAAAAGTCCGGGATGTTGAGCGAGAGCGTGGCCCAGAATCCGATCATCCCCGTCAGCGCCGGGAAGAAAAACGACCAGAATTCACCCGCCTTGGGCTGGCCGGGATCAAACGCGGACGGCTGCGAAAGGATGGGGCCGAAGCCGCCGGCCGCGCGATAAGCCCAGCCAAGCAGGAGAAGCCCGAGCGCGATCAACAGCGGCGCCTTGATATTGAGCAGGAGCCGGATCGAATCGATGCCTTTGTAGACCACCCACATGTTTATGCTCCAGAAGAGGAGAAAACAGAGGAACTGAGCCGCGGTGATGCCGAGCAGATTTTCGGTCGAACCGCTCGCGATCGCCGGCCAGAACACCGCGAGGATCTTGTAGATCGCGTGACCGCCAATCCACGTCTGGATGCCAAACCAACCGCAGGCCACGAACGCGCGGAGGAGGGCGGGAACATTGGCGCCGACGGTTCCGAACGAGGCACGACAGAAGACGGGAAACGGGATTCCATACTTCGTGCCGGCGTGGGCGTTGAGGATCATGGGAATCACCACGATCGCATTGCCGAGGAAGATCGTGAAAATCGCCTGGGACCATTTCATCCCGCCGCCGATCAACGACGACGCGAGCATGTAGGTGGGAATGCAGGCCGACATTGAAACCCATAGCGCGGCGAACGACGCCATCCCCCACTTGCGCTGGCTCGACGGCACGGGCGCGAGATCCGCGTTGTAGAGACGCGAATGCCGGATCTGCTCGAGATCAATTTCAACGTCAGGCGCATCGGCGGCAAGACCAGGGGGCAAAGGCATGAGAGTTTGGATACGTTCCGTAAAATGCGTGAGCGGGGAGGCGGCCCCATCAAAAATGACTCGGCGTGCGTTGGAGGAAGCGGCCGCGGCCGGGTTGGCCCACAAATTTCCCGTCCCGCGCCGCGATCTGTCCGCGCACCGTGACCACACTCGCGCGCCCTTCCAGCTTCCAGCCTTCGAACGCGCTGTAATCGACATTCATGTGATGGGTTTTCGCTGAAATCGTCCCGCGGTAATCGGGATCGAACACCACCAGATCCGCATCGGCACCCGGCTGAATCGTGCCCTTTCGTGGGAAGAGATCGAAGAGCTTCGCCACCTGCGTGCTCGCGACGTTCACGAAGGTGTGCAGATCAATCCTGCCGGCTTTCACTCCGTAGGTGTGGAGCAGGTTCACGCGCTCCTCGAGCGAGGGAATGCCATTCGGGATCTTCGTGAAGTCGTCTTTGCCCATCGGCTTTTGCCGGGCAAAATCGAAGGGCGCGTGGTCGGTGGCCACCGTTTGCACGAGCCCGTCGCGCAGCCCGTGCCAAAGCGCCGGCTGGTGGCGCGCATCGCGCAACGGCGGCGACATGACGTATTTTGCTCCCTCGAAATCCGGCCGCTCGGCATACGTCTTGTCGAGCAGCAGATATTGAATCAATGTCTCCACCGCGACGCGCACGCCCCGCTGCCGCGCCGCGATCGCCGCGTCCAGCGCTTCGCGGCAGCTGAGGTGCACGATGTATGTGGCCGCACCGGTGAGCTCCGCGAATGTCATCAGATGATGCACGCCCTCGGCCTCGACGGCCGGCGGGCGGCTCTCGTGATGCTGCGCCGGATCGGTTTTCCCCGCGGCCAGGAGTTCGGCGCAACGCTCAGCCACCAGCGTTTCGTTTTCGCAGTGCGCGGTCACGATGACGCCGAGTTCCTGCGCGAGCCTCAGCGTCCGGTAGAGCTCCGTGTCGTCGATGCCGAAGGCGCCTTTGTACGCCAGAAAGATTTTAAACGAGCTGATGCCGCGCGCCACAATTTCGCGCAGCTGCGCGGCGGTCGTCGGATCGAATTTTGTCACACCCATGTGGAACGTGAAATCGCAGGCGGACTTTCCTGCCGCCTGGGCCATCCACAATTCGAACGACGCGAGCGCATCGTCCTTGCGGGCGGGACAGCACATCTCGATCAGCGTGGTCGTCCCGCCGGCGAGCGCCGCCTTCGAACCGGTCTCATACGTGTCCTTCGCCAGCGTGCCCATGAAGGGCAGGTAGATGTGCACGTGCGGATCGATGAACCCGGGAAACACATACCTCCCCCGCGCCTCGACGACCTCCGTCCCCGGCGGTGCCGCTATATTGCGATCAATCCGCGTGATCGTTTCGTCTTCGCAATAGATGTCCGCGACGTACCGCGAGTCGGCCGTGACGATTTCGCCGTTCTTGATGAGAAGGGCCATGGCTCACTTTTTCCACACATCGCCCGCTTCGCCGCCGAACCAGCGGCTCGTGACGACTTTTTGCTGGGTGTAGAACTGGACGGCTTCGCGGCCCTGGATGTGCAGGTCCCCGAAAAACGACTCGTCCCACCCGGTGAACGGAAACATCGCCATCGTCGCGGGCACGCCCACGTTGATGCCCACCATGCCGGCTTTGACGCGGTGCTTGAACTCGCGGGCTGCGGCACCGCTGTTCGTGAAGATGGCGGCGCCATTGCCAAACGCCGAGCGGTTCGCCTGCTCGATCGCGGCACCGAGATCGTCCATGCGCATCACGTTGAGCACCGGTCCGAATACTTCTTCGCGCGCCAGCGTCATGGTCTCCTGAACGCCATCCACGATCGTCGCGCCAACATAGAATCCGCGCGGGGCATCCGGCACTTTCACGCTGCGTCCGTCGGCAATGACATTGGCGCCTTCTTTTTCGCCCGTCGCGAGCAAGGTCAAAACACGATCGCGATGCTGGGCCGTGATGACCGGTCCCATATCGGGTTGCCCGGAGGGCTGGTCCGTCCGCCCGATCCGGATCGCTTTCGCCGCGGTCACGAGCGACGGCAGCACGCGTTCGGCTGCCTGCCCCACGGTGATCGCGGTCGAGCCGGCCATGCAGCGTTCGCCGGCGCAACCAAAGGCCGCGGTCGAGACCGCTTCCACCGTCTTGCCGACATCTGCGTCCGGCATAATCACAATATAGTTCTTGGCCCCCCCATTGGCCTGCACGCGCTTCCCGTTACGGGTGCCGGTTTCGTAGATGTATTTTGCGATTGGCGTGGAGCCGACAAACGAGACGGCCCGCACCTTCGGGTGGGTGAGCAGGGCGTCGACGCACGCCCGGCCGCCATGCACCACGTTGAACACGCCCCGGGGACAGCCTGCCTGCTCGAGCAGCTGGCCGAGGAGCACGGCGCTGAGCGGGACTTTCTCGCTCGGTTTGAGGACGAACGTGTTCCCGCAGGCGATCGCGAGCGGAAACATCCACAGCGGAACCATCGCGGGAAAATTGAACGGCGTGATGCCGACGCAGACTCCCAGCGGCTGGAGGTAGGTCTCACAATCGACGCTGCGCGCCAGATTCTCGAGCGTGTCTCCAAAAAGTAGTGACGGCACGCCGCAGGCATACTCGACATTTTCAAGGCCGCGGTAAACGGAGCCCCGCGCTTCGGCGTGCGTCTTGCCGTGCTCCCGCGAAACCGTGGCGCAGAGCTGATCGAAGTTCTGCTCAATCAGCTGGCGGTAGCGAAAGAACACCCGCGCGCGATCCACCGGTGGTGTTTCGCGCCAGCTCGCGAATGCCTGATGCGCCGCCTCGACCGCCGCATTGACCTCCACTGTGCCTCCGGCGGGACACTCAGCGATGACGTCGCCCGTCGAGGGATTGAAGACGGGTGTGCCGCCATCGTTTGTTATGCGCCAATCGCCGCCAATGAAATGCGGGCAGGGGAGAAAAGAGGTGGTCATGGACGTTGAAAGCCTGCTGGGTAGCCGGTGATTCGTCACCCGCGTGAGAGCGCGTCGGATTGCTTCACGAACTCGTCGCCGCTCCATTCGCCGTCGCTCTTCACGACCCTGGCGCCGGCGGCGGCGGAAGCCGCCCGCTTTTGCGCGGCCTTGCGTTCAAATTGCCGCTTCACCAGATCGGCGTGCGTCGTGAAGTACGGGAGGCTCTTCCCCTTGAAATCCTCCAGCGTTTCGAATTTGTGCTTCGCCATGAAGGCCAGCAGTTGCTCGCACATTGGCTTCACGCATTCATACCCAAACTTCATCACGCCGGTGCAGACCTGCACGGTGTCCGCTCCAAGCAGGATGAATTGCGCGGCATCGTCGCCGCTCTCGATTCCGCCCAAGCCGGAAAGTGAACGGTCCGGAAATTCGCTCCGGATCATTGTGGCAAGTTCCATCACCATCCGCAGCGCGATTGGTTTGACGGCTCGGCACGAGTATCCGCCCGGCGTCGTATAGCCTTCGACTGACGGCTCCGGCCGAAGCGTGTCCAGGTTAACGCCCATCACGCTGCGGATCGTGTTGATCGCACTCAGCCCCGTCGCCCCGCCGCGCAGGGCCGCCCGTCCGGGTTCCTCGATGTGCGTGATGTTCGGGGTCATTTTTGCCCAGAACGGTTTCTTCGCGGCCGATTTCACCCAGCCACATACCTCCTCGAGAATGGCCGGATCTTGACCCATGGCAGCGCCCATCTTGCGTTCGGGCAAGCCGTGCGGGCACGAGAAATTGAGCTCGAAACTATCGACGCCTGCGTCCTGGCAGCGCTCCACGATTTCGATCCACCCATCCTTGCGATACTCCTCCATGATGGAGGCGATGAGCACGCCATCCGGGTGGGCGTCCTTGCAACGCTTGAACTCCTCGATCCACAAATGGAACGGCCGATCGCTGATCAGTTCGATGTTTTCCCAGCCGATGACTTCACCGCTTGCGGCATGAAGTTTGGCGTAACGCGGGGTGACGTTGACGACCTTGGAGGCATCCAGGCTGATCGTCTTGGCGATCACGGCGCCCCAGCCTTCGCGAAACGCGCGCTGAATCACGGAGAGGTTCGTGCCGGGCGGGCCGGATCCGATTACGAAAGGGTTGGGGAGTTTTAAGCCATCAACGGTGGTGGCGAGCGTGGGCATGGAGGGAATGGGTTGAGGGGAAAACAAGCCCCCGGATGACCGTAGGTGGGCGTCAGGGGTGTGACCTATCCAGGATCGATGGTCGCGGTTTTTGGGGGAATCCCGGATTGAATGTGGTGCGCGTGTTTGTAGTTTCCAAGCCACAAAGCAATCTCGCCCCCGCGCCCTCCGGCCATGACTTCCGCCCCCCGCCGTCCATCGCATGACGGCATTACCATCCGCCTGCCGTGAGCCCATTGCTCGATCCCAAACGCACGGTCGCTGAACTCAAGGAATTGCGCCGGCTGACGGGCGACGAGAACGGTGCCCAGCGTGTCGCGTTCACCGGCCAATGGCTCACGGCTCGCGCCTGGCTTCGCGAGAAATTGCAGGCGTTGCCCGTCGAGGTGCATCCCGACGAAGCGGGAAACGTGTGGGCGACGCTGCGAGGCAAATCCGACCGCACGCTGATCATCGGCGGTCACATGGACTCTGTGCCGAACGGCGGCTGGCTGGATGGCTGCCTGAATGTGATGGCCGGGGTTGAAATTCTGCGGCGGATCAATGCCGAGTATCACGGCCAGCCGCCTGTCACCGTGCGGGTGGTCGATTGGGCGGACGAGGAGGGCGCGCGTTTCGGCAAGAGCCTTTTCGGTTCGTCCGCCTGCTCCGGTACGCTGGACATCGAGGAGGCGCGGGCACTGCGGGACCGCGATGGCATTACGCTGCCGGATGCTTTGAGGAACGTGGGGATCGACTTTTCGCGGGTGAAGGAATGCGGGCGCGAATTGCGCGATGCCGCGGCGTACATCGAGCTGCACATCGAGCAGGGGCCGGTGCTGTTGGATTTGAATTTGCCGCTCGGTGCGGTGCTCGGGACCTTTGGCGTCGAGCGCCACGCGATCACGTTTCGCGGCCAGGCGGCGCACTCCGGCAGCACGCCGATGAACCGGCGGCGCGACGCGCTCTTGGCGGCTGCCAGGATGAGCCAGGAAATTTACGCGATTGCGGAGCGCAGCGGCAATGGCGTGTGCACGATCGGTTCCTGCACGACGAAGCCGGGGATTGTGACGAGTGTGGTGGAAGAGTGCCGCGTCACGCTCGACCAGCGGCACCTCGACGCGGACGCGCTGGCGCGCATGCTGCGCGAGGCACGCGATGCGAGCGAGCGGTTCGCGGCGGAAGGCCGCGTGCAGGTGGCCTGGGAGCGGCTGTGGCATATCGAACCGCGACCGTTTCATCCGGATTTGATTGCGCTGTGTGATGACGCCATCACCGAGACGGCTGGCGTTTCCCACCGGCTGCCTTCGGGGCCGTTGCACGATGCGGCGGAAGTGGCGGGGGCCGGCGTCCCCACGGTCATGATGTTCGTGCAGAGCCTCCATGGAATCAGCCATAACAAGATTGAGGATACAAAGGAGGAACACCTGGGACTGGCGGTGAGCGCGTTCGACGCGCTTGCAGAAAAGACGATGGCGTGGATCGCGCGGTCCGCGGGGGCACGGGCATCGTGAAGATGGCTGGCGCGGAACAGCACCGCCGCGAGTTCGGACGTTCACCGCGCGCAGGCCGCGCGCTGATTATTCATTCAATTTGACGGGCCGGCCGGGCCGAGCCGGCGTCAACTCGGATGCCCGGATGACGGGAGTCCCATTCACCAGCACCTCGCTGAAACCCACCGCGTAATGGTGCGGGTCATCAAACGTGGCCGGTGCCTCGACCGACTCGGGGTCGAACACGACCAAATCCGCGACAAATCCCGGACGCAGTTCGCCGCGCTGTTTTAAATGGAACGTCCGCGCCGGCAGCGAAGTCATCCGGCGCACCGCGTCTTCGAGCGTTAGCAGTTTCAACTCGCGAACGTAACGCGCGAGAATCCGCGCATTGTTGCCGTAGCCGCGGGGATGCGGCACCCCGTCGCGAAACTTCCGCACGCCCGAGTCCGATGCGATCATCGTGAGCGGTTGCCCGAGGAATTTTCGCAGATCGTCTTCGTTCATCGTGTGAAACACTCCGTTCGCTCCGCCGCGCGCCACGATGTCGAGCACCACTTCAATCTGATCTTCGATTGTGTCCGCCCCACGCACGATTCGCGCTGCCTCCACGACGGTTTTGCCGTTGAGCCGCGGGTCGGCTTTGAAGCTCGCGATCACGGCGTAACCGAAGTCGGTGCGCTGGCTCCGAGCGAGGCTGTCCTTCATCCCTGCGATCATCGCTTTTCTTTGCGCCGGGTCGGTGAGTCGCTCGATGAATTTTTTCGTGCCGCCTTCTCTCACCTCGCTCGGCACGAGCGTGGCAATGCCAGTGCTCGAGGCGGTGTAGGCGTATTGGTCCTGCGTCACCTCGAGCCCCTCGGCCCGAGCTTTGGCGATGAACCCAATCACCTCGTCGGCGCGACCCCAAGCCTGGGGTCCGCTGAGCTTGATGTGCGATACGTGCGCCGGGATTCGGGCCTCACGCGCAATCTGCGTCAGCTCGGCCAGTGCGTCCAGAATCTGCGAATTCTCATGCCGCATGTGGCTCGCATAAATTCCTCCGGCCGCCGCGGCGACTTTGGCCAGGTCCACAATCTCGTCGGTCTTCGAATACGTACCGGGCAGGTAAATCAAACCCGTGCTCAAGCCCACCGCGCCTTCCTGCATCGCGCGCGACACCAGCTGCCGCATTTTTTCCCGCTCCTCCGCGGTGGGCGGCCGCATGAAGCTGCCGCCCATCACCTGACTGCGCACCGTGTTTTGCCCAATCAGCGTCGCGACATTCAGGGTCACTCCCACCCGCACAATCTCCTCGAAGAAAGTTCCCACTTCGAGGGGAGAGCTGCCGCAGTTGCCGGTCACAACCGTCGTGACGCCCATCCGGATGAAATTCTCCGCGATGGGCAGTTCCGCAATGTCATCGGCGTGAGTGTGAACATCGATGAAACCCGGCGCGACGACCTGGCCTCGCGCGTCGATTTCCATTTTTCCGCGGCCCGGAAAATCGCCCATTCGAGCAATGAAGCCGCCGCGTACTGCGATGTCTCCGGCGTGGGCTTTGGCTCCCGTGCCGTCAATTAGGCGTGCGTGTCGAATGACGACATCGAATTCCTGGGCAAACAGCGTCGACCCGAAGAGAACGAAGAAGAGGGGCGTCAGAATGCGACGGGTTGCCATGGCGGAATGCGGCGACATTGCGCCCGCTGGTGGGTCGGGCAAATGGAAACCCGCCGAATAGGTTTGGGCGCTGCGCGGACGCCGCCGGTGCTCCGTTTCCACTCCAAGCTGGCGAACGGGGTGAGACCGCACTTCGTTCAAGTGCGATGGCGGCGCCTCCGAGTTTTCGTGAAGCATTTCGATTCTGGCTGCGTCTGGGCTTCGTCAGCTTCGGGGGGCCGACGGGCCAGATCGCCCTCATGCACACCGAATTGGTGGAGCAGCGAAAGTGGATCGGCGAGCAGCGGTTTTTGCACGCACTCAATTTTTGCATGCTGCTGCCTGGTCCCGAGGCAACGCAGCTGGCGACATATTGTGGGTGGCTGCTGCATCGTACGTGGGGTGGCATCATGGCGGGAGTGCTCTTCGTGCTGCCTTCCGCCGTGCTGCTGTGGGGGCTCAGCTGGATTTACGTCGCGTATGGCAACATCCCGTGGATTGCAGCCATCTTCTATGGGCTGAAGCCGGCCGTGACGGCGATCGTGGCGGCGGCGGTGCTGCGAATTGGTCGTCACGCGCTCCGCACTCCGGCCAAGTGGGCGCTCGCTGCGGCCGCGTTCATTGTGACCTATTTTTTCCACGTGCCGTTTCCGGTCATCGTGGCGTCCGCGGCTGCGATTGGACTCGCCGGGGGGAAGTTTTTCCCGGCGGCTTTCGCGCGTGCCGCCGTTCCCGGAGCGGCGAGTGGCCGCGCGATCATCGACGACACGCACGACTCGCCGGCTCACGCCCGGCCGTCGTGGGCCCGCGCCGCCGCGGTGCTGGTGACATCGCTCATCCTTTGGTGGACTCCCGTGGTGGCGGCCGGACTGTGGCAGGGGTGGGATGGCGTGCTGGCGCGCGAAGGCGTTTTCTTCAGCAAAGCGGCCATGGTGACATTTGGTGGAGCGTATGCAGTTTTGCCTTACGTCGCGCAGGAGGCGGTGGAAAACCATGGCTGGCTCACGGCTCCGCAGATGCTTGATGGCTTGGGGTTGGCCGAGACCACTCCCGGTCCCCTGATCATGGTCGTGCAATTTGTGGGCTTCATAGGCGGTTGGAATCAAGCCGGGGGAACTGCGCCCGTCGTGATGGCAACGCTCGCCGCTGCAATCACGACGTGGACCACCTTTGTGCCGTGCTTCCTTTGGATTTTCCTGGGCGCCCCGCACATCGAGCAATTGCGCCGCAATACCTTTTGGGGCAGCGCGCTGGCGGCCGTCACGGCGTCGGTTGTCGGCGTCGTCCTCAATCTCGCGGTTTGGTTCGGGTGGCATGTTTTCCTCCCCCCGCGCGGCGGTCTGGATTGGTTCGCGATTGCACTCGCGGCTGCGGGTTTCGTGGCGCTGCAGCGGTTCAAAGCGGGCATCATCCCCGTGGTGGCTGCGTCTGGTTTTCTCGGGCTCGTGTGGAACTGGTTTATCTGAGAAAAGACGTGGATGCATGAGGTCACGCTCAGTCCCATCGCGGTGTTGCGGACACCGTTTCCCGAAAAGTTTGGCGTGCCGCGGCAGAGCGGGCTGGTGCCGGAAGCGGAGGGCCGGGTCGAATTTCGGCCGGAGTTCTCCGCTCCTGAGTTCACGCGTGGACTCGAGGCGTTTTCTCATGTCTGGCTGATCACGGGATTTCACGCGAATGCTCCGTGGACGGGCAGCGCAGTGGTCCGGCCGCCGCGGCTCGGTGGTAATGAACGCGTCGGCGTGTTCGCGTCGCGCTTGCCCAACCGCCCGAACGGGCTCGGCCTTTCGCTGGTTCGCATTCTGGGCATGGACCCCGGGTGCGTGCGCGTCGGAGGTGTCGACTCGGTCGACGGCACGCCCGTGTACGATCTGAAGCCCTACCTGCCGTGGTGCGAAGCGGTGCCGGATGCGGCGGCGGACTGGGCCCTGGCAGCGCCGAGCCTGGTTCGTCCAGAAGCGATCGTCATCCCACCGGACTGTGCGGCCCGGTTGGGCCCGGCATGTACGACACTTGTGCGGCAGATCCTCCGGCTTGACGTGACGCCTGCTTATCAGGACGAGCGGTCGCGCACGTATGGAATGACGATTGCCGGCTGGAATGTCCGGTGGCGGGTGGGTGCCGATGGCGGACGTGACGTTTGCGCCGTGGAGCCGGCCGTTTCCTTGTGAATCGTGGAAACCGCGCCTGGAACTGATCCGCGGGACTGGCCGCCAGGCCTCTACATGGTGCGTGGCATGATGAGCGTTGCACACGTGCTCGTCGACGCGGAGGGCGCGGTGCTGCTCGACACTGGATTTCCCGGTGATGCGCGACGCATCCAACGCGTCATGACGAATGCCGGCGTGAGCCCGCATGACGTGCGGGCGATCCTGCTCACTCATGGGCATCTCGATCATGCAGGCAACGCCGCGGAGCTGAAGGCGTGGACGGGGGCGCCGCTTTTTGCTCATCCGGCCGATCAGCCCCACATCGACGGCGTGTATCCGTATGCCGGATTGTCACGCGTGGCGGGCGTTCTTGAAGCGATCGGCCGGGCGGTGACTCGCTATCAGCCAGTCAAGATCGACGTGCCACTGCGCAATGGCGAGGAACTACCCTTCTGGGGTGGACTGCGGGTGGTCACCCTGCCGGGGCACACGGTGGGACACTGCGGTTTTTATTCTGCAAAGCACAATCTGCTGTTCAGCGGTGATCTCTGGGTGCGGTTCCTGATGCGGACTCAGGCATCCCCCAGAATATTCAGCGATGACTTCGCGCAGGTATCGGCGAGCTTGCGCAAGGCGCGGTCCTTGGGAGCGCGCTGGATTGTGCCGGGCCATTACGATTTGCCGAATGCCACGCGATTGAGGCGCAGGTTCGAGGATCTATGCGAGGAGATGGAACGACGGGAGGACGTGTCGATTTAACCTGCGATCTGCGCGCGTTTTCGGAGGCGGGGTGCTGGCGCCACCGGCGGAAGCACCACCGCACGGCCGAAAGCCGGATTCGGTTGCGTCGCTACCGGGCAGGAACAGCTTGGGCAGTTCGATGAAACTGGAGATTCCTGCTGGCGAGTTCGCCGGCTACATATTTGACCTCGATGGCACGCTTGTGGATACGATGCCGCTGCATTACCGCGCGTGGGACGCCGCCATGCGCAGCGCCGGCCTTACGTGCACGCTGGACGAGGATCTTTTTTATTCGCTGGGAGGTGTGCCGACGCGTCGTGTCGCTGAACTGATCGCGGCGCACTACGGCCTCGCGGTCGATCCTCATGTGGTTTTCCACCACAAGGAGGCGCTGTTCGGGGAACTTCAGGCCGACGCGAAGATCATCGAGCCAGTCGCGGCATTTGCCCGGCGCGTGACGCAAACGCATCCGGCCGCGATTGCGTCGGGAGGGCCGCGCGAGGTGGTTCTTCGTTCGCTGCAACTCTCCGGGCTCGCCCCACTCTTCAAAGTGGTCGTGACCGCGGATGACGTGGTTAACGGCAAACCTTCGCCCGACATGTTCCTGCTCGCCGCGAAGCTGATGCAGGTACCGCCGGAGCGCTGTCTGGTATTCGAAGATGCCGAACCCGGGATGCGCGCCGCTGACGCGGCGGGCATGCAATGGGTCCGGGTGCCGAGCCGTACGCGGTCGGCGGATACTGGTCATCCGCTCGAGATAAGGCTCACGGGGAAGGCTGGTCGTACCGGCGCAGCGTGACGACATCGCCGGTCAAGCCACGTTAGCAGAGCGCGGAAAGCGGAAAGCCGCTCGCGCTGGTTTACGTTGACGCGTCCGGGGCGTGACAAAAACGGGGCGAACTACGCCGGGCGCGGTTTGGTGGGCCAAGTCGTTCGGCGATGTTCGCGCGCAGCGCGTCGAGATCGGCAATCGCGTCAACGATGATGATGCCATTCCGGCGGAAGCTTGTCTTTGCGATAATCCAGCCCTCATCAAGCAGTGCTTTGCGGGAGAGTTGCTCGGGAAACAAATCGGCGACGAGCGGCCGGTCCTCGGCTCGATGACCATGGGCGAGCAACAGGATGTTACGATTCCACAGTGCAGGGCGTGCAAACGGGAATTTTGCGCCGCCAATTTCGCCTGTTTCGATGGTGGGCGGCGTCGTGGAGCGACGGGTGGCTACGAGCGCGAGCGCCAGCAGAATCGTCCAGGCGCGAACGGAGCGAGGCGGCGGGCATGACATGCTTGCAGAGTGAAAGGGGTTGGAATCCATGTCCATTCGCGCCATTCGCGAAGCATGAAATATCGGTCGTTGGCCAATGCATCGGCACTCACGCAGCCGTTCTATGAACCGGGCAAGCCGATTGAGTATGTCGCGCGTGAGCTTGGAATGAACCCCGAGGGAATCATCAAGCTCGCGTCGAATGAAAACCCGTTTGGGCCGTCGCCGCTCGCGGTTGCCGCTGGCAAACGTGCGCTGGAGCGGGCCCAACTCTATCCCGACGGCGGTTGCTTCGGACTGCGGCAGAAGCTGGCCATGTCGGTTGGTTTGGCGCCGGATCAATTCATCGTGGGAAATGGTTCGAACGAGATCATCGAGCTGCTCGGCCGTGTATTCCTAGCGCCTGGTGACGAGGTGGTGATGGCGGTGCCGGCATTTGTCGTGTACAAGCTGGTCACACTCTTGTTCGGTGCGAAGGCCATCGAAGTGCCGCTGCGCGACTGGCGGCATGATTTGGGACGGATGGCTGCCGCCATCACTCCCCGCACGAAGCTCGTCTGCGTTTGCAGCCCAAACAATCCTACCGGCACGGCCAACACCGAGGATGAATTGCTGGAATTTGCCCGCGCCGTGCCCGAACATGTTGTCGTGGTGTTCGACGAAGCGTACGCCGACTTTCTCTCTCTCGCGCCAGATTTGAGACCGCTGCTCAGCGAAGGGCGGAAAGTGATTTGTCTGCGCACGTTTTCCAAAATTTACGGGCTGGCGTCTCTTCGGATCGGCTACGGTTACGCGGATGCCGAGTTGTGCGCCCTGCTGAACCGCGTGCGCCAGCCATTCAACGTAAACGCGATTGCGCAGGCTTCGGCGATGGCCGCACTCGACGACCACGAATTCACAACGCGTTGTGCCGATGAGAATCGGGCGGGTTTGCGGCAACTGGAGAGCGGTTGCCGGGACCTCGGACTGGAAGTTGTGCCAAGCGTCGCAAACTTCATGCTGGTCAAAGTGGGGGATGGTGCGCGCGTATTCGACGCGCTGCAGCGGTGCGGAATCATCGTGCGTCCGGTACAGTCATACGGACTGCCTGATTGGGTGCGTATCACCGTCGGAAGCCGCGAACAAAACATGCAATTGCTCGACGCGTTGCGGACGATTGTCATGAACGGCGGAAATGCGCAGGGGTAGCGCCTCAACGAGGAACCGGATGGGGGAACAAACGACAAAGCTGCACTGCTCGGCTGTGTCAAACTTTTGTCATCCGACTTTCTCCTACGCCACTGATGGAGAAAAATCTTGCAGCGCTCACCTGGAGCCCTTGACTCCACCTTTAGCGGAATTGACGATGATTTTGCAGTTAAGAGACATCTGGGCCGGTCTAGTGAAACTTGGCATGGCCCGCACCGTCATTCCTCCGAGTCCATTCATCACACCAGCTTCCCTGCACGCAAATCAACCGCACGCCAATGAATAAGCATATACGTCTCGGGTTAATTACCCTTTCTCTGGTTACCGCCAGCCAAGCTGCGCCTTTTATGGCGATCGGAGATGGTGCAGAACTGTTTGTGACCGGCCTGTTGGGCGTGCGGGTGGACGACAACATCTTTCTGTCCAGCGACGGTGAAGATGATATCATTTTTGATCTCAATCCAGGCGTTGAGCTTACCTTTGGCAAGGGGGCCCAACTACAGGGCGTATTGACGCTCGTGGACGCATTTACGGTCTACTCCGACAACAACGGAGTGAATTCCAACCTCTTTTCGGGTGACTTCGTCACCCGTTATGATGATGGAAAGTTGAAACTTGGTTTCAATGTCGGGTACCACGAACTCAACCAGAACTCCTTTGATATTCGTGGCCTTACGCGTCGTGATGTGTTCACCGCCGGCGGTAATGCTGAAGTTGAAGTCTCGCAGTTAACCTCTGTCGGCGCGGGCATCAACTTCACGAACGAAGATTACAAGCGCGCCCGCTACACGGATTCGGAAAGCCTCACCATCCCGCTCGATTTGTTTTACAAGTGGACGCCGAAAGTCGACTTGAGCGTTGGCTACCGATATCGTGACTACAAGGTCGATGCCGGCGCTGACTCGACGGACCATTACTTCAACGTCGGCGCCCGCGGCGAATTCACCCCTAAACTCACCGGACGCTTCACGGTGGGTTACAATCAGCGGAATGTGAGTGGGGTCGACCCCATCACCCGGCGCCGGAATTCTGACGACAGCCAGCTCGGCATGGATGCGAGCCTCGCGTATGAGGTCTCCCCGAAAACAAACATCCAGTTTGGTGCGTCGAACGACTTTGGCACCAGCCCGCAAGGTCAGCAGCAGAAAAATTTCATCTTGAACGGTTTGGCGACGACGAGAGTGAGCGATGATTGGAGCATGAACGGCGGGCTCAGCTACCGCCGCATCGATTACGGCACCCGTACCGATGACTATTGGGAAGCCCAAGTGGGCACCACATATATCATCAATATCAATACGCGGATTATCGGTGCCTACATGCACCGCAAGTTCGACTCGGAACTGCGCAATAACGATTTTAAGAATAACGTATTCAGCGTGGCTGCGCAATTCCGGTACTAAGCTCAAGAAGACCGCTTGACCATATTTTGGCGGAAGAAGACCGTGGACGTCTTCTTCCGTCTTTTTTTTTCATGAAATTCCGAATCGGCATGCCCTATGTTTTAGCTGTAATCGCCGCTGGTTTGCCATTCATGTCAGGCCAGACCGTGTCCAATGCCCGCCCGGGCGCAAAATCGGAATCCGTCCGAGCGTCGTCGGCCCCCCGAGCCGATTACGTGCTTCAGCCGCAGGATGTGCTTCGTGTCCATGTCTTCCAAGAGGACGAGATTAACAAGGGCGGAATGGTCAGCATCTCTCAGGAGTCGACGGTCAACCTGCCGCTCATTCAGTCGGTCAGTTTGAAAGGTCTGACTGTACGGCAGGCGGAGGAGAAAATCCGTGCGCTGTATAATAAGGATTATCTCGTCGATCCTCAGGTGACGGTTTTCGTCGAGAAATATGCCGAACGGAGCGTCAACGTCGTCGGCGCAGTCAACAACGCCGGCCGCATTCCTTTTCCGCAAGAGCGGGGCTTGAGCATTCTAAGCGCACTGTCGTTGGCCGGAGGCCACAGTCGCCTGGCGAATCTCAAGGCGGTAAAGTTGACGCGCATTAATCCAGATGGAGAGCCAAAAACAATGTCGATCGACGTCGATGCGATCATGAAAGGCGGGGAACGAGAAAATATCATGCTGCAACCCGACGATCTGGTGTTTGTGCCGGAGCGGATCCTTTAATCAACACGCCATGCCCACCGATTCCGGCCTCAAACAGTCCAAAGACAGCCCGAGCTACAATTACGGCGGCAATTACGCCGGGTATTCCGAGGTCGGATACGGATACAGCGGTGAGGCTGGCGGTGGCCAGATCCAGCGCACGTTCCAGGATTACCTGCTGATCCTGCGGGAACGCATCTGGTATATCGTGGTCGTCTTCCTCGTCGTGTTTTCGAGTTCGCTTGTTTACACGCTGAGCGACACGAAAATTTATCAGGCCACTTCGACCGTGCAGATTTTCCGGCGGGACCCGACCATCATGCAGGTGCAGCAGGTCGTCGACACGGACATTCGCTCGGCGGAGGATCTCAATACGCAGATTAAGGTGATCGAGAGTGCGGCCATCGTTCAAATGGTGGCTGAGCGGCTCAAAGGCGACGATCTCCGGGCGTTCCTCGCACCCTATGAGCGTAGCAGCCCCGACCTGAACTATCTTGGTGAAAAGTTAGTCCGGAATCGCAAGATCGTCCCGCAACGATTGACCTTGGTCGTAAACATCGCGTTTCAGCACCCTGATCGCTTTGTGGCGGCGAAGGTCGCCAATCTTTTTGCCGAGGCCTACCTGGATCATAATACACTGCTCCGGATGGGCATGTCCACCAAGGCGGTCGACGATCTCAAGGACACCATCAATTTGCAGCGCAAGCAGGTCGACCAACTCGCCACCGAGATCCAAGGCTACAAGGAAAAGAACAACATGGTGTCACTTGACTCGCGCAAGGATATCGTGAACGAGGCGCTGAAAGCTGTAAGCGCCGAAACAACGCGGGCCGAACAACAACTCAGCATTGCCAATATACGCTTGAAACAGGTGCAGGACCGGCGCGGTAATGGCGGAGATCTCACCGAACTCAGCTTCATTGCGAGCCAGCCGTTGATAATCCAGCTGACGCAGCAACTCGCCGCCCAGAAGATCCAACTGGCGCAGTTGTCCAAGCGCTACCGCGAAAAACATCCTGAGATGCTCAAGGCACAAAACCAGTTGGCGGAAACCCAGAAGGAGTTACAGAAGGCCATTGATCAATCGGCGGCTCAGGTCGAATCCGAGTATCAGAATGCCCAGCGCACTTACGAACAGGCAAGGCAGGTGCTTGAAAAGCGCACAGAGGAATCGCTGCAGTTGGATCGACTTGCGCTTGAATACAACAAGCGGGAGCGGGAACTGAAAACGCAGGAACAGTTGCTGCAGACGATCATCGCACGGCAGACTGAGACGTCGATGTCGGGCAACTTCGCGACTCAGAATGCACGGATTGTGGACAAGGCGGTTCCGCCACCGGAGGAAAAGCCGATGTCGCCCAACGTACCCCTTAATCTTGGCTTGGGCGTTGTCGGTGGCTTGGGCCTTGGCTTGGCGTTCGCTTTCTTCGTCGCGTTCATCGACGACCGGGTGAAGAGCTCGTTCGACATTGAAGGTGTCGTTGGGCTGCCCCTCATCGGCATCATTCCGCAATTGAAGCGTATGGACCAGCCCGACAAGGCGCAGGTCGTCGTAAATAATGCCGATCGCCAGGTGGCGGAGGCGTTTCTCACCTTGCATTCAAGCTTGCGGCTGAAAGACGAGAGCAAGAATGCAAAATGTATCCTCACCACAAGCACGATTCCCGGTGAAGGAAAGTCCTTCGTCACGACCAACCTCGCCCTTACTTTTGCGGCACACGGCGAACGCGTGGTGATTGTCGATTGTGATCTGCGGAAGCCGAATGTGCACAAGTCATTCCGGCTCGAGAATCTGAAGGGCGTGATTGATGTGTGTGCCAACAAGGCGACCCTCGACGAGGTCGTGATGCGCAATGTGCATCCAAATCTGGACGTGTTGGTCGCGGGTGGACGCGCCAAAAACCCGACACAAATTCTCAACAGCAAGTCTTTCGAAATCATGCTATCGGACCTGCGCAAACGGTACGACCGGATCCTCATCGACACCCCGCCGCTCGCGGCGGTGAGTGATGCGTTGATAGTGCTGCCACTGGTCGATGGCTCGATCTTCACCATCTTCTTCAACCGCGTGCGCCGGAAGGCCGCGCAGTTCGCGGCGAAACGGCTGCAGGAAGCGAATGTGCCCAATTTCGGCGCCGTGCTCAACGGGCTCAACCTTGCCGTATCCGGTTATTATTACGCTCAGTATTACGACAAGTCGTACAAGGATTATTACGTCGTGATGTCAAAAGCCGAAGGCGAGTCCGAGGGCCGCTGACGCACGTTGCCGGCTCATTGCGTTGAGTGCCTGCGAATTCGGGTCAGCCCCAATCTGACGCGGCGCAAGTCGTCGACCGACCTCTCCAGTTGACGAAAGCCGGGACCGGTTCACATGCGCTCCACTCTTTGGGTTTTCCCCAGTGGGCCTCGAGGTTTGGGGAGCCGTCGACACCTCACCGACAAATCGCGCATTTTCAAGAGCCATTATATGGTCGGCCTCAGCACGAGGCGGCGCGGCGCAGTCGGTCGTTGATCGCGACGGCCAGCCCTTCGCCGCGGGCAAACTCCACATGGATTCGGTCAAATGCCATCCCGTCGAGTTTGCGGAGCGTCGCGAAGAGGCGGCGGGCGGCCGCGGGCAGATTTCCACGTGCATCCAGCCAAAATAGATTCGTGGGACGCGGGCCGTCCGGGCGTCGGATGCACAGATACGCTTCCTGCTTCGCCGGAAAGCACTTCAACGCGGCGTGCAAAACTACCGGTGTCGTTGGGCTGTAATGCCGCTTAAGAAGTCCGGGCGCCAGTTGGGATTTCGTCGCTGAGACGCTGGCGGTCCGCCGTTGGTGGACTGAGACGCGACACCGCAGAACTGCTTCCAGTTGCGCTTGGGTAATCGCGCCTGGTCGCAACAACTGAGGTTTTCGGGGACGGCGAAGATCGATGATCGTCGACTCCAGCCCTATCTGCGCGGGCCCCCCGTCTAGGATGTACCTAATCTTGGTGCCGAGTCCGTCGTAGACGTGACGTGCCGTCGTGGGGCTGACATACCCAAATGGATTTGCGCTCGGGGCAGCCACCGGGACTGCCGCCAAACGCAAGAACCGGCGAAGCAGCTGATGGCGCGGCATCCGGATGGCAACGGTGGTCCGGCTGGCGGTGATCACGTCAGCAACGATCGGCTTTTTCGGCAAAACCATCGTGAGGGGTCCCGGCCAAAAGGCTTCTGCCAGTTTCAACGCTGCGGGGGAAACATGGCAAAGCTCTGAAAGCTGCCGGAGATCGTGGATGTGAACGATCAAAGGGTCAGTGGATGGTCTACCCTTCGCTTCGAAAATCTTCTGGCAGGCGGTGGCATCAAGCGCATTCGCGGCCAACCCATATACGGTCTCCGTTGGCACCGCCACGAGCTCTCCGCGCCGCAATTGCCGCGCCAGAAAACGGAGGTTGCGGGCGGTACCGCGATAAAACCGAGCTGACGTTTTCATCATGGCGCAAAAAAGGCCGGAGGAATGCTCCGGCCCTGAAAATCGGTATGTACTGCGCGGTTACTGCGCAAGCAGCATGTTCCGCGAGTGTTTCAGCGTACGCGTAACGGCACGCTGGTGTTTGGCAGAGAGTCCGGTGTACTTGCGTGGCAGAATCTTGCCCGTGTCCGTTACGTAACGACTCATCGCTTGCGGCGTGGTGAACGGAATTTCCGCGGGCGTGGGAGTCTGCTGCTTTGTCTCAGTGGTGGTCATGGCTCGAAAAGGAGGGAAGAAAGTGAAGTTCACTTAATCGAAAGTCAACCCGCATTTTCCTGCGACGTTGACGTTGTAGGGCCGAATCTTTCTCAACGATATACCGCAAGGGCGGAGGAGGTTGTTGATTTTAAGCGGGACTTTTCCGGCCCGTCGTGCTGAGTTTTGTCCATGGCAAAACCCAAAGCGAAGTTCCGCCGCCCCAGTGCCAGCGAA
>JBBRCR010000026.1:0-33872 GCA_038204695.1 Opitutales bacterium | reverse complement strand
GACACGATCCACGTTGTCCTGCGTTCGGAAAAGGAGACCCATATATTCACGACGGTCACGGCGAGCCGTCCGGATCTCGCGGCCGCGGAGAAATCGGAAGACTGGCTGTTGGGCGGTTTCCGATTTGCGCGGCGGAGGGATCGCCTTCCCCAGGGTGAATTTCAGCTTGGATTCCTAATCACGACCGAGCAGGGACCCGAATACATCATGACGGCGCATCGGGTTCAGCTCTTTGGCGAAGGCAAGGCGCTGCTTGCCACGGGCGACTGAGACGGTCGAGATCCGGGCGTGTTGACCAAGGCCGAGTTGCAGCGACTGCGCTCCTTGCGCGAAAAGAAGCATCGCGAAGAGCTCGGGCTGTTCGTCGTCGAGGGTGCGAAGGTCGTCGCAGAACTGCTGGCCGCGAATTATCCGCTGGTTGAGCTCTTCGCGACGGAAGAGTGGGAGCAGAGCGGGGCGCCCGCCAATATGACGACGTCGCCGGCGCCCGTCCGATTCATCTCCGCGTCGGAGATGGCGCGGGTCAGTCATTTTCCCACGCCTTCACCGGTGCTCGCCGTGGCGAGGCTGGTGCGTGAGCCGCTTGCGCCCGCCGGGCTCGAGCGCGGGCTGACGCTCATGCTGGATGGCGTGCAGGATGCGGGAAATGTCGGCACCCTTCTGCGGATTGCCGACTGGTTTGGCTGTGACCGGGTGGTGGCGTCGGCGGATTGTGCTGACTGGTTTCATCCGAAGGTGATTCACGCGGGCGTGGGTTCCTTCGCTCGCGTCCGAACGTACACGGCGGAGTTAGCCCCGCTCTTGGCGGCGGTATCGGCCGGGGTGCCGGTGCTCGGCTGCGACTTGCACGGGGAAGACGTCCACACGCTGCCGCGTTTGGAGAACGCGGTGGTGGTGATTGGGAGCGAGGGTCGCGGGCTTTCGCCGGAAGTGGCGGCGAGCGTCACGAGGCGAGTGACGATCCCGCGTTTCGGGCACGCTGAATCATTGAATGCGGCGATTGCCGCGGCGATCGTGTGCGACAATCTGCGCCGCGTCGGGGGTACGCCGCCGCCGGGCTGAAGGCCAGCGAGCTCACGAAAAAAAACGCCACCCGCAAGCGAGTGTGCCCTCGCTCACTGATTGCGCAGGCGCGGCGTGGGCGGCTTCTTGTTTTCGGTGGCGGAGCGAGTTTGCACGGCCGATTCGGACGGGTCCTGCGTTTTCGTACGCGTGTGAACTTGCGTCGCAGGCTCGTCGACGTACGGCCGCGATTCCGTGCCGGACACGGGCCGTGATTCGGCTTCGGCCTTTAACTGGCTCTCCGCCTCGAGCCAGATCGCCTCTTCACTGCCGGCGGGGCTGTTGCGATCGCGCCTCAGCTTTTCCGCGCGGCGGGCAATCTCTTCCCGCGGCGCCTGATCGCGCTGGCGGTCGTCGGGACTGGGCGTGTTTTCCGCGTAGACCGGTTTGTCGGAACTCATGCCGACATGGTAGCTCCGACGGGAGAAGAGTTCCGCCCGATTACTTCAGCTCGCGGATCTTCAGATTTCGGAACCAGCATTCGTCGCTATGATAGGTGATCATAATCGGACCGACGATCTTGGTCCCAAAATCCGGGAACTTGTTAAACTTACTCGCCGCGATCCCTGCTTTCACCTCGGGGCTGCCGAGTTGATACGTGAGGATTTTTTTGCCGTTCAGCCAGTGCTCCACGTTGTCCCCGCGAACAACGATACGCGAAGTGTTCCACTCGCCGGGCTTCTTGAGCGGCTTGTCGGCGGCAGGCGGCAGCACATCATAGAATGATCCGGTTTGGCGTTTGATGGATTTGCTGTCGGGGTGGGCGCCGTCATCAATAAGCTGATACTCATGGCCGGGGGCGGCGGGGCGATCTTCGGTGACGAAGTACTTGATGCCGTTGTTGCCGCCCGGTTGGATCCGCCAGTCCCAGCTGAGTTCGTAGTCCTTGAATTTGCGTTCGGTGACGATGTTGCTGCCCTTCACCTTTGGTAAGGTGCGCAGCGTGCCTTCCTTGATTACCCAGCCTTCCGTCGGGGGAGTTTTCTGACGATAAACGCGCCAGCCATTGAAGGTCCTGCCATCAAAAAGCAGTTCCCAGCCGGCGGATTTTTCGGCGCTCGAGAGCTGATTCTCGGCCGCGTTGACGAGTGGCATTCCCAAGCCCAGGACGACGAGGGTCAGACAAATACGGAGGTTCATGGAGAGAGTGCGAGAGTGACGGGTGCCAAAGAGAAGCGCAGCACATGCGAAAGTTTTGGGGACGTCACGGCGAAACCGGCCATCGCGTGGTGAACCTGCGGGGCGGGCCCGGCCTCAGGCCGTGGCGGCTTCGGCGCACTCGATTCGGGCCGGCTTGGCGAGCGCATCCCAATCCGTCGCTGCCATGATGATGCTGCGGCGCAAGTCACCGGCATTGAAGGCGACGCGGGCATACTGCACGCCGAGGCTGACATCGGCATACAGCGGTAGAGGCAGAATGGGTTCACCAAATGGCGGCACGGAGCCGGGCACGAGCCCGGTGAGCTCGAGCAACTCATCGCGCGTGGCGAAACGGACGTCCTTGACGCGTAGCGCGGCCTTCAGGCGTTTCGAATCGAGTTTGCGATCCGCGGGGAGGATCACGTTGCGAAAATCGCCATCGCATTTCAGCACCAATGCCTTGGCGCCAACGCCGAGTGGTTCGCCGCGCGCGCGGGCGGAGTCGGCGGAAGTGAGCGTTGGCTCGTGCTCGACCTCACGATACTCGACGCCCGCTGCGCGCAGATGCCGCACCAGTCGATCGTACACCGATTCAGGCAGGTTCGACATGTGCGGTGCGGTAGACTCGACGCCGGCTCGCAGAATGGTCGTGATGATCAGCGCGCTGAGAAACGGAAGACAGTCGTGCTGCGAAAAGTTTGTCCCGGTCTGAGAATCGCGCTGGGGAAGTTGGCGTGATTCACGGAGTCGGGAAAATGCTGCGTTTCCAGACAGAACGCGCCAAAGCGGATGTAGGGTTTGCCGGCTTTGCCCCCGGCGGAGTTGTTCAATCCGTTGGCGGTATAGAGCTGGACGCCTGGTTCCGTGGTGAGCACTTCGAGTAGCCGGCCGCTGGCTGGCTCCCTGACGGTGGCGGCGAGGGCGAGCTTTCCGTCCTTTGCGTCCAGGACAAAGTTGTGGTCGTAGCCGCGGCCGTTCCGGATCTGCTCGTGGTCGGCGGCAATGCGCTCACCAATCAGGTGTGGCTTGGTGAAGTCGAAGGGCGTGCCCGCCACCGGAGCAATTTCACCGGTCGGAATGAGGCCGGCGTTGGCGGGTGTGTACCGGCTGGCGCGCAGCGTCAATTCGTGGCCGAGGATGTCGCCTTCGCCCTCGCCCTTGAGGTTGAAGTAGGCGTGGTTGGTCAGATTGATGGGCGTTGGCCGGTCGGTTGTAGCGGTGTAGTCGATACGCAATCCGTGTTTGGGCTCGAGGGAATAGAGCACCTCGACTTGGAGGCGGCCGGGAAAACCCTCCTCGCCGTCGTCCGCGGTGTAGCGCAGCCGAAGGGCGGGGCTGCCCTCGCGCGTGGTCGGTTCCGCCGCCCAGACGACTTTGTCGAAGCCGCGTTTTCCACCATGGATCAGGGCGCCGCGGCTGTTCGGTGGAATGGAATAAGCCTTGCCGTCGATGGTGAATTTTCCGTCCGCAATGCGATTGGCGAAGCGGCCAATGAGGGCAGCGGCGGCGGCGGATCCCGCCAGGTAGCGATCCAAGGTGGGCTGGCCAAGGATGACATCGGCCATCCGGTTTTCGCGATCAGGGGCGAGAAGCCGGACAATGGTGCCACCGTAGGTAATGATGTCGGCGCGGAATCCTGCTTCGTTTCGCAGGCTGTACAGGTGAACCTTGGTGCCGTCGGGCAGGATGCCGAACGGTTCAGCGACGGGAGCCGCGGCCCGTGCCGCGATGGAGGCAAACGCGAGCGCGAGGGCGACAAAATAGGTCGGCCTCAGTAGGGACAGGCGAAAAGGATGGGAGCGCGACAGAGTTGCCCGAATAGAGGTTGAAAGGGACAGGCGAGAGGTTGAAAGGGACAGGCGAATTATCGCCGGAAGAAGGGACAGGCGGAAAACGTGGCGGAGTGGCATGGCGGGGGCTGGAGCTGAGCAAACGAAGGCTGAGCCGGGGGTTCAACTCGGATCAGTGCTGTGCGATTTGGGTAATTCCAATCGAGAAGGGACAGGTGGATTTCGGCTGCGGCCCACTATTGGCAAGCGGTGCCCTGCGCCAAGGGACAGGCTCGCTTGAAGGAAATCGGCGCAGCCGATGGCCGCTTACCGCCGGCTCTAAAAACCTGGAATTGACCTGTCCCTTGCGGCCTGAATTCGGGTTAATTGACCTGTCCCTTATCGGGGAGTGCGTGCGTGATTGACCTGTCCCTTCTGGGCGTACTTGGACGTAATTGACCTGTCCCTTCTGGGCGTACGGACAAAGCGTCTGGGCGCGGTGGGCGGCGCTTTCCCGCGGAAACAACTTGTTCCAGCTGTTGCGAGCACGTATCCACGCGATTCTTTCCCACCATGGCCCCGAAAGTAAACGTGCGCGATCTCTCGAAACGTTACGGCAGCGTCGAGGCCGTTCGCAGCGTCAGCTTCGAGGTCCAGGCCGGTGAAATTTTTGGGCTGCTCGGCCCCAATGGCGCCGGCAAAACCACCACGATCGAATGCCTGCTTGGGCTCCGCGAACCTGACGCCGGCCTGCTCGAGGTCTGCGGATTCGACGCCCGCCGGCAGAGCCGCGCCGCAAAACAAAAGCTCGGCGCCGCCCTTCAAAGCACGGCCCTCCAGGACAAGATAACTCCGCGCGAAGCCCTTGCGCTCTTTGCCTCGTTTTACCGCCAGCCCGCCCTGCCCGCCGCTTTGCTCGAACGGTTCGCCCTCGCCGACAAGGCCGATGCGCGCTTCGAAACGCTTTCCGGCGGCCAGCGGCAACGTCTCGCGCTCGCGCTCGCGTTCGTCAACCACCCCGAGGTCGTGCTGCTCGACGAACCGACCACCGGACTCGATCCGCAATCGCGCCGCGACTTGCACGTCGCCATCCGCCGAATGAAAGAGGACGGCTGCACCGTGCTGCTAACCACCCACCACCTCGATGAGGCCGAACAGCTCTGCGATCGCGTCGCCATCATCGATCACGGCCGGATTATCGCCACCGGCCGGCCACGGGAACTCATCGCGCAGTCCCGCGGAGAGCTTTCCATCACGCTTGTGACCAACTCGCCCGTCGCCGCCGCCCGGCTCGCGACCGTGACAGGCATCGACCAGCTTCACATTGAAGATAACGTAGCCACTTTTCGGACACGCGAGGCCACTCCTGCGCTGGCCGCGCTCACCCGGCTTTTGCAGGAGGATCGCATCGAGATCGTTCAACTTCAGGTGCGCAAAGCATCGCTCGAGGAGGTATTCCTCGCGCTCACCGGCGCCGACGACGATTCAGGGTCAACCGGGGAGCGTCCGTGAACGTGTGCGCCACGATCGCCACCCGCCAGCACGCCAGCCGGCTGTTCGTGCCGATGGTGCGAACCCAGCGCCTCGCATGAACGCCCTCGGCCAACACATCCGGGTTTCGCTGCGCCTCCATTACCGGAACAAGATGGCGTTGCTGTATGGCTACCTCTTCCCGCTGATTTTCCTTATCGCATTCTGGGTGCTGTACCGGCACGAGAAAATCCCGCTCCTGCGGCACATGGGCGAACTGCTCACCGTCAGCGTGCTCGGCGGCGCCTGCTTCGGGCTGCCGACAACCCTCGTCAGCGAACGCGAGCGCGGCGTGTGGCGCCGCTACCGGCTGACGCCCGTCCCCACCTGGGTCGTTGTCACGAGCACCGCCCTTGCGCGCTACCTGCTCATCCTGACCGCCGGCTTGCTCCAACTCGGACTCGCGCTCGCGCTGGGAATGACGCTGCCCGCTCATCCGTTCGACCTCTGGATGGCATTCACGCTCGTGTCGTTTGCGTTCATCGGCCTGGGACTCGTGATCGCCACGCTCGCCGACAACGTCCCCGCCGTGCAGGCGCTCGGGCAATGCCTCTTCCTGCCGATGCTCATCATCGGCGGCGTGGCCGTGCCGCTCGCCAGCCTGCCGGAATGGGCCCAGCACATTTCCGCCTTTTTCCCCGGCCGCTATGCCGTCGAGGCGCTCCAACTTTGCGTCAACGGTCCCGGGCTCCCGGCAACGCGCTTCAGTCTGTTTGCGCTCACGGTCATCGGGATCGCCGGGTGCGTCGCAGGGGCCAGGTTGTTTCGCTGGGATGCGCAACAACGTTTCGCCGCTCGCGCGGGCAAAATCTGGATATTCCCGGTGGTTGCCTCGTGGATCGCGGTTGGGCTTCTGGCTGAATCGCGCGGTCGCGTGAAAGTCGCCCCCGTGACAGAAATCGCGACGGCATCGCCTCCGCGGCCGCCAACTGCCTCTTCAACCGGGCCCGCTTCTCCCGGCGTCATCCTCCCGCCGATCGCACGATCCACCGCATCGACTTTCTCGACCGCGCAGCCACCAGCCTCCACGCCGCTTTCGACCCTGGCCACTCCGCCGTTGGTCACCCCGCCGCCGGCGCCAGCGCCCGCCCCTCCGCCTTCCCTCGACGCAGCAACCCAGAACCCTTCTGCGTCCTTATCCTCACCCGCACCGGCCAGCCTCCCGCCGGTTGCGTCGTTGCCGGTTACCCCGGCATTGCCCGCCAAACCGGAAGCTCCCTGGATGAAGGTCACGGACAAGGATGTGGCCGCGCTCGATTTTCACGTTCCACCCGACCAGGGAATCGTGGCGCCAGTTGCCGACATCGACGAGCCGCCCGCCGATTTTATCGCGGAGCAAATCACGACCTTGCGCGATCGGCTGCCCACGTGGGAGCCCGGTTTGGATGACGACGAACTCCAGGCGGTCAGAAATCTACTGTGCGTCGCCGCCGTGCCGGACACGGTTCAGCTGCCGAGCGAGCGCTATGTGCCGCGGGTTGTGTTCGAGCACCTGAAGGACCGTTTTCCGAAGGACAAATTGATCAAGCTGCTCACCTGGATCGCCATGAATCCCGAGCGCGGGATGGTATTGGACGAAGTGAGCGAGCTGGGAATCGAAGGCCAGGCCGGCGATCCCTATCAGGTTCGCGAACGCATGTATCTTTACGCGATCAAACTGATCGCGCGGCTCACGGGGCGGGTGGAGGAATGAGCGTCTTCCCCGATTCTCGATTTCACGTTCCCCTTCTCCTGCGTCTTCCCAGTCTTCCAAGTCTTCCCCCTCTTCACTCGTGCACGCCCCACGTCCATCCACGGTCAGAGTCACGCTCTTCGTCCTGTTCGTCATGGCGCTCGTTTGTGCGCCGTTCATCATCTGGGGTGAAGAGTTTGTCGTGCCGCTGCTGCAGTCGCGCGAGCAACAAACCACCGGGCTGATCCTGCTCGCGATCGTCCTGCTGGTCGCCGATTCGGTGGCCCCCGTTCCGGCCACGCTCGTGATCATGTTTCTGGCCGCCAAAGCGGGTTGGATGGCCGGCATCATCGGCGGCACCGTGGGACTGGCCGCGGGCGTGTTGGTGGCGGGCTGGCTGGGCCGCTTCGCGGTCGGGCGGCTGGCGCCAAGATTCATTCCCGATGCCGAACTCATCCGGCTGCGCGATTCGCTCCAGCGCCGTCTCGCGCTGACGCTCGCGTGCCTGCGCAGCGTGCCCGTGCTGGCGGAAACATCCGTGATCGTCGCGGCGGCCACGGGTGTGCCGGTCCGGAAGATTTTCGTCGCCACGCTGCTGCCCAATTTCGTGATTTCGGTGATCTACTCCGTCGCGGCCGATGATTCGTTCACGACCGCGGCAGTGACCTTCCTGGCGATCATGGTATTGTCCTATCTGCTCTGGCGCATCGCCGGCCGCACGGAATCTGCGCGGCTGAAGGCGATCGCCGAACAAGAAAGTCGCCCCTAATCACGGTTTCTTTTTCGGCTCGGGCGTGAAAGGCTCTCCCGCGCAGGATGCCTTCAGTTCGCGCCGCACGCACCCTGCCCGATCGCGCGGTCTTCCCAGTCTTCCACGTCTCCTGTGTCTCCTGTGTCTTCCACGTCTTCCCCGTCTTCCCCGTCTTCCACTGGCCTTCGCCGGGGCCTCACCAGTTACGGCGACCCGGCGTTTTCCGCCTTTCTGCGCACCGCCTTCATCAAGGGTGCCGGCTACACCGATGACGCTCTCTCCCGACCCGTAGTGGGAATTCTGGATACGGGGAGCGGCTACAATCCCTGCCACGGCAATGCGCCGCAACTGGTCGAAGCGGTTCGTCGGGGTGTGATGCTGGCCGGCGGGCTGCCGATCACGTTTCCCACGATTTCAATCCACGAGAGTTTCGCGCACCCCACCAGCATGTATCTGCGCAACCTCATGGCGATGGATACGGAGGAAATGATCCGCGCCCAGCCGATGGACGCCGTCGTGCTGATCGGCGGGTGTGACAAAACCGTCCCGGCGCAACTGATGGGCGCGGCGTCCGCCGGCATCCCCGCCGTCCAACTGGTGACGGGCTCGATGCTCACCGGGGCGCACCGCGGACAACGCGTTGGCGCGTGCACCGACTGCCGCCGTTTCTGGGCCAGTTACCGCGCGGGCCAGATGGCCGAGGATGAGATCAACGCCGTCGGCAGCCAGTTGGTGGCGAGCGTGGGCACCTGCTCGGTCATGGGAACGGCGAGCACGATGGCCTGCCTGGCCGAGGCGCTCGGGATGATGGTCCCGGGCGGCGCCTCGCCCCCGGCGGTCACCGCCGATCGGATACGCGTCGCGGAAAAAACCGGCGCCGTCGCCGTGGCGATGATCCCCGGGAAGTTGACGCCGGAAAAAATCCTGACGCCTGCGGCCTTTGAGAACGCGTTGCGCGTCCTCCTCGCGATCGGCGGCTCGACCAACGGCCTGATTCACCTCGCGGCGATGGCGGGCCGGCTCGGGATTGCCGTGGATCTCGATGCGTTTGATCGCATGGGGCGCGACACCCCCGTGCTGCTCGATCTGAAGCCCTCGGGTGACTTCTACATGGAGGATTTTCACCGCGCCGGCGGCATGATCACGCTTCTCCGCGAACTCGGGCCGCTGCTGCATCTCGATGCGCTCACCGTCACCGGCCGCACCCTCGGCGAGGAACTCGATGCCGCGAGCCCGGCATTCGCGCAGGAAATCATCCGCCCCCGCGCCAGGCCCATTTACCCTGGCGGCGGGATCGCGGTGTTGCGCGGCAATCTCGCGCCGGGCGGCGCGTTGATCAAACAGGCCGCGGCTACCCCGCGCTTGCTCGAACACGAAGGCCGGGCAGTCGTGTTTGAAAACGCCGAGGACCTCGCCCATCGGATCGACGACCCGGAGCTGGACGTGGCCGCGGATGATGTGCTCGTGTTGAAGCGGATCGGGCCGGTGGGTGCGCCCGGGATGCCGGAGGCCGGCCTGATTCCCATTCCCAAGAAGCTCGCGCGGCAGGGCGTGAAAGACATGGTCCGCATCTCGGATGGCCGGATGAGCGGAACGGCGGCGGGGACGGTCGTACTGCACGTGACACCGGAAGCCGCGATCGGCGGTCCGCTCGGCGTGGTGCGCAGCGGCGACCGGATTCGTTTGAGCGTGGCAAATCGGACGATCGAACTGCTGGTTCCGGCGGCCGAAATCGCGGCGCGCGCGGCGGCACTTCCCGCCACCGAGGCCACGGACACGCGGGGATACTTGAAATTGTTTTTGCAGTCGGTGACTCAGGCGGATCAAGGTTGCGACTTCGATTTTCTCCGCGCCGTCCAGATCAGGGAAAGCGTGCCGAGGGTGCGCGGAGCATTCCCGGGCGCCGCATGAGCAAAATAGATCCGATTTCTCTCCCTGTTCCGCTATGATTCCTCCAGCCAACCAATCCTTCCGCGGGCGCCTTTTCATCATGATGGCGCTCGAGTTCTTCATCTGGGGCGCATGGTTGCCTCTGATTTTCGGATACCTGCCGAGCCTGGGGTTCACCCCCTGGCAACAGTCGCTGATCCTGAATGCGTTTCCGGTCGCCTCCATCATCGGCATGTTCTTCAGCAACCAGTGGGCCGACCGAAAGTTTGCGGCCGAGAAATTCCTGGCGTTCTCCCATCTGATTGGCGGCCTCGCCATTCTTGGCTGCGGCTTCACCAAGGAGTTCATGCCCTTTTTCCTGCTGATGCTCGTACACTGCCTGCTGTACGTGCCGACGATTTCCATCACGAACTCGATCGCGTTTGCGAACATGAAGGACCCGGAGAAGGAGTTCGGCCTGGTGCGCATGGGCGGCACCATCGGCTGGATTCTGGCGGCCTGGCCGTTCACGTTCATCTTCGTTGATTGGGCCGCCGTGAACGCGGCGAATCCTGCCGGCTTCGTGGCGTGGCTCGGCCAGGCCTTCGCGCATCCACTTACCGGAGACGTGGCAAAGGCGGCGACGAAATGGACGTTTATCGTGGCCGGCATCGCATCGCTCGCGCTGGCGGCTTTCAGCCTCGTGCTTCCGCATACCCCGCCCAAGCGGGCGGAGGAAGGTGCCCCCGAGAAACTCGCCTGGCTCGAGGCCACGCGGCTGCTGAAGCATCCCTTCGTCCTCGTGCTCTGGGTGGTGACGCTCGTGGATTCATTCGTTCACAACTGCTATTTCAACTGGACGGGAGTTTTCCTCGGGACAGCGCGCGAGGCCGGCGGGGTGGGCATCGCCTCAAACTGGATTACGCCGGTGATGAGCATCGGCCAGGTTGCCGAAATCAGCACCATGTTCATCCTTGGCGCCACGTTGAAGGCGCTGGGCTGGCGCACGACGATGATTGTCGGCATCCTCGGTCACGCGGCGCGATTCGCAGTCTACGCGTTCTTCCCGCAAAGCGCGGAGCTCATCATCCTCGTGCAGATCCTTCACGGCATCTGCTATGCGTTCTTCTTCGCGACGGTCTATATTTTCGTCGACGCGTATTTTCCGAAGGACATCCGTTCGAGCGCGCAGGGTTTGTTCAACCTGCAAATCCTGGGCTTCGGCGCGCTCCTCGCTAACTCCATTTGTCCGTGGCTGCTCCAAAAGGTCTACACCGCGAACGGCATGACGGATTTCCGCGGGCTGTTCATGGTTCCCTTGATCGCGGCGTCCGTCGCCGCGATTGCGCTGGCGCTGTTCTTCCATCCGCCGAAGAACACGCAGGCAACATCGGGCGCGCCGGCGGGTGCGCCGCATTGAGCCGGCAGACCGGTTGAAACGTGCCGTGGCTCGTGCTGCGAGCCGCGGACGTGGGCACGATCGATTGGAGTGCGTTGCCGACCAACGCGCTCAGCCGCTGAAATGTGCCTTCTCCCCGCGAGGTCCGCCCGGCGGCGCGCGGGAGAGTCGGGCCGCGTGCGGCTGCGTCTGCCTTTACGTTGGATGCGTCGCACGGCGATTGCGTCCGGCCTCCAATCTCACTAATCTCTGTCCCCTATGATGGACGTACTAAAAAAGACACTGCTCGCCGGCATCGGCGCGGCCGTGATCACGAAGGATCGATTGGAAGCGGCGCTGGACGAGTTCGTGCAGGAGGGAAAGGTGACCTCGGCCGAGGCGCGGGCAATGGCGGAAAAGATCGCGACGGACGGCCGGCGCGAGTTCGACAACCTCAGCCATCAATTGAACGAGAAGATTCGCGAGCACTTCTCGAGCCGTGATCGCAGCACCCAGGAAAAGATCGCTGCGCTCGAGGCACGCATCGCCGCGCTCGAGGAGGCCAACGCCGCACCGAAGCCCGATCCGACGCCGAAGGTGTGAGGCCATTCGATGTCCTGAATCACGCCGTCCGCGCGAAGGAGATTCTCGCGATCCTCGCCCGACATGGATTCGCGGACCTGTTGAGCCAGATGGATCTGCCGGCCGGGTTCTGGCAGCGCTTGCTGCCAGCCGCTCCGCCCCGCCGCAGCTACGGGGAGCGCATCCGGCTCGTCGCGGAGGAACTCGGACCGACCTTCGTCAAGCTCGGTCAGTTGCTCTCGATGCGGCCGGATGTCGTGTCGCACGATATCATTCTCGAGCTGCGCAAGCTGCAGGACAGCGTCCAGCCGCTGCCTTTCACGATTATGCGCCCCGTGCTCACGCACGCCCTCGGCCGTGATCCGGCAGAGGTGTTTGCCGAGTTCGACGAGCGGCCGGTGGCGTCGGCCTCCCTGGCGCAGGTGTATTTTGCGCGGCTCGTCAATGGACCGCTGGTTGCCGTGAAGATCCAGAAGCCAGATCTGCAGCGGCGGATCGAAATCGATTTCGATCTGGCCGAGTGGCTCGCGCGCTCGGTGCGGCCCCATGTGGCGGCGTTGCGGGCGATCGACGTCGATGGCGTCCTCGCGGAGGCCCGCGCCGGGGTGATACGGGAGCTGGATTTTCGCCACGAGGCCCGGAACCAGGAGTATTTCAACACGCTCAACCCGCATCCGGAGCGCGTATTCGCACCCCGCGTACACCACGACTTTTCCGGCGAGCACGTGCTCGTGATGGAGCGCGTCACCGGCACGCCCGTGAGCCAGGCGTCAACCCTGCCCGAAGCGGATCGTCGGCGACTCGCCGGCTACGGTGCCGAGTCGATCGTGGGGCAGGTGTTTCTGGCCGGCTTCTTCCACGCGGATCCCCATGCGGGTAACATCTTCGTGGCGAGTGACGGCCGCCTTTGCTTTCTCGATTGGGGTCTCGCCGGTCATCTCACCCGCCGGCTCCGCCATGCGCTCGCTGATTTCTGGATCGCGGCGGTGGATCAGGATATCGAGCGGATTGTGCAACTCGCCGCGGAACTCGCGGCGGCGGAAGCCCGGCCGGATCTTCGCGCCATGGAAAAGGAGGTCACGCTGGCGTTGCGGGAGGAGCTGAATTTCGCGATCGGCCGGCAGGCGCTGGGCCGCGCAATGATGCGGCTGCTGTTCATCTTCGGACAGCACGGCATCTCGTTGTCGCGGGATTACGCGTTGATGGCGAAGGCGGTGCTTTCCATCGAGGAGGTCGGCCGCATGCTCGATCCCGCGTTCGACTTGCGCCGCCACACGGCTCCGGTCCTGCGCGAACTGCAGACGGAGCGCTTCAACCCGCGGCTCCTCGTGCGGCGCACGAGGGAGATGCTGCGGCACACGATGCTGGGCTTGCAGGATCTTCCCTTCGAACTCCGCCGCCTCGTGCGCCGGCTGGAGCACGACAGCCTGGCGATCAACCTGCATCACCGCGGACTCGAGGAGCACGATGACGCCGTCAAGATTGCCGCGAATCGAATCGCGCTTGGCGTGATTATCGGCGCGCTCATCATCGGATCATCTCTGATCGTGACGACGGGCGCGCAGCCGCACCTGCTGGGATTTCCCGCGCTCGGAATCGTCGGCTACCTATTGTCTGCGCTGCTCGGACTGTACGTCATCTGGGACATCATCCGCCACGGTCGCCACAAGTGAGCATCGCTACGACTGCGTCGCCGGCGGCAGTCCCTCCGCTCGCCGGACCTGTGCGTCGACGACAATCGTCGTGACCAGATCGGAGCCAACGTTCGTCATGGTTCGTGTCATGTCGAGAATGCGGTCAGCGCCGAGGACAATGCCGATGCCCTCGGGTGGAATGCCAAACGTGGCCAGCAGGCCCGCAATGAGCGGCAGCGATCCGCCCGGAATTCCGGCCACGGCTACCGCACTCAGCACCGCGAGCAGGAGGAGCGTGATCTGCTGCCCCATGGACAAATCGACGCCAAATACCTGGGCGATGAACAAGACCACGCAGCCTTCATAAAGAGCCGTGCCGCTCATGTTCATCGTGGTGCCGAGTGGGAGGACAAAACCCGCCACGCTGGGCTGAAGCTTCAGCGTGTCGCGGGCGCACGCGAGCGCGGCGGGCAGGGTCGCGTTGCTCGAACTCGTGGAAAATGCGGTGATCAGCACGGCCCGCATGTCCTTGAAGACAGCCGCAGGACTGCGCCGCGCCCAGAACTTGATCCAGAGCGACATCGTGCCGAACAGGTGCAGGAGCAACACGGCCACGCAGCCCAGGACGAATACGCCCAGCGCGATCAGGATATCGATGCCGATCTTGACGATCACGCTGTAGATCATCGCCGGCACCGCGTAGGGCGCCAATTCCAGCGCAAAATTCACGATCCGCGTCATCAGTTCGGTCACGAGCTCGAGGCTCTCCTGCAGGCGTTGACGCTTCGGCAGCGCGAGTTGGGTCCCGGCGGCGCCGACGAGGATGGCGAAAAGAATCAGTGGCAGCACATCGCCAATCACTGTCTTGGTCTGTCCCGTCACCGCGCCCAAGAGATTTTTGGGCATGAACATTTCGACCAGGGTGGCAAAACTCAGCTGCGATGCCGACGCGCTGTTCATCACATGCTTCTCGGCCGCAGTGCCGAATTCAGCCATCAGCCGTGCCTTTGCCGCCGGATCCAGATGACTGCCTGGATCGACGACGTTCATCATGATCAACCCGAGGGCGACGCCGATCGCCATGTTGAGGAAGAACAGCAGGAACGTGCGACCCGCGAGCGGCCCCAGCCGATCGAGCCGGCCGAGTTGTACAACGCCCGCGGCGAGCGAGGAAAACACCAGCGGGATTACGACGAAGAACAGCAACCGCAGGAAAATCTGCCCAAATGGATCGAGGATCTCGGTCGAGAACTGGCGCGCCTTGAGCAGCAACGGTGGATACGCCGCCCCGATGGCGAGGGTGGCGACGCCGGCAATGACGCCGATGACGAGCCCGATGAGAATGCGGTTGGCGAGGGGGCGGTTGGTCTCTGCCATGGACGCGCGCGAGGCTGGTGCCGCCGCACTGTTGATGTCGAATCCGAAGTGTGATCAGACGACGGACGACGGATGACGGATGACCGTGGCTGCCGTCCGTCGTCCGTCCTCAGCCGTCCGCCGTCTGTCATTGTCCGCAGCTACGAGTTCAAACTCATCCCACTCACGCGTAGCGATCCTCCGTCCACGGATCCGCCGTGTTCGAGTATCCGCGCACTTCCCAGAACCCGAGTTTGTCCTCGGCGAGAAAGGTGATGCCGCTCACAAATTTTGCCCCCTTCCACGCGTACAGTTTGGGCATGATCACGCGCGCCGGGCCACCATGTTCCCGCGTAACTGGGTTTCCCTCGAAGTGCGTCGCGATCAGGACGTCGTCGTCGAGGCATTTCTCCAGCGCCACGTTGGTGGAGTAGCCGTCCAAGCTCGTAAAATACACGAAAGCCGCCTCCGGCTGGGGCTGCACCAACTCGTACAAGGTGGTGAACGCGACGCCACCCCACCGGCAGTCGAATTTGCTCCACGTGGTCACGCAGTGAAAATCGCTCACGTCGTCCACCTGGGGCAGCTGGTTGAACTGCGCCCACGTGAGCACCGTCGGTTTTCCGACGCAGCCATCGATCTTCAGCCGCCATTCGTCCGGCGAAATCTCCGGCTGTACGCCGAGGTCGAGCACGGGAAAACCCGTGGTGAGCTTTTGCCCGGGCGGAAGCCGCTCCCGGGACGGCTCCGCCCGCGCGACAACCCCGCGGGCTTTCTGTTTCTCCGCCCAGTTTTGCTTCGCCCGAATGTATCGCTCCTTCGACATCGCGGTCACGCTACCGGCGAGGGCCTCGTGCGCAAGGGCGGCTATTCTCCATTGAGCGCGCGCGAAATCGCGTCGCGGCGGCGCAGGTAATATAGCATCATGCCCCCCTGATAGAGCAGCGAAACCAGCGCGACCAGCCAGAGCCCAAACCGGTACACGGCCTTTAGATATTCGTCCACCCCGAGGCCGGCCTGCGCCGCACTCGCTTCAATCATGGGCCGCAATTCGTCGGGAATCGGCGGGATATCGAGGTGCAGCAGCCGCAAACCGCAATAGACGAGAATCGTTGCCAGCAGAAAAAACTGACTGCCCACCAGCCACGTGATCCCACGCTCCTCGCCCTGCCGCAGCAACGAAGCGCCGTGGAGTTCCAACGCGCCGGCGCCGGCCACCAACAGGCCGACAATCGCCCCGAGGAAGTCTCCGGCCGCCGCCGAGATGCAGGCAAAGAAGCCGGCCAGAACGAGCACGCCCATCCCGTCCACCTTCGCGAGTCGAAAAACTCGCGCCAGGGTCTCTTCCGGAAGAAGCGGCGGTTGCTGCATGGAAGGTTTGTCATTCCTGCCTAAGCCCGGAAGCTCAAGCCTCTTTCGAAGGCGCCAGGAAGGGGCAAAGTTATTTCGAGGGTACGCACGGCCAAAAGCAGAGATGGAATTGCCGCGCTCTCCACGCCTGCGGGTGGAATTTTCGTTCCAGCTTCCTTCGACCCGTACTGTTTTCCCTCTCCGTTTCGTTGCGCCTTTCACGCTCCCTCACACTTTCAATTCCCTTCCGTTGTCTTTCCGCTCCCAGTCATCCTTTCCCTTTCGACTCGAGTTTCCGCCCGAGCTGCCGATCAGCGTACGAGCGGAGGAGATCACCGCCGCAATTCAGGCGCATCAGGTCATCATCCTCGCCGGAGAAACCGGCTCGGGCAAGACGACGCAGATTCCCAAGATGTGTTTCGCGGCCGGCCGTGGCGTCCAAGGCCGGATTGCCTGCACCCAGCCGCGCCGGGTGGCGGCGCTCTCGATTTCGCGACGCGTCGCCGAGGAACTCGGGGTGGCCTGGGGCCGCGAGGTCGGTTGCAAGATCCGCTTCAACGACCAGACCACGCCCGCGACTGTCGTCAAATTCCTCACGGACGGCATGCTCCTCGCGGAAGTGCAGGGTGATCCGATGCTGCGCGAGTATGACACGCTGATCATCGACGAAGCCCACGAGCGCTCGCTCAACATCGATTTCCTGCTCGGCCATCTGCGCACGCTGCGGTTCCGGCGCCCGGAACTGAAGGTCATCATCACGTCTGCAACGATCGACACCGCGGCGTTCAGCCAGGCGTTCGACGGGGCGCCCGTTGTCCTCGTGGAGGGCCGCACCTTTCCCGTCGAGGTGATCTATGCCCCGCTCGACGGGCTGGGCAGCGATTACACGGAGAACGACGAGAATGAGGAAAAAGCGGATACGGTCGCCGTCGCTTCGGCGCGCGCCGAGGCGATGCATTACGTCGAGGGTTCGGTGGAGGCGGTGCTGCGAATTCTGGGCGAAAGCGAATCCGGCGATATCCTGGTTTTCCTGCCGAGCGAGCGCGACATCCGCGAGGTGCACGACCTGCTCGAAGGCCAGGTTCGATCCGCGTTCGGTTCCCGCGCCGCGTCGATGTGCGAGGTGGTGCCGCTGTTCGGGCGGCTTTCGAACGCGGAACAGCAGCGGGTGTTCGCGCCCACGCAGCGGCGGAAAATCGTACTCGCCACCAATATCGCCGAGACGTCGCTCACCATCCCGGGTATTCGTTTCGTCGTCGACACCGGGCTCGCCCGGATGAGCCGCTATTCACCGCAGGCGCGCACGCGGCGGTTGCCGATTGAGGAGATTTCCCAGTCGAGCGCCGAGCAGCGGAAGGGCCGCTGCGGCCGCGTCGCTGCGGGCGTGTGCATCCGGCTGTATTCGGAAAAGGATTTTCTCGAGCGGCCGCGGTTCACGCAGCCGGAGATTCAGCGCGCGAATCTCGCCGATGTGATTCTGCGAATGAAGGCGTTCGGACTCGGCGACGTGGAACGCTTTCCGTTCATCAACATGCCGTCGGCGAACGCGATTCGCGCCGGCTACGCGCTGCTCGAGGAAATCGGCGCGATCAACCGGCCGCAGAGCGGAGAGAAGGCCAACCCGTCGGCCGACAAAAGGCCCGGCGCGGAGAGTGAAACGGAAGCGGGGTCCGGCTCGCGATTCGCGCTGGCCGAATTGACCCCGGTTGGCCGTGAGCTCGCCCGGATGCCGATTGATCCCACGGTCGGCCGGATGATCCTGCAGGCGCGGACGGAACGCGCGTTGCGGGAGCTCATCGTCATCGCGGCGGGACTCTCGATTCAGGATCCGCGCGAGCGGCCGCTCGACCGGCAGCAGCAGGCCGATGCCGCGCACCGGCGCTTTGTGCATCCGGACTCGGACTTCTTGACGCTCCTGAATATCTGGGACGCGTATCACGACGAGTTCGAAGCGATGACGCAGGCGAAGCTGCGGCGCTTCTGCCGCGAACACTTCCTGAGTTATACGCGCATGCGGGAGTGGCGCGACATCCATGCGCAATTGCTCGACGTACTGCGCGAACGCGATGACTTCCGGATGACGTCCGTCTTCGATGCCACGGCCAGGACGGCGCCGCCGGGAGGACGCGAGGAGAAGCGCACGCCGCCGCGGGCCGCCGCCGGGGCCCCGCCCACGGATCCGCTCGCGTTTGGCATGCCCGCCTATCGCTCCGTTCATCGCAGCATTCTCGCCGGGCTGCTTGGCAACATCGCCCACTTCGACGAGGACAGCGGCCTCTACAAGGCGACGCACGATCGCAAGGTCTCGCTATTCCCGGGCTCCGTGCTTTTCAAGCGGGATGATGCGAAGCGTCGCCCGGCCAAAGAGGCTCCCGCGCGCGATGCCGCGAAAAAAGCGCCGAAACTCCCGCGCTGGATCATGGCCTCGGAGATGATGGAAACCACGCGGCTCTACGCGCGCACGGCGGCGCGGCTGGATCCACAGTGGGCGCTCGAACTGGGCGCGCACCTTGTGCGCATCTCGCACAGCGAACCCTTTTGGAACGAGAGTGGCGGCCGCGTGATGGTGAAGCAGCGCACGCGGCTCTACGGCCTCGAACTCGAGACGCGCGCGGTGAGTTACGGCCGGATCGATCCGGTGCACGCGACGGAGATCTTCATCCGCGAAGGGCTGGTGAACGACACGATCGTGTTCCCGCTCGATTTCATCACGCACAACCGGGCGGTGCGGGAACGAATCGAAGACCTGCTCACCCGCGCGCGCGACAGCGGTTACCTCAATCTCGACGAGGCCGCGTATCGGTTTTACGCCGCGCGTTTGCTGCCCGGTGAGACGGGCGCAACGGAAAGCTCCGCGGGTGGGGATGCCTCTTTGGTGATTTCCTCGGTGGCCGAACTCGTCGATCTGGTTCGGCAACACCGGACGGCGGAGCCGCGGTTTTTGTTCATGGAGCCGGAGGATCTCCGGGATCCGGATACAATCGTGCACGACGCGGGTGCATTTCCCACCGCGCTGCCGCTGGAGAATCGTGCGCTGCCCCTCCAATATGCCTACAAGCCCGGACAGCCGGATGATGGCGTCACCCTCGAGGTGAACGTGCGCGAAGCCGAGGCGCTGACGCCGGCCGCGCTGGACTGGGCGGTGCCGGGACACCTCGAAGCCAAGGTCGAGCATTACCTGCGGGCGTTGCCGAAGGAGTTGCGGCGCGGCTTTGTGCCGTTGGGCGACACGGCGAAAAATCTCGCCGCGCAGCTGGCCTCGCGCGATCGGCTGACGGGACGGCGGGAGTCGCTGCCTCAGGCACTCGCGGCGCAAATTGCCGGGCAGTACCGGATCGCCCTTGATCCCGCGGTGTGGAATGACAAACCGCCCCCGGAACACCTGCGGGTGCGCGTGCGCGTCGTGGATGCCAATGGACGCGAGTTGGTCGCGAGCCGCGACCTCGCGGAGATTCACGCCGGGCTCGTGGCCCAATCTCGAGAGGCAAGCGTCGCCGTGTCGCGCGAGGATCCGCCGGCCTGGCGCGCGGCCCGCGCGACGTGGGAGACGCCGGAGCACACCGCGTGGGCCTTTGGTTCCTTGCCGGAGCGCGTGCTGGTGACGGAGCAGGCCGGCGCGCCGGTGTACGCGTTTCCGGGACTGCGCGCCGGAACCAACGGAGTGGCGCGGCAACTATTTAAGACGCCAGAGGAAGCGGGGGCTTCCACGCGCCGCGGTGTATCCGCATTGCTGGAACGCCAGCTCGGCCCCGATCTCATGTGGACCCAGCGCGACTTGCGCGCGATGAAGGAACTCGGCGCGCTCACGGCCACGGTCGCGCCGGTGGAACAGTTGCAGGAGCACGCCTTTGAATCCATTCGACGCTGGGCCATCGATGCCGACCGGATATCCGGCGCCCGGCCGGGCGAACATCGCGACGCGAAGTCTCCCCCCGCCGGTGAGCACCGGTATAGCGCGGAACGGTTTGCGGCTGCCGTTGACCGAGCCAAAGCGGATCTGCGCGGACTGGTTCCGCGGTTCGTCGATCTTCTGCGGCAGATTCTCACCGCCCGCTCGGAATTACTTGTTCAGCCGGATCCGCCGCCCGGGCTGGAGCGCGACGTGCTTGCGCTGGTGCCGCCAGAGTTCCTGCGGACGGCGCCGTTCCCGCAGCTGACGCATTTTCCGCGTTATCTCAAAGCCATGAAACTTCGGGCCGAGCGCTGGCGCAAAAATCCGGGCAAGGATGCGGAGCGCGCGGCGCAGTTTGCCCCGTACGTGGCGGCGTTCGCGAACGTGCGGGGGCGCGAAGGCGCCGAGACCTTCCGCTGGCTGATCGAGGAATTTCGCGTGAGCCTTTTTGCGCAGGAATTGGGAACCGCGGAACCAGTATCAACCGTGAAGCTTGACCGCGCGCTGGCCTCCCTTCGGGGCGAAGCGGCGCGCCCGCCGGAAACCGCGCCCACTTCCGCCACGCCAATTGTAGCGGCCCCAATGACCGAAAAAAAGCCGGTGCGGATCAAAAACCTGAACGCACTCGACAAGTTATTTGGGCGCTAGGTGAAGACGCGGAAGACTGGGAAGACATGGAAGACATGGAAGACACCATCCACTCGCTGGCGCTCGCCGCCACGAACGAGCCATGGTGCTCGCAGTCACGATCAATCCACTTCCTTTGCCCCGAGCCGCGGGCGACCTTTGCGCCACGTCCTTGCTTCACCGATACGGCTGGTGCAGTTCGACCGGTTGGAGTTTCTTTTCCTTCGAACGCATTCGCAGGTTCAGCATTTCCACGCCAAACGCGAAGGCCATCGAGAAGTAGATGTACCCCTTCGGGATGTGCCGGCCCAGTCCTTCTCCCACGAGCGTCACACCAATCAAGATCAGGAAGCTCAGCGCCAGCATCTTCAGCGTGGGATGACGATTCACGTAGTCGCTGATCATGCCGGAAAACGCCAGCATCACACCGACGGCGATGACCACCGCCGCGACCATGACCGCGAGTTGGTTGGCCATGCCGATCGCCGTGATCACCGAATCGAACGAGAAGACGATGTCGAGCAGCAGGATTTGCACAATGACGCTGGCGAACGATGCGGCCGTCCTCGTCTTCGTCGCGTGACCGTCCTCAACCTCCAGTTTCTCGTGCACCTCCCGCACGCTCTTCCAAATCAGGAAGAGTCCGCCAACCAGCAGGACAAGATCGCGACCGGAAATCTCCTCGTGCAGGACCGGCAGCGTGAACAGCGGTGCCGTCAGGCGCATGATCCAGGTGAGGCTCATCAGCAGCAGGATTCGCGTGATGAGCGCCAGTGACAGCCCGAGTTTACGGGCCTTGTTTTGCTGATTCGCGGGGAGTTTGCCGGCCAAGATCGAGATGAAAATCACATTGTCGATGCCCAGCACGATTTCCAGAGCAGTCAGCGTGAGCAGCGAAATCCAGATTTCGGGGTCAGTAAGCCAGTCCATATTGCGACAGCTAAGGCGGTAACGCGACCCGCCGTCAACTGAGCTTCGCTTGAAAACCCCAGCGCCGTTTCCCCGGACATTTTCGGACGGCGCGAGGACCGGCAGGGTCGGGCTATACGTCGTGCCGCGGCAAAGGACGCAACTCGTCCGGTGTGAGCGCGCCATCGCCATTTCGATCGAGCCGCTGCAGGCTGGAGGCGGCGTTCACCACTTCGAGCGGCTGCACAATGCCATCGTGATTGGCGTCGAGGGCGAGAATCAGATTGAAGTCGGCGGTGGACCGCGCACGCACGTGCGACGCGAATTCGGCGGTGGCGCGACGCCCTTGGGCTCGGTTTGCGGCGCTGAGTTCATCGGCGGAGAGAAAACTGTCGCCGTCGAGGTCGAAAGCCGTGAGTGCGATCGGAACCAGCTGCAATTCGTCATGCGACAAGGTGCCGTCGCGATTGCGATCGAGGACGCGCAACAGCAGCCCAGCCGGGCGCTCGGCCTTGAAGCGCACCTGCGCGGGGTCGTCGGTGGGTTGTGCAGGCACGGACTGTGCGGCCAGCGTGGCGGCGAGAAGTACGGGAGCAAAACAGGGAAGGAGTTTCATGGTGCAGGATTCGTCACCTCGTCCTTCGCGCGCCGACGGGGCCGCGAGTTCGGAGGAAGAGGTGGTGAACAATGGGGAAGACGCCGCGAATGTTTGGCCGCCGTTGGCGAAACGGGCTTTATTGTTAAGCCCGAGTAAAGTTCATCATTCGTTGCAGCGGCCAGGCTCTCTGCTCTGTACGAGCGCTTTCAGCCGGGTGCATTTTCAGTGACCCGGTTGCATCCGCTTCCCGCCCGGGCTATTATGCCCGGCTCAGCAATCACCTCGTTTGCTGTCAACCCAAACTACTGTTCCCCATGCGTATCAAGAAGAACGATGTACCCATCAAATTCAATGTTCCGGGTGCCGTCGCCCGCCAAAAACCCGACTTCGGAGACGCGAAAGGATACGGCAAGATGGCGGGTGAATATTTTTCGCTGGCCGCCGGCACGGATATCACACCACTGCTGAAAGGACTGGAGAACGACCTTTGTCAGTCTCCACACTGGGGCTATCTCATCGACGGCGAGGTGACGGTGACATATCAGGGCGGAAACTCGGAGATCATTACCGGCGGCGATCTTTTCTACTGGCCGCCAGGGCACACGGTGCGGGTTGGCAAGGATGCGGAAATCATCCTCTTTAGTCCGCAGCACGAACACACTTTGGTTCTCGACCACTTGCTGGCGAAAATGAGTTAGGAGGACGGCTTCGTTCCTGTTGCGGCTGATTCGCCGCGCCGAATATCGACCGCGAATTTCGCGGACGGGCTCTGCAGGAAAAGCGGACGGACCTGAGTTCCAGCGCCATGAAAACGACATCAACTGCGGTTTGCCGGTGGAGTATTTGCTTGGTTGCATTCGTCACCGCGGGGCTGGCGATGGCGGCCGACAAGGGTCCGGCGCTCAGCGTGAAACTGGGCGGTCGCATGGTGGAAATGCCGGACACCTCAGACGCGTCCCGCGGGCTGGATCTTGCGCCACTGACGTTGGAGTTGCTGTATGAGGCGGATTTTCGAGCCCCGCTGAAATTCGTGCGCGAGGCGGATCTGTTTTCAGACGGTGCCCGTGTGCGCCGTCCTGAAGGAGTGGACTGGGTGCTCGAAGGGAAGGCGGAGGCGCGGCTCGACAACGGCCGGCTCGTATTGACGAACGCTCCGGGGCACCTGGTTTTCTGGAACACGCGTGAATTTCCGGCGGATCTCCTGATCGAATTCGAGATGTCGCCGATCGATTCAAACAAGGGGCTCGCGATTCTTTTTTTCGCGGCGAAGGGCCGCGATGGCCGGAGCATCTTCGAGCCGGGCCAGCCGATGCGCGACGGTGACTTCAAGACGTATCACACGGGCGCAATCGACTGCTACCACACCTCGTATTGGGCGGTGGGGGCGGAGGGCGATGCCCGGGGGACTTCCCACATTCGGAAGAATCACGGCTTTCACATTGTCTCGATGGGCCGCGATTACATTGCGGGCACGGGACCGGGGCCGCATCGCGTGCGCGTGCTCAAGATCGGACCGAAGTTGAGTGTCGAGGCCGACGGAAAGATCGAGGTGCAGTGGCTCGATGACGGGAAGACCTTTGGTCCGGTGCTGAACGACGGCCGCGTTGGACTGCGGCAAATGGCGCACACCAACGAATGCCGTTACACCCAGTTCAAGGTGTCGGCGGTGAAGAAGTAGGCGTGGAAGACGTGGAAGACGGGGAAGAGAATAAGACGCGGAAGATTCCGAAGTCTTCCCTGTCTCGCGCTCTTCATCGGGGCGCTCTGTGACCAAAGGATCCGGGCGCCCAAAATCGTCGCAAGCATTCAAGCCGGCAGCATGCCGAGACAGCACCGCAGATAGTGCTGTCTCCTGCCGCGCTTTCGCGAATACTCCCGCTCCATGAAGAAGAATTTCCCGTTGAAAGTGCCCGGCAAGGTCGATCAACGCGTGGTCGAAGCCGTGAAAAACGACGTGCGCAAGTACGTGAAGCGCGAACGGCGCAAGACGCTCCCCGAGGGATTCACTCAATGGGAGTTCGCGTGCAAAGTGGGCCCGGACTCAGCGAGCGCCGCCAGCTGCAGGCTGGCCGATGTCAGCGCCAAGATTGATGAGATCGCCCACGCCGGGAGCGGCGAGGTCTACATCGAGGTCCTCGCCGTGCCCGGGCAGCGCCCGGGTTCGGGCGACGCAGAGCCGCCGCGGTTCTGATGTCAGTTTGCGAACAATCGGAAATGACCGCCCCGAAATCAAACGACCCACTCCACGGCGTCACCCTCGAGCGATTGCTCACTCAACTCGTGGGGGAGTTTGGCTGGGAGGAACTGGCCGGGCGGATTGACATCCGCTGTTTCCGGTTTGAGCCGAGCATCAAATCGAGTCTCGTTTTTCTCCGGAAGACTCCCTGGGCCCGCGCGAAGGTCGAGGCGTTGTATGTCCGCTGGAAAACCCGGGTGCGTGAGTCAGGTTCCAACGGCGAAAAGCCGGAGGTTAACCGCTAACGCGGCATTTTTCCTACCGCGGCCTCCGGTCGCAACCCAAGGTGTGGAAGACGCGGAGGATCCTGAAGTCTTTCATGTCTCGCGTTCTTCATCGGGAGCGCTCTGTGACCCAAGGAGTGGGCGCTCAAGATCGCCGCGAGTCGCTTCAAATTAGGCGAAACCCGAGCGCGTCCAGTTCCTCCAGGTAAAAAGGCGCGGATGCGATTACCTCCTGCAATTTTGCAACCGCTTCCGCTGCCGTCGTCGTCTCGAAAATCGCCGCGCCATCGTCGCGATCGTGCAGGTGAACGGCCCAGCCCTCGCCCGCCGGCCCGGCTTTGGGTTGCAGGATGAAACCGTATAAATAATTGCCGGCAATTCCGGGATGCGGGCCCCCGCCCGGCACGAGGAACAGCGAGTGCACGGGATCGGATGCCACGACTCCTCCGTGCTCCCGATGATGAATTGTCCGGCCGGCGACGGTGACGCGATGGTTCTCCGCTTTTGCGCGCAGCGCCGCTGGCAGCGAGGCGACGTAACGATCGAAGATGCGGGCATTGGACTCCAGCGCCGCGGCCTCAACCGGTCCGGCGGTCAGCGTGTCGAGATTGCTGGCGTGGAACGACGGCCGCGTGGCCAGCATTCGCGCCGTGACATAACCTTCCTTGTGGTCGGCGTCCGGATACACCTGGTGCGTCGCCCGCAAACGCCCGAGCGCGTCCTGATAAGACGGCGTGCCGGGGACGGCCCCATTTGCACTTTGGTCAATAAGGTCGAGGACGTTGCGATCGAAAGCGGCGTGCGGGTCGTGAGGCATCATCCGATTTATTGTAGGCCGGGCGGCAAACACGAGCCTTTGCGTGGGCCGGACGACGCGGGAGCGGTCGCCGGGCTTTTTTGCGATTTCTGCGAGAACAGCTGGCGTCGGGCGCCATCCCTGTTTTCTTCCGCATTTCCATGCCTGCGAGCCGCCCCCATCCTCGTCCTCGCGCCGCCCGGCGGAATGCGGTCCCTCCAACCTACCACGCGGGGCGGGCGTTGTTGGTGATTGACGAGATGCCGTTGAAGCGCGTCGCGTGGGCGGAGTTCCATGCGGCGCGCAAACGGCAGGAAAAAGCGGCCCGCGACCTTCATCGGCACGAGGAGATCGACGGCCCCGCTTACGAGACGTGGCTGCATCGCACCTTTCCGACTCTCATCACGACTTTGCGCGAAATGCACCAGGAGGTGTTTGCAAAGGGGCAACGCGTGCAAGCCGTGCTCAGTGCCGCCGCCTTCACGGGTCGTTCCGCCCGCAAACTCTGGCGCGAACAAAAAGAGTACGAAGCGAATCCCGAGGCGTTCAAGGACACGGACGACCGGCGTCGCCGGGACGAAGGCCGCGATGCGTTTCGCGACACGGAGGACGACTTCTTTCGTGGCGACGACGATGGCGACGATTTTGGCGCAGAATGGTACGATGAATCCTTCGCGCGCGGGGATGGCGACTCGAAGCGCGCGCGGCCTGCCGCAACCGCCCGGGACGTGTATCGCCGGCTCGTCCAACGCCTCCATCCCGATCGCGGCGGCGAATGGACGGCGGTGCGCCAGCGGCTGTGGCATGAGGTGCAGCTTGCCTGGTCGGCCGCGGACGCGGACTGGTTGATGCGGCTCGAAATCGAGTGGGAGTCGGCCAACGATATGCTCAGCCTCGCCTCGCCACTCAGCCGCTTACGCGCCGCGATTCACGAACTCCACGCGGCCCGCCGCGATATCGAGCGCAAGCTGCGCGTGTACCGAAGTGCGCCCGCCTGGCGTTTTACGCTGGCATTGAAGAAACGCGATGAGCTGCATCGACACACCGAGAGCAATTTTCACCGCGAACTCGCGTCTCTCCAGCGACAGCTGACCCATCTCAACGCGACCATCGCTCGGTGGGAAGAGCCGCCGCGCACCCACCGTCGCCCGCGCGCCTGTCACGTGGAAGTTCGATTCTTCGAGTAGCCAGAAGTCTCGTTGTCCACGAGTGTGAGCATCGTGGTCGCATTTTCCACCGTGGGGCGGGCAGGGCGGACGCGCGATTCCCGGCAGACTTGCCCTGCCCGCAGTTTGTTTCGACCGTGGGCCGAATGACTTTTTCGATCATGGTGCGGTGGGCAGCCTGCGGGTGCGCGACGATCGCGGTCGCACTGGCGGGCGGTCATGATTTTTTTCCCGGCAATTATTCGAAGAGCGGAGTCATCGGCCGAACCTTGCCCGGCGAATGGCAGGCATTTGCAGACGAATCGCCGTGGAATACCCCGATTCCCGACGATGCGCGGGTCCATCCGGCCAACGCCCAGATCATGAGCACAGTCGTCGGTGAGGCGAAGAGCCTGCGTTTCACCAACCGGTTCATGCCGGCACTTTGGGTCGTGAATTCCGACAACATGAGTTTTCACGTCGCGCAGTCGCCGTATCCCTTCGATGCGTGGGACACGAATCTCGACGGCCGCACGGAGGCGGGCGTGCCGCTCGATCCGAAAATGTGGGGCGAGGCCACCCGCGATGGCCACATCATCATTGTCGATCCGTTCAAGATGCTGGCGTGGGAGATGTCCCGGTTCACCGGGCTTTCGGACGGGGTCATCAACTGCTCGACGTTCAACGTGTGGGACCTGTTGGGCTCCGGAGCGGGCAATCCGGACGAAGGTACACGCTGGCGGGCGCGGGGTGGCCGCGGCTCCGGCTTTCCCATCATCGGCGGACTGATTCGGCCGGAAGAACTGGCCACGGGAGAAATCGCCCATGCGCTCGTCTTCACGTTTACCGCGGCGAAAAATGCGTCGGGCGCATTTGTGCCTCCGGCCGCGAGAAACGACGGTCGCGGCGAGGCGGGGCTGCGCGAGGGTACGTTACTCCAGCTTGATCCAGCGCTGACCGACATCGAGTTCACCGCGTGGGGCTTGACGGAGGAAGGCAAAGTCGTGGCCCGCTGCCTCCAGCGTTATGGCATGTATGATGGCGACAACGGCGGTGCGATGGCGCTGCAACTTCAACTGCTCGATCCGGATCCCGCCGAGCACCGGCGAAAGTGGGACGCGCTTTTTCCCGGATTCTATACGACCATCAACAGGATCCCGACGGATAAATTCCGGGTCATCGCCACGGGACCGCCCGTCCAAGGCGGAGCGGCGTCAGTGGTTGTGCAGCCGCTGATCCAGCCCTTTGGCGGGAAGTTCGTCGGCCGCCAGACAGTCACGATGCAGACGGCGACCGCCGGTGCATGGATCACGTACACTTCGGACGGCAGCGAACCGACCGTGTCGGCGACGCGCTACGAGAAGGCTTTCCAGATTTCGGCGTCTGGTACGATTAAAGCGCGGGCCTTTAAGAAAGGAATGACGGAGAGCAGCGTGACGCGGATGCCGTTCTGGAAAATGGGCGATTCGGCGGCAGTCGACCACGAGTAAGTAGCGTCCGTGTGGGAAAACGGCAACGGCACGAATGTTCAGCCGGTGCCGAAATCGGTACGTTCACGGCCCGCAATCACACCAGGCCTCCGCATCGCCGTCGCGCCGTTCTCCACCTCTTCCGTCATGCATTTTCCACCCCCCAACGGCGATCTTCCGCCCGCCGGCACTCCGGAAAAAAGGGGGAGGAAAACGACCATCATCTGCGATGACATTGCAGGGACGATCCGCGCCGTGCGCGTGCTCTCTGACTTGGCGTTTGAGTGGAGGATCGCGCTTGATCCGGTTTTCTGGCGCTTTTCCCAACTGAAGACGGACCGCGACCGAGCTCGTGCCGCCGACGACATGTCGGACGCCTTTTTTGTGCTGGTTTCACTCAGCCGGCCGGAGCGCGACCTCGCGATCATCACGCCATGGCTTCATTCGTGTCTCTCCGCGCGGCGGCCCCGGTGTGTCACGCTGCTCAAGCATGAGGCGGAGGGTTGGACGATCGCCTTTCGCGACGAACGAGGCCTGATGACGTCCAGGCCGGAACTGCCGGCGTTTTTCAACCCCCGCCGAACTGTCGCGATGCCGGCCCGCAGTGCCTGGTATCCGAGGTCGCATGACAGGACGTCCGGCCTGTAGGGCGGGTGTTTTCAAGGGCGCAGCGAGGCTCGAAGCTCCTTGCCTCCCGCCGGGGCAAAGCGCCAGGGAGGACGGAGCCGCCGGTGAGCGTCTATACCGGCGAACGGTGACAAGGTTACGACGTGGTCGGCGCGTTCAGCGTGAACAGCCATTCATCACCCGCTGGTGCGGCCGCGATGCCTTCCGTCACGGCGGCGCCCGCGCCATTGAGCGGTGCCACGAAAATCGCGCGCGCGCTTTCGAGTCCACTCAGCCGTAACGTGGCGGTGACGGCCTCAATGCGGGTCGGTGCGCTGCCGCGTTTTGCGAGCGACGTGCGCACCGAATGCGAAAAGGAATCTGTTCAAGTGAGTGCCGTTGTCCCCGGGATCGCGACCGGGTCCACGGGCAGAGCGCCCAATTCATATTTTGGTCGCGTCAGGTCGAGCTTCGAGGCCGTCACGGCCCAATCCCACTTCACCGCCCGCCCGGTGTACGCGCTCATGCGCCCGAGGATGACGGTCATCGTGCTCTCGGCGAGGCGGCGGCACTCGTTGATCGGTTTGCCGTTTCGGATGCTGTTGATGAGATTCGAAAACTGCGCGATGTCGCCGCTGTGCACGGCGCCCTCGAACGTGTACACCTTCCGGCCCCGCGGGTCGGTGATGTAGCCCATCGAGCGATCCGTGACGGTCGCACCCTTCGTGCACAGCACGCGCTCGCCGACGCGTGGCGTCGAGCCTTCGATCTGCGAACACATGCTCATCACGCGGGCGCCATTCGGATATTCATATTCGACTGTGAAGTGGTCGTAGATATGGCCGAAGTCCGGCGTGGTGCGCGACTGGCGGCCACCCATGCCGAGGCAGGACACCGGATGGGTGCCCATCGCCCAGTTGATGATGTCCATGTTGTGCAGGTGCTGCTCCACAATGTGGTCGCCGGAAAGCCACGTGAAATACGGCCAGCACCGGATCTGCCACTCCATGTCGGACCAGCCGGGCTTGCGCACCTCCCAGTGCCATTTCGAACTGCCCCAGTTCCAGTACGCCTGGCCGCCGACGACTTCGCCGAGTTCGCCTTCGTGCACGCGCCGCATCAGCTCGAGGTATTGCGGCTGCCACCGCTGCTGTGTGCCGACCACAATGGAGAGACGTTTCTTGTCCGCCCTATCAGCTGACTCGAACAGCGACCGGATGCCCACGGGATCCACCGCGCCCGGTTTTTCCATGAAGAGGTGTTTCCCCGCCTCGACGGCGGCGCGAACCATGGGTGGGCGAAATCCCGGCGGCGTCAGGAGCAACACCACGTTCACCTCGCGCATCGCCATGATTTTCTTGTACGCATCGAACCCGAGAAAAGTGGTCTCGGGCGTCACCGTCACGCGGGAGGCGAATTCCTTCCTGAGCAACGCCAGCGACGAGTCGATCCGGTCCTGAAACATGTCGGCCATGGCGACGATTTCGGTGCCTGGATCCGCCTTCAGGCAGTCGATGGCGTCTTTCGTACCCCGGCTGCCGCAGCCGATCATGGCCACGCGGAGCCGGTCGGAGCCGGCGGCATGCGCGGTGCTGGGAATCAACAAGGTGCCGGCCGAAACGGCGGCACCGGCGCGCAGAAACTCACGGCGGGACAGATTTGTTTTCATCGTTCTAAAATTTCCGAAAGAACACGGGGCGGATGGAGCAACTGCCCAGCGCCCATCGCGTGCGATTTGAACCGAGCGTGCGATCAGTCGTTTGGTCGTGAAAACGCTGGCGGTTCACCGGCGGCAAGTCCACGCGGATCGCCGGGAGCTGGCGCGGTTCACCTCGGCATGCCTGGAAAAATTGCAAAGCCGAGACCTCATCTTTATCTGTGATCGCTCGGTTCTTCCGCGCACACGCCTCCCTTTCATCTTGTGTTGCGCACCGCGCCGAATTTGAAGTGTCCAGCTGACCACCCCCGCCGCCTAACCTGCGGCACTCCGTTCGCGCAACTGACCACCCAAGCCCATGCTCCGCCCCATTGCCTTCGTCGCAGCCCATCTTGCGTTCTTCACCAGTTCGCCCCGAGCGGCCGACTCCGGCCACGCTGCCGCCGCCCCCGTTGTTCAGACTGGCAGTGTAACCGGTCGTGTGCAGAACATCGCCACCGGCCAGTTTCTCCCGAACGCCCGCATCACCGTGCGTGGAACCGACCGCGTGGTATTCACCGACGAGTCCGGCACGTACCGCCTGGTTGATATGATGGCCGGATCGGTCGTGCTCGACGTCTTCTACACGGGACTGGAGCCACAACATCTCGCCGTCGATATCCCCGCGGGTAGCAGCGTCACCCGCGATGCGCAGCTGACGAACGTCGCCCGCTACGGCACCGACCCCGCCGTGGTGAAGCTGGATTCTTTCGTCGTCTCCACTTCGCCGCAGACCGAGGGCGAATCGCTCGCGATCAACGAGCAGCGGTTTGCGCCCAACATCAAGAACGTTGTCCCGACGGATTCATTCGGCGACATGGCCGAGGGCAATGTGGGCGAATTTCTGAAGTTCCTCCCCGGCGTCACCGGCGACTACGATGACTCGCAGATCAACACGGTGTCGCTGCGCGGGTTCGCCACGAATCTGACCGTGGTTTCCGCCGACGGCGCCCAGCTCGCGAACGCCAACTTCAACGGCTCGTCGCGCACCTTCCAGTTTTCCCAGCTCGCCATCAACAACGTCTCGCGAATCGAGGTGACGAAGGTGCCGACGCCCTCGACGCCGGCGGACTCGATGTCCGGTTCGCTGAACATGGTCAGCAAAAGCGCGTTCGAACGCAGCCAGGCGCAGTTTCGTTATCGCGCGTATGTCGCGGGCAACGGCGACAATCTCACGCTGAAGCGCGTCCCGCATTCGTATGAGAAAAAGCGTTACAAGGTGCTGCCGGGATTCGATTTCGATTACACGCTGCCGGTGAACAGGAACTTCGGCGTGGTGGTGACGGGCAACATGTCGGATTCGTCCGGAGAGGAGGATCATTCGACGCTGACCTACAATGCCGCCGGCACCGCGACGGGCGCATCGGTGACGCGGCCCTTCTTCCAGCAATACGGCGTCAACGACGGTTCAAAGGATATTCATCGCGAGTCACTCAGTGTGAAGGCGGACTGGCGGGTGACGCCGAGCTCGGTGTTGAGCCTCGGGCTGATGGCCAATCGCTACGAAGCCTTTTGGGGCCACCAGAGCCTGGATGTGAGCACCGGCACGAATGGCAACCCAACCCCGGCGGGCGCGGGCAGCGTTCCGCTCACGTTCACGGATCGTTCCACGTCCGGGGCGACCGGCCGTGGAGTGGTCACGCTCGGCAGCGGAAATTTCATGACCCGCTATGAAGCGGTGAACTCGGCGAACCTGCGCTACCGCTTCGACAATGGTACTTGGAAAGTGGAGACGGGCGTTAACCGCTCGGCCTCCACGAACAAGTTTCGCAGCACCGATGAGGGCAATTTCGCGGCGCTGGGCGTCACCTTCGCCACCCCAGTGCGGATCGTCTTCGATGACATCGACCCGGTGAGGCCAAATGTGATCCGGGCGCTGGACAACACCGGCCGGGAGTTGGACATCTACGACGTTGGCAATTACCGGCTCAACAGCGCGACGGCAATGAGCCGGGACGTGAGCGATGATATTTTCGGTGGCGATCTCAATGTGCGGCGGCGGCTCGGGTTCCTGCCGGTGCCGGCCTCGCTGCAAGTCGGCGCGCTGCATCGCGTGCAGACAAGGGACCACCGGCGGACGAGTCCGGTGTGGACGTATAATGGCGTGGGCGGGGATTTTTCGGCCGCCGGGTTCAAGAACCAGGTTTACGCCAACCGAAACTCATTCTTTGGCACACGGGTGCCACCGTGGATTTCGAAACATCGCGCGTGGCAGGCGTATCAGGAGAATCCGAATCTCTTCACGATGACACCGGCGCAGGCGGTCACGGCCGAGCAGTTTCGCATCACCAACTCGGAACACATCCAGGAGAAGGTGGCGGCATTCTATCTCCAGGCGGAGGCGCGACTGCTCGGGAACCGGCTGAATATCCTCACCGGGCTTCGCTACGAACGCACGGCCGACCAGGGCGAGGGGCCGGTATACGAGCCGAGCGCGGTCTTCGTGCGCAATCCGGATGGCCCGTTCGCGCGTGATGCGCGAGGCCAGCGTATTCGCCGGCCGGATGCGGGAGCGGCCGGGTCGATGGAGGAGTTGAGGCTCACGCGCGGTGAGCGGGCTTTCGAGGGGAACCGCTCGTATCATGGCTATTATCCAAGCCTGCACACGACCTACAGCATTACGGAGAACTTTCAGGCGCGACTGGCGTACGCCCGGACGTACGGCCGGCCGGATTTCGACGAGGTGATTCCAAACTCCACTATCAGCGAGCGCGATTTGGACGAAACGCAGAGCCTCGATCCGAGTGTCGTGCGCGGGACGATCGACATCCGGAACACGGGACTGCGGCCATGGACGGCGGATAACTACGACCTGTCACTCGAATATTATACTGAGCAGGGAGGCGTGTTCAGCGCGGGAGTGTTCTTGAAGGAAATCGACGATTTCTTTGCGTCTGATGTGAGAATCGCAACGGCAGAGGACCTGGATCTGCTCGGGCTCGATCGCCAGTATGTGGGCTGGCAGCTTTCGACGAAGTACAATTCCGGCAGTGCTCGCGTGATGGGGGCGGAGTTCAGCATCCGGCATTCGCTGCAGCCGCTCGGTGGTTGGGGCCGGCACCTCACGGTTTTCGTGAACGCGACGAAGCTCAAGCTCGAGGGGGATCGGCAGGCGAACTTTGCCGGGTTCATTCCGGAAAACGTGAACTGGGGCGTGACGTTCAGCCGGAAGCCGGTGACGATCGTGACGAAGTGGAATTATCGAGGCGAACAGAAGCAGGCGGCGTTCGCGCAGTTTGGCGCGGACGCGTTCAACTACACGAAGGCGCGGCTGACGCTTGATCTGAGCATGGACTATCAAATATGGAAAAACCTCGCGGTGACGGCGAACGCGCGAAACCTGACGAATGAATACATCTCGGTGGTGCGATACGGATCACAGACGCCCGAGTACGCGAAACCGCGTCAGCATCGTGAATACGGCGTGTACTGGTCGCTCGGGCTCAAGGGAAGTTTTTGACGGAGTATGAAGTGGCATGGGCGTCCCGCCATGCCCTTATACACCTCGTCAGCCACGGGCGGGACGCCCGTGGGACGAAGAACATGGGCGGGACGCCCAAGCCACGCCGGACACGGGCCGC
>JBBRCR010000025.1:0-33919 GCA_038204695.1 Opitutales bacterium | reverse complement strand
GCGACGCCAGGAACGCCCCACGGAAGTCCGACGCGTGCGCCACCGCCGACAAAAGTTTCCCCCGCTCAAAGGCAGCCGAGCCGCCGCCAGAGCACGCGATCTCGCAACGAAATCTATGTGACATTAGGCGGGACGCCCGTGCCACGGCCAAAACACGGGCGAGACGCCCGTGCCACCTCGAACCACGGGCGAGACGCCCGTGCCACGTCGGACCACGGGCGGGACGCCCGTGCCGCGCGCGACCCGCGGCCACGCGAGCAGGAAGGACGACGCGAAGCGCACGGAGAGCATGGCGGCCGTTCAGCTGTAACCGAGTTCCTTGGACGTCTCGGCGATCGCTTCCTCGATGAGGTCGAGTCCCTTCAGGAGCGTTTGCTCGTCCATCACAATCGGCGGGCTCATGCGCAGGATGTGGCCCGCGGGAATCCACGCGAGTCCCTTTCGGAAAGCCTTCTGGTAAACCAGCGTGCCAGCGCGATCGAAGGGTTCCTTCGTGGTCCGGTCCTTCACCAGCTCGATGCCCATGAGACATCCCTTCGCGCGCACGTCGCCGATGATTTTGTGCGCCGCCTTCATTTTCTCCATCCGTCGCAACGCGATTTCACCCAGCATCCCGGCGTGCGCCAGCAGGCCTTCCTCTTCGATCACCTCGGTCGACGCCAGGGCCGCGGCGCAGGCCATCGGATTGCCGCCGTAACTGCTCGACGCCGAAATCGACTCGAAGCTCTCCTGATACGGTTCCCGCACGGCCACGCACGTCACCGGAAAACCATTACCAAAGCCCTTGCCGATCGTCACGATGTCCGGCACGACGCCCCAGTGTTCGAGGCACAGCCACTTGCCGGTGCGGCCCCAGCCCGTGAGCACCTCGTCCGCCATGAGCAGGATTTTCCGGGCGTCGCAGAAGCGCCGCAGCTTCGGGAAAAAATCGTCCGGCGGCATGACGGAGCCGCCCCAGCCTTGAATCGGCTCGAGCACGAAACCGGCGACGCTGCCGACCGTGGCCTTCTCGAGATATTGATCGTAGAACGCGAGATACTGATCGGTGTCGATCGTGCCGTCGGGCCTGGTCCACAGCGGCCGGTACATGTCGGGCCGCGGCACCATGTGCGCGCCGGGGCCGCGCACGGCGCCATAGACGTGCGAGCGGATGTGACCCAGCGAAACCGCACCGTAGGTTTTACCGTGATAGTCGTAGAAACAACTCACGGTCTCGTGCTTTCCGGTGGCGGCGCGGAGCACGCGGATGCCCGCCTCGACCGCGGTGGTGCCCGAGTCGTAGAGTTGAAACGCGTTGAGATCCCCGGGGAGAACCGCGGCGAGTTTCTCCATCAACTGCGTTTTGATCGGCGTGGTGAAGTCGTGGGCGTTCATCAGCTGCGACGCCGCCTTCGCGATCGCCTCGCTGATCTTCGGGTGGCAATGGCCGAGGGTCGTCACGTAGATCCCGGAGGAGAAATCGATGTAGTCGTTGCCGTCGACGTCACGCAGCACGCAGCCGCGACCGGACTCGAAGGCGACCGGAAACAGCTTCACCTGGCTGCTCAGCCCCTTGAAGTGGCGCGTGCAGCGAGCGTGCTGTTCGCGGGAAACCGGCCCCGGCGGCGGCACGGGGAGGTGAGGCACGAGGGTCAGATCAACGCGCCCCCATTCCAGCGTGGAAAACGCATCAACCGTGGAAGGACTCAGGGACGACATGGAACGACGGGCCGGAGTTTTCGAGCGTGTGCGACAATGTCAAGAAATCACATAGAGTAACAAAAAATAACATTTGCCTTCGGGGCGGGCGCTGCCGAGCGTCGCGCGATCGCGGCCGTTCGGCCTGCTTTCGTTCCGGATGAGTGCCTCACCTTCCCCCTCCCGCGCCCGCCTGGTGGCCGGCGCCGCCACGGCCGACATCACGCCGCGCGGCGCGGTGTTTCTGTATGGCTATCCGCATGTGCCGCGCCACAGCACGGGTGTTCATGATCCGCTCGAATGCGCGGCCCTGTTCGTCAGTGACGGCGGGACGTCCGCGCTGTTTCTGGCGCATGATCTCATCTTCGTGCCGCGCGAGCTGGTCCTCGATGTGCGGCGGCGAATCGCGGCGCAGACGGGCGTGCCGGAGCCGGCGATCCTGCTCAGCGCGACCCACACGCATTCGGGTCCGGTCATGGTGGAGCAGTCGAGCAATGCGGCCGATCCGGTGGTGCCGAAACCAGATTCTGAATACATGGCCCGGCTGGGTGACACCATCGTGCAGACGGCGTGCCGCGCGGTGGCCGCGGCCGAACCGGCGGAGGTTGGTCTGGCGGTGGCGCAGGCTGAAGGCGTGGGTTCAAACCGGCACGACCCGAACGGCCCGGCCGACCCCGAGGTTCCGGTGCTGCTGGTGCGCCGCGTGGCCACCCGGCAGCCGCTCGCCTGCATGGTCGTGTACGGCATGCATCCGACCGTGCTGCACGAGGACTCCACGCTCATCAGCGGTGATTTTCCGCATTTCACCCGCCGGTTTCTGCGTGAGCAGACTCTGTCTGCGGCGTGCCCGGTCCTTTACCATTCCGGTGCGGCGGGGAACCAGAGTCCGCGGCATGTGACGCGCGGCAACACGTTGGCCGAGGCGCAGCGGATCGGAGAAAATCTGGGACGGGCAATCGCGCAGGCGATCACGGCCGTTGCATTTACGACGGAAGCGCGGGTGCAGGTGCGCCGTGGCTGGGTTGAACTCGAGCCGCGGGTGTTTCCGACCATGAGCGAAGCGGAGCGCGCCCTGCATGCGGCGCGCGAACGGTTCGCCCAACTCCGGGCCGCCCGCGCTCCCGCGCCGGACGTGCGTACGGCCGAGTGCGACGTGTTCGGCGCGGAAGAGACCGCCGAACTCGCGCGCGCCGCGGCCGATGGCCGGCTCGCGGCGGCAATCGCCGCGCGGACCCCGGCGGAAATCCAGGCGATCACGATCGGTCCGTGGACCTTCGTTGGCTGGCCCGGCGAGTTTTTCGTCGAGTATGGTCTCGCCCTGAAAGCGCGATCGCCGCGGACCTATCTGGTGACGCTCGCGAACGGCGAGTTGCAGGGCTACATCGTCACGCCCGAAGCGGCCGCGCAGCGTCGGTACGAGGCGCTGAACGCGGTGTTCTCGCCGCAGAATGGCGATCGTTTCGTGGAAGCGACCGTCGCGTTGCTCGCGCGCGAACCCTAGAAATCCGGCCCATGCCTTTGTTGCTCGGGATCGATCTCGGCACCTCGTATTTCAAGGTGGGTTTGTTCGACGCCACCGGTGGACTGCGCGGACTCGGCCGGGTGGCGGTTGAGCGCGATGCTTCGGTGCCGGAGCGGCGTGAGCTTTCCACGGATACATTCTGGGCGTTGCTCCGGCGTGCGTTCGCGCAGGCCCTGACTCAGGCGGAAGCGTCACCGGCCAACGTTGCCGCCGTATCGTATTCGTCGCAGGCGAGCACGTTTGTCTTGCTGGATCATGCGAACAGACCGCTCACGCCGCTCATCTCCTGGACCGACACGCGCGCCACTCCGACGCGCGAGCATCTGGCGTTCTCCCGCTCGGCCGCTTTTCAGCGGGCAGTCGGGTTTGCCTGCGTCGCTCCCGAATCTGCCGTCACCAAATGGCACTGGTACAAAACACACGACCCGGAGCGCTGGTTGGCAGCGCAGCGAATCCTGACGATTTCGGACTATTTCACCTATGCACTGACGGGTGAACCGGTGGGCGATGCGAGCACGGCGGCGCTGTTGGGAATTTATCATTTGGGGGAGCGCCGCTGGTGGGGCGAGGCGCTGGAGGTGTTTGGGGTCGATGCGCGGCGGCTCGCGACGCCGCTCATTCCGGGAACACCGTGCGGCCGCACCACCGCGGATGCCGTGCGGCTGCTCGGGGTGCCGATCGGAATCCCGTTTGCCGTCGGTGCGCTGGATCATCATGCGGCGGCGATCGGCTCGGGTTTGGATGTTTTTGCCGACGCGAGTATTTCCACGGGAACGGTGCTCGCGGCGATCTGCCTCGCTGACTCGGTTGAGCCGCTCGCGGGTTGTTTCCACGGTCCGCATGTCGACGGCCGGCGCTTCTATCGGCTGGCATTTGATCCGGCCGGGGCGGGGGCGTTGGAGGAATTTCAGCGCCGGGTCGCGCCTGACCGGACAATCGAGCAGCTGATTGCGGAGGCGACTGCCGGGCGGATGAACAGCCAGCAGGCCGGGGCACCGTTGCCCACTTCCCCTGTGAGCGAGCGGGGCAGGGCGGTCTGGTCGTTGCTCGAGCGGGTGGCATTGGCGCAACGCGGATTGGTCGCGGCCATTTCACCCGGCCGTCCGCCAAGGGCGATTTCGGCCACCGGCGGCGGAGCGCGGAGCCGGGCGTGGCTCGGGCTGATGGCGGAGACGATTGGAATTCCGCTCGTCACCCCGGCCGGTCCGGAGCGCGCGTGTCTGGGCGCCGCGGTTTTTGCGGCGGCGGCGGCCGGTATTTACCCCAATATCGAATCAGCGGCGCGCGCGATGGTCAGGTCCGACCGACTCATCCAACCAGCGGCCCGGCCCTGACGCCGCGCGGTCCGTGATCCCCCCAGCCGCTGCGCCGGGTGCGGAATTCGCGTGGAAAAAGCGGCTGCGCCGTCCTTTCGGCCGATGTTCGTTCGCGTGAACTTTGTTCCAAACTTGACATTGTGTAACATGGAGCGGACAACCCCGGATCATGGTGAAGAAGCTCCCCTCTGCGGCCCGGCAGGCGGTCATTCGCGATCGTTTCGCGCAGGAGGCCGGGGTGTCGATTTCCGATCTCGCCGCGGAATTCGCGGTGAGCGAAATGACCATCCGGCGCGACCTCGACGCGCTCGCCAGCAGGTCGCAGATCCAGCGGACCCATGGCGGCGCCGTGCTCACGGAGCGGATGATGTTCGAGTTCGATTACCGCGAGCGCCGCGAGCAGAATCGCGCGGAGAAATGCGCCATTGCCGCGGAAGCACGCAAGCTCGTCCGGCCCGGCCAGCGACTGCTGCTGGACAACGGTACCACGACGCTGGAACTGGCCACGCTCCTGAAGGACGCCGAGGACATCACCGTCATCACGCCCAGCCTGGCGGTCGCATCCGAGCTTCAGCATGCGACGGACGTCGAGGTGATCCTGCTGGGCGGAATTCTCCGCGAAGGCAGCCCGGATTTGACCGGTCCGGTCACGGAGCACTGTCTCGAGATGTTTTCGGCGGACATCGCGTTTCAGGGGGCTGACGCGATCGGGTCCGATGGCGCCATTTATAATTCCGACCTGCGGCTCGCTCGCGTCGACAAGACCATGCGCCGCATCGCGAGTCGTTCCTGCATTCTGGCTGACCACACCAAGATTGGCCGCACGGAGCTCGCGCGCTCCGGCACGCTGGCGGATGTCGATATCTTTATTACGGATACGGCGGCGCCGGCTTCGTTGTTGAGACTGTACGCCCGCCTGGGACCCAAGATTCTCACCGTCGCCCCGAAACGGGACTGACGCCCACCTGATTCCATCCGCTAAATCCACGTTTTTATGAAGCCTGACAAATACACCCAAGCGACCGTCTTCATTCCACGTTCAAGCCACACTCTCCGACCCAAAGCGGCGGTGTCGCCGGGCCGGCGCGCAGTTCTCTGCGCGTCACTCACGATCGTTTTGGCGGCATCGTCCTGGGCGCAATCCCCCGCTGCCACCGCGGGCGACCTCGCCAAATACGACCGGAACGGCAACGGGCGCTTGGACGCCGAGGAACTCGCGGCGAAGCGGGAGGATCAGGCGAAAGCCGCTGTCGTATCCAACTCCGCGCAGACGTCGGGGGAATTGATCACCATGTCGCCCTTCGAAGTTGTCGATGACACCCGCGGATACTACGCGGCGAACACGATGTCGGGCACGCGCATCAACTCGAAGATCGAGGACCTTGGCTCGTCGATCTCCGTGGTGACGAAGGAACAAATGGCCGATTTCGCGATGCTGGATATCAACGACATCTTCGCGTACGAGGCCAGCACCGAGGGCTCCGGCAACTATACCGACTTCGCGTTCAACCAGAGTTTCCAGCCGAGCGATAATCTCGCGGACAACCCGAACACCGCGAATCGGGTGCGCGGGTTGACGAGTGCCAACGTCGCGTATGGCGGCTTTGAAACCAGCCGCCGGGTTCCGCTGGATCCCATCAACTCCGATGCGGTCGAGATCAGCCGCGGCCCGAATTCCAATCTTTTCGGGCTGGGCAACGCCGCCGGCACCGCCAACAGCGTGCCGTCCTCCGCGAATCTCACTCGCAACCGGACCGAGCTTCAACTCCGGGGGGAATTGTACAGCCGGCTCGACGGACAGGCGGGGTATCGCCAAAGCCTCGACGCCAATCGCGTCCTCCTGAAGGACAAGCTCGCCCTCCGTCTGAGCCAGGTTTTCCAAAGGACGGAATACAACCGGCAGCCGTCAGGCGTGAAGGCTGAGCGCTACAATGCCATGGTCAAATACCGGCCGTTCGCCTCGACCAGCGTTTCCGCGAGCTACCAGTATTTCCACCAATATGGCCGCCGGCCCAATAGCATCACCCCGCGTGACGGCGTCAGCCAGTGGGCGGCGGTGGGTTCGCCCGCCTGGGATCCGGTGACGAACACGGCCTATATCAACGGCTCGCCGGTCGATCGCAACGGCCGGCCCGTGTCGACGCTCGGCGCCGGCGTGCCGCAAATCAACGCGGGCGCGGCGGTCTTCAACAGCGCGTTCCAGACCACCGGCCGCGGCACCTCGCTGCTCTATATAGATTCGAATGGCGTCAACTATTGGACCGCGCCGCGCGGCACGACCACGGGTGACGCGCTGCTGACGACTGCGGCGAGCAACAACCAGACGGGCAACAATTACATGTTGCTCAATCCCCAGACGCTCCGCCGGACCCAATCCCTTTGGACGTCAGACGGGGCGGTGAGCAGCAAGTCGCTTTACGACTGGTCGAAAATCAATGCGGCCTCGATGAACAACTTCGACGAGGTGACCGCCACTTCCCTGGTCACGGTTGATCACCTGTTCTTCAACACGCCGCGGCAGGTGCTGGCGGTGCAGCTGGGCTGGTTCCGCGAAGACTCGCCCAAGCAGTTCCGGGACTTTCCCACCGGCAGCGCGGGCTCCACCTATCTCTATGTCGATCCCAACATGCGCCGGCTCGATGGCTCGCCGAATCCGTTTTTCCTGCGACCCTACTTCGGGATGACGGAAACGAACGTGATCGATCGGCCGCTGACGAACGACACCTATCGCGCGCAGCTTGCCTACAAGCTTGATCTCCGGCAGGAGCGGGGCTGGATGCGCTGGCTGGGACTGCATCAGTTCAGCGGATACGGTGAGTACAAGCACAACCAGTCGCGGGCGTTCTACTATCAACTCGCGATGCTGGACGACCACTCATGGCTGCCGGCGGGCACGCCGCGCGCGACGAGTTCGCGGCTGCCGGGTGACGACCTGCCTCAGGACGGAGCCTCGCCGACCGGATCGCGCAGTTATCGGTTCTACCTCGTGGGCGACAACCAGGGAAACAACGTCGATTATGCCCCTTTCACCGGCTCGGTCGCGGGCACGTACAATTACACGTGGGGCAATTTTGCCGCGGGCCGGGTCAATAACGAGCCAACGCAGCTGGGTCTGGCGGCTTCGGCCAACGGTACGGCCGGCTCGCAGAGTTCGCTCAAGATTCAGAAAACCCAGGGCATTGTCTGGCAGAGCCACCTCGTGAAAGACCGGTTGGTGACAACGCTGGGCCTGCGCAAGGATCGCGTTTACACCAAGTCGGGCATCGCGGCGCGGCTGATGCCGGACGCGATGACGCACGATTACGAGTGGGACCAGCAGTGGGCGGGGGGCGACTACAAGTTTAACGAAGGTGAAACGAAGACGGCGGGTGCGGTGTTGAAGATCACGCCATGGCTCAGCGCGCACGCGAACAAGTCCGACAGCTTCATCCCGGCCAGTCCGGCGATCAATCTGCACGGACAGTTGCTGCCGAATCCGCAGGGCAAGGGAGAGGACTGGGGTTTCAGCCTGAATCTCTTCAGTGGCAAATTCATGGTGCGCGCCAATCAGTTCATCACGCGCACCACGAACGATCGCAACGGCACCTCGTCGACCCTGGCCACGCGCAGCGTGAAAATGGACGTCTTCGACGGCAACAACTCGCGCAGCTTCGCCCTCGATGTGCGCTCGCGGCAGTGGCTGCAGGCGACGCAGCCGAATCTCACCGGCGCCGCGCTCGACGCCGCCGTCGCGCAGGAAATGAAAATAGACCCGCAGGTGCTCGATATCCTCCAGACCAGCGTGAACTTTGGCGGGTTGCCGATTTCACAGGGCCAGGACGCGCTGAGCAAGGGCAAGGAAATCGAGTTCCATTACAACCCGACCAGGTACTGGACGATCAAAGGGAACGTCACGGAAAGCGAAACCATCCAGGCGGCGATCGCCCAGGATTTGCTCGACTACCTGGCTGAGCGGATGCCGGTCTGGAAGAGTATCATCGACAAGGAGACGGGCCAGCCGTGGTACACCACGAGTTATGCCGGCGTTCAGACGCCGGACAGATATCTGCCGGGCAACGTGGACAGCCCGCTCGCGATCGCGCAGCAAACCGTCGGCAAGAGCCTGCCGCAGATCCGGAAATACCGCGCCAATATGTCGACGAACTTTTACCTTCGCGGCATCACCGAGCACCGTTGGCTGCGCAACGTGAATGTCGGCGGTGCCGTGCGCTGGGAAGACAAGGGCTCCATTGGCTACTATGGCGTCCAGAGCCTGCCGGCGATCATCACCGACTTGGATCGGAATCGGCCCATCTATGACAAGGGCCGGTTCTATTTCGATCTCCTGGCCGCGTATCGCACCAAGATTTGGTCGAACAAGGTCGGCCTGACGGTGCAGTTGAACGTTCGCAACATCCAGGAAGGCGGCCGGCTCCAGCCGGTCAGCGCGTTCCCGGATGGCACGCCGAACGCGTATCGGATCGTCGATCCGCGGCAGTTCATCCTCACCGCGACCTTCGACCTGTAAATGCGTGGGCCGCCATTGCGCGCGTTCGCGCCGACGCTGAATGGCGGCGGTGTACAAATTCCTCTCATCATGACTCTCGCTCGTCTTGTCAGCGGCGCGCTCCTCGCGTCCGCCGTGCTCTCTCTCCCGTCTTTGGCGGCCACCGGGCGCGTGCTGGTGGTGCAGGACGGACGCCCCAACGCCGTCATTGTTCTCCCGGCGCGCGCGAACGCCGTCGAGCGGTACGCGGCGGAGGAACTCACCTATCACCTCGCGAAGGCAACGGGAGCGACGCTGCCGACGATAAAGGAAAACGAACTCAGCGGGCCGCCCGCACCGGTTCGTATCTACGTTGGAAATACGGCCGCAGCCCGGGCGGCGGGGGTGGACGGCCGGAACCTGACGGGCGAAAGCTTCGTGCTGCGCAGTGCGGACAACGCGCTGTATGTGATCGGCCACGACACGAACGGCGATCCTCTCGATCGTGACACGGAAGCCGGCACACTGTTTGGCGTCTACGAGTGGCTCGAGCGTGAGGTCGGCGTGCGCTGGCTGTGGCCCGGCGAACTCGGCACGTATGTGCCGAAGACGCCGACGATCGTCTTGCGCGGGGTGGATGCGAACGTCACGCCGCAGCTTTTCCAGCGCCACGTGCGGACCGGCCTCGGGTTTACCAGTGGAAATCCGGCGCTGGGCTTCACGTCCAAGGCGGCTGAGGAGTATGCGAAGGTCCAGACCGTGTTCCTGCGCCGGCATCGGATGGGCCGCAGTGAGCGGATGACGTATGGGCACGCGTTCACCGACTGGTGGGAGAAGTACGGGAAGGAGCACCCGGAGTGGTTTCAGTTATATAAAGGCAAGCGCGGGCCCGAAAAGCCCGGCGCCCGTTATTCGATGTGTGTCTCGAATCCCGGGCTGCACCAGAAAATCGTGGCGTTGTGGCGGGAGAAGGGCGGGGCCAAGCGCACCTCGGGCCCAAGCTTCATCAACGCGGTCGAGAATGACATCGTGGGACAGTGCGAGTGCGAAAAATGCCAGGCGTGGGACGGGCCGACGCCGCCCGATGCGATGAAGTTCTACGCGCCGAATTTCAAAGTCTACGGCACGCGGTTCGTTTCTGACCGGTATGCGAAATTTGCCCTCGCGATCCAGCAACTCGCGGCGAAGGAGAACCCCAACGTGGTTGTCGTGGGGTATGTTTATTTCAACTACTTTCAGGCTCCGACCTCCGGGGTGAAGCTCAACGAAAACATCCTGCTCGGGTTCTGCCCGTCGGCGGGCTGGTATCCGCGAAAGGATGACGAGCACGAGTGGTACAAGCGGCAGTGGGCCGACTGGCGGAAGACCGGCGCGCGACTCTTCTTCCGTCCAAACTACTTCCTGGATGCGTACAGCATGCCGTTCGTCTTCGCGCACCAGTTCGCCGATGATTTTCAGAACGGGGTGAGGAACGGGATGGTCGCGACGGACTTCGACTCGCTCACGGGGCAGTGGGCGGCGCAGGGGCCGAGTCTCTATCTGCTGATGCGCTTGCATGTGACGCCCGAGGCAAAACCCGACGCGTTGCTGGCGGACTATTATGCCGGTTTCGGGCCCGCCGCGGCGCAGGTGAAGGCGTATTTCGATTATTGGGAAGATTACACCATGAAGAACCGGCCGCTGATCCACGACGTGTTCTACGATCGCGTGGCGATTCGGTGGCGGACCTGGGCGAAGGCGCCGCATCGCGTTTTCCCGCCCGACTCTTTCCGGCCGGCGGAAGCGATGCTGGCGAAAGCCGCGGCGGCGGCGACTGGCGATCGCGAGGCCAGCGCGCGCGTGGCGTTTCTCCAGACCGGACTGGCCCACGCGAAACTCTGTGCCGAGGTCGCCCAGCAGCTCACGCTGGCCGATCCCGAATCCACCGTCGAACGTGGAAAGGACAAGCTGGCCGAGTTGCTCGCGTTTCGCCGGAAACACGAGCGGGAGTGGTTCGCCAATTTGGGCCACAACGCATGGGTCGAGGATCTCAGCTGGAAACTCGCGAGCGAAACGAAGCAACCGGCCGATTTTTATCCGTGAGCCGGACGCACCGATGTACGCTCACGCGCGCGATGAGGTCCCAATGGCCGGTGGTGGCAGGTGGTCGAGCGGGCGGCGAACATGCCGGTTCGCCATCCTAGCCCGGCGTTTTCCCTGCAAATTTGCCACCGCGGATGGCGTCGCGCCAAGGGCGCGGTTGACTGGAAGGGCGACTTTCCAGTCGCCCGAGACCGGTCGATCGAACGTACTTCGGCGGCAGAAAAGCCGCCGCTCCGGTGCGAATGCCGACGTGCATGGCAAGAATGGTGGGGCAAGCGCAGTCCTCGGCAGGCTGGTTGGCCGGGTGATGATGGGCACGCTGGCGTTGATGGCGCGCGCGGACGTCGAGGTGGTGAAGGACGGTCGTGCGACGGCGATGATTGTCATTGCGGATCAGCCGACGGCCGTCGCGCGATACGCCGCGGACGAGATCGTCTATCACGTGGAAAAAGCCACCGGCGCGCGGCTCGCCATCGCCTCCGAGTCCGCCCTGCCGCGGGAGAAGGCGGCGTGTATCTATATTGGTGACACGCGAGCGGCGCGGTCAGCGGGAATCGATGTGGCCCGGCTTGCTCCGGAAACAAGCGTGCTGCGGGTCACGGATGCGGACATCTATATTGCGGGCGGAGATGCCGGGGGTGACCCGCTCGAGCCGGGCACTTTCGCGGGCACGCTGTTTGGCGTTTACGAATGGCTGGAACGCGACCTGAACGTGCGGTGGCTCTGGCCGGGTGAACTCGGAACGGTCGTGCCGAAAGCCAACGCCGTGCGGGCGCGGAGTGTCGATACGACCTTCTCCCCGGCGTTTTTTCAGCGCAATGTGCGGGGCGGACTGACGTTCAAGGGCGAGCGCGCGGAACTCGGTTTCACGCCGGAGGCGGCGGCTGCGTATGCGCGCGATCAGTCGGTCTTCCTGCGCCGGCACCGGATGGGAAAGAACGTGCGGCTGAGTTACGGGCACGCGTTCACCGACTGGTGGGCAAAATACGGGGCGGAACACCCGGAGTGGTTCCAACTCGTGAATGGCCGGCGCGGGCCGCCGAAACCAGGTGCGAGCTACTCGATGTGCGTGTCGAATCCGGAATTCCGCCAAAAGATCGTCGAGCTCTGGCGCGAGCGGCGGGCGGCCAATCCCGGCGGCGAGCACCGCTTCGTTAACGCGATCGAGAACGGAATCATGGGCCTCTGCGAATGTGAGCAGTGCCGGGCGTGGGATGGTCCGCCGCCGGCTGACTTTCTCAAATTCTATCCGCCGAAATCAAAGGTGATGGGTTCTCGTTTCGTGACGGATCGTTATGTCCGCTACTGGCTCGACGTGCAGCGTCAGGTCGCGGCGATCGATCCGGAGGCGACCGTCATTGCCTACAACTACTTCAACTACTTTCACCCGCCGAGTCCCGGCGTGAAACTCAACGCGCACATCCTGGTGGGCTCGTATCCATCCGCCGGATGGTTTCCGCGTTCGGCGGAAGAGCACGACTGGTTCAAGCGGCAGTGGATGCAATGGCAGGAGACGGGCGCGCGGCTGTTTTCCCGGGGCAACTACTGCCTCGATGGCTATACCATGCCGCTGATTTTCGCGCACCAGTATGCGGATGAATTCCAGCATCAGGCGCGGCATGGAATGGAAGCGACCGATTACGATGCGTTGACGGGCCAGTGGGCGAGCCAGGGCACGAATCTCTATTTATTGATGCGGCTGCATACACGGCCGCAGGCGAAGACCAACGAGTTGCTGGCCGAATATTATAGCGCCTTCGGCGCGGCGGCATCGTTGATCCAGGAGTACTTTGACGGTTGGGAGCGCCACGGGTTGGAACAGCGCGAACTCATCAACCGGAGCTTCGAGGACAACACGTCGCGCTGGCGGGCGTGGGCGTTGGCCGCCCATCAGGTTTTTCCCGCGGATTCCTTCGCGCAGGCTGAAGCCATTCTCGCGCAGGCCGAGGCGCTGGTCGCGCGCGAGCCCGCATCGCTGGCGCGGGTGCGGTTTTTGCATAACGGCCTAATCCACGCGCGACTCTGCGCGGACGTCTCGCGGTTGCTCACGCTTTCCGCTCCGGCGTCGCCGCCGGAGCGGGGCAGAGAAGCGTTGAGCCGTCTGATTGCATTTCGCCGTGCGCACGAGCGTGAATGGATCAGCAACTTCAACCACTGCGCGTGGGTCGAGGACAAGAGTTGGCGATTCGATCCCGAACCCGCAACGCCAGCCGCGCTCGTGCGTCCCCCTTCTCAACCGTGATCATGAACCTTCGCTTTTCTACTCAACGCCCCAACCGACCTGGATGGCCCGACGCCCGCGCGTGCCGCTCCCGTGCGGCTGGCCTCGCGTTCGCAATGACAGCCGCCCTCGCGTTTCCCGGCACGACCGGCTGGAGCGCGCCGAGTGACGCCGCGCTGCGCGACGAAGCCGCCGCCGGCTTGAAACGCGCCGCGACCTTTTTTCGTACGCATGCTGCATCGCACGGCGGCTATGTCTATTACGTCTCCGCTGATCTGAAGCAGCGATGGGGCGAAGGTGAGGCGACGCCCGACCAGATTTTTACCGAACCCCCGGGAACGCCGGCCGTCGGCTGCGCGTATCTCGATGCCTTTGCGGCCACCGGTGACCGCTACTTCCTCGAAGCCGCGCAGGAAACCGGGCGCGCGCTCATTTACGGGCAGTTGGAATCGGGCGGCTGGAGCCAGCGGATCGATTTCAATCCGCAGGGAACCCACGCGGGTCGCTATCGCAATGGCAAGGGCCGGAACGATGGCCCCAACCATTCCTCGCTCGACGATAACCAGACGCAGTCCTCGATTCAGTTCCTGGCGCGGCTCGATCGCGCGCTGCAATTGAAGGACCCGGTGGTGCACGACTCGGCGGAGTATGCGCTGAGGTCACTGATGAAGGCGCAGTTTCCGATCGGGGCATTTCCGCAGGGCTGGGCGGAGCCGGTCGCGCCGCATCCGATTCTCAAGGCGAGTTATCCCAAGGAATGGCCGCGGCTCTGGCCCCACGAGCCGTACTACCGGTATTACACGTTGAACGACGGGCTCGCGGGAACCGTCTCCGACACATTGATGACTGTAATCGACACCTACCCGGACGCGCGCTATCGGGCGGCGCTCACGAAACTGGGCGACTTCCTCATCCTGGCGCAGATGCCGGATCCGCAGCCGGCGTGGTGCCAGCAATATAATTTCCAGATGCAGCCCACTTGGGCGCGGAAATTCGAGCCGCCGGCAATCTGCGGTCTCGAGTCGGAGGACGCGATTGAGACGCTGATGAAGGTCTACATCGTCACCGGCGACAAAAAGTACCTTGCGCCGATTCCGCGCGCGCTCGCCTACCTGAAAACCTGCGTGCTGCCCGACGGGCGGATGCCGCGATTCCGGGAGCTGGAGACCAACCGCGCGCTCTACATGACGCGCAAGCCCGGCGTCAGCGGCCGATCGAGTGATCCCGGGTATTATGATTTCAGTTACAGCGACAAGAACCTGCCCTCGCACTATGGCTGGAAGCAGCCGCAGCACCTCGATGAGCTGAGCCGGCAGTTCGCGGCGCTGCAGAAAGACCCCCGGCCCTCGGCCCGCGTGACGCAGCGGTTCGCGCCCGAAGGCAAGCTGTTCACGGTCGGCGTGAATGATCCGGCGGCGGCACGGCCGCGCGCGGAACTCGAGCCCGAGGTGCGGCGGATCCTGAACGAGCTCGACCGCGAAGGCCGCTGGGTGACGGTGCACGATGGTGTCAACCGGCTGGTCGGCCAGCCGAAGTTCGCGAAGGGGTTTCGGTATATCGCGAGCAATGTTTTCAATTACAACGTCCAGCTCCTCAGCGACTATATAGCCGCGTCCGGTCGTCGCTGATCGCGAAAGATTTCGCGTTTCGGCACTGGCGATCGCAGGAAGAACATCAACCCGGCTCGAGACCCTCAACTTGTCGTTACCTCCATGAACATATTGCATCACATCTCCCTCCTCGGCGCGACGGCGCTCGCCCTGGGATCGCCTGCGAGCACCTTTGCCGCCAAGGCTTCCGCTCCCGCCGTCACCTCTGCTGTCTTCATGGCAAATGGCGTGAAGATCGGCGAGGTGACGCAGACTACGGCGGTCATCTGGACGCGACTCACGCGAAACGTCGAACGCAACGTCAGGGGTTTCCCGTTCGCCGAGTTGTCCGGCACGCCGTCCGAAGCCGCCCAATTGAACGGCCACGCGCTCGAAGAGATGGAAGGAGCCGTGCCCGGTGCGGCGGGCGAAGTGCGGCTGGTGTACTGGCCCGATGGTCTCGCTCCCGAAGCGGGTGCTACGACCGCGTGGCAGGCTGTATCTATAAAAGGCGATTTCGCCGCGAAGATCGCGATCGCGGGACTGAAGGCCGGAACACGGTATCGGGTGCGGGCGGAGGGCCGCTCGTCGGGGGGCGGGCAGGCTGGGTGCGTCACGCTCGCCACGTTTGCGACGGCGGCCGCGCGCGAGACACCGTCGCGCGTGAGCTTCACGGTCGTCACCGGCCAGGATTATGTGCGGCGCGACGACCCGGAAAACGGGCACAAGGTCTATCTGTTGATGCGCCAGTTGAAGCCCGACTTTTTCGTGCATACCGGCGACATCGAATACTACGACAAGCCGACCCCGCTCGCGACCAACGAGCGGCTGGCGCGATTCAAGTGGAACCGCATTTACTCGATGCCGTTTCAGCGCGCATTTCACAACGAAGTCGCCAGCTACTTCATCAAGGACGATCACGACACATTGAAGAATGACGCCTGGCCGGGGCAGACGTACGGCGATCTTACTTGGGCGCAGGGGCTGGCGATCGCGCGCGAGCAGCTTCCCTACGGCGACAAGACGTATCGGCACATGCGGTGGGGACGCGATCTCGAGGTGTGGCTGGTCGAGGGCCGCGATTTTCGCAGCGCCAATAACATGCCGGATGGTCCGGACAAGACGATCTGGGGTCGCGAGCAGAAGCAGTGGTTTTTTGACACCGTGCGTAAATCCGACGCGACTTTCCGTATCCTGATCAGCCCGACGCCGCTCGTCGGCCCGGATCGCACGAACAAGGGGGACAACCATGCGAATCGTGAATTCACCCATGAGGGGCGCGAGCTGCGCGAATTCATCGCGACGCAGAAAAACATGGTCGTGGTCTGCGGAGATCGTCACTGGCAATATGTGTCGGTCGATCCGGCGACGGGCGTGCGGGAATATTCCTGCGGTCCCACGTCCGATGTACACGCGGCCGGCTTCAGCGAGTCGGATCGCACGTCCGCGCATCGCTACTTGAAGATCAAGGGCGGTTTTCTGGCGGCAACGGTGGAGCGCGTCGAAGGCCGTCCGCGCGCCGTGTTCCGCCATTACGGAGTGGACGGCCAGCTCTATAATGAAGATGTGCTGCCGGTAAAATGACGGGCGACGTTCCGCGGCCGGTTAGGTCTGCTCCCGTCGTTTCCCGCGAAACCGCCCGGGAAATCATCGCGCCCAGTAAAAGCCGGCCGGAAATTACTTGGTCCATCATGCATCCGGTGAAGCCGGATGCCGCGTACATGCGCGAGGTGATCACGCAGGCAGCGCACTACCACGTCGACAGCTTTGAGATTTGCGGTGAGGTGCATTCGTCGCTCGGTGGCCTCGACGGTGCGATTCGGTTTCGCGAATATCCAGCCGTCGCGGCGGCGCTGGACGCGGCGCAGATTGAGCGCAATGCGGCTTTGTTGCGCGACATCGTCTCGCTGGCGCATGCATCCGGCCGGCCGGTTTTCTACTGGCATCGCGAGGTGATGGTGCCGCGGCTGGTGGTCGAGAACATCCCGGGCCTGCGGGATGGGAACGGCGAATTCGATCTGCTCGGGGAGGCCTATCAAGAACTCGTCCGCGCCAAGATCCGTGAGTTTTTCGAGAACGTTCCCGAGATGGATGGGCTCGTGCTGACGCTGACGGAATCGGATTATTCGGTGATTCACAACTCGGACCCGCGGCGATATCCGCCGCGTGAGGTCGTGAAGCAGGTGGTGGAGACATTTGCCGCGGAGTTGCACGGGCGTGGAAAGCGTTTCGTGCTGCGCAGCTTCGGCTCCGTCGCGCAGGACTATGAAGACATCCTCGCCGGGGCGCAGGAGGTACGCGCGGAGTTTCCGATCGAAATCGAAACGAAGATCACGCCTTACGATTTCAGCCCGTTTCTCCCGTTCAACGCGTACCTGAGGAAGACGGGGAGCCGTACGGTTTCCGCCGAGTATGATTCGATTGGCGAGTTTCTCGGGGCCGGTTACCTGCCGGCGCCCGATCCAGCGCGCGTGATCGCGTCGGTGAACTATGCGCGGGCGCAAGGTGTGACGCGCCACGTCATCCGCATCGACCGCATCGGGCATCCCACCTTTGGATCGACGCAGGCCATCAACCTGCTGGCCTTTGATCGTGCCATCGGCGATTCGCGGGTCACGGCGGACGCGGTCTGGGCGGAGTGGGCCGCCGGCCATTGGTCCGGGTGCGGCGACGAAATGACCGTGCTGATGAAGCGTGGGATCGAGTTGGTGAAGAAAACGCACTTCATCGACGGCCATGTGATCTTTCACGCTTTTCCCATCCAGCCCGAGTTGAAGTGGATCAAGGCGTGCGGAATCCTCTCGCTCTTCCGTCCCGGACAGAGCCTCGCGCATCATCAGGGGATGTGGGGGATTTTGACCGGGCGAACGACCCCAAGCCGCCGTGCGTTGCTGCAGGAAAAGGACGAAGCCGTCGAGATCGCGGACACGGGGCTGAAGGCGATCCGTCAACTCCGCGGCCGGCTGCCGGACTCGGAATACCGCACGGCGGAGTCGGCATGGCACAACGCGACGATGGTCACGCGCGCCCTCCGGCACTGGTGCCAGGCAGTGTGTGCTTACTTTGTGGATATGGAGCAGGAACGGGAGAATCATCCGGCGCTCGATGCCGCGATCGAAGCGGCTCGCGCGGAGTTGACGCCGCTGGCTGCGGTCGCGCATCTAGTCGACGCCCCTGATGTTGCGATGAACGCCACGCGAGCCAGCCACGAATACGGTGGCGGCGAGTTGCCGGGAGACAGCATAACCAGCGCGTATGTGCGTCCCATTTTGCAACATCTCACCCTGCTGGCGGCGGAGTTCGATGCCGAGTTTCGGGAGCGGACCCGGTGGCGGGCCCGCCGGGGAATGGTCGATTTTGTCGTGTGCGGAGGCTTGCTGGACGACATACGCGTCGTCCGCTACATGCACGCCAGCCACGCGCGATTGATGGATGGCCGGCCGGCGAGACTCGCCGGGAATCGTGTCTTTCCGAACGGCTTCATCGAGGTTCGCCTCGCCGTCCCGACCGATGGGAATGCGCGGCTGGTGATTCAGGGTGACGCGGGGGCCGGCCGGGAATTTCGTCTCATCATCGACGGCGCCGATCAGGTCGCGCGGTTTGGCCACCGCGGCGAATCCGAGATCGCCGTCGTGCCGGCAGAGGGCCGGGGAGCGGGCACGGTTGACGTGCGCATCCAAAAACTCGGTACGGATTACCCGGCGATCTTCGGGATCGGGACCGTCGTGACGGCACTCGCCGCCACCGATGGGTCATCGCCATGATGGACGGAATTTCGCTTTCACTTTCATGAAACAATTTCTCATGGTGCTCATGACGCTGGCGGTCGCGGCCCCCGGGGCGGGCGCGGCGGATAGTCCGCTGCGACTCGACCCCGGACAACTCCAGCTCGAGCCGAGTTTCGAGGCGTGCAGCTTTTATTTCCGGCCCGCGACGGGCGCCCCATCTCCCCTGGCCGTCGAATTCCGCCGCACGAGCGAACCGAATTGGCGCCGTGCGTTTGATCCCGTCATGGACACACCAGACGGAATTTGGAAAGGCAGTCTGTTCAACCTCGAGGAGGATAGCGCTTGGGAGGCGCGGGTCGTCACTGCCAACGGCGCGGAGGTGATCGCCCCGGTCGCTTTTCGCACCTGGTCGAGCCGGCCGCGCATAGCCAGGACGATTGATTTGAGCACGCTCGCGGTGCCGGCCAGCGGCCTGGTGATTTCCGATCAAGGCTCACCGGACGGATGGATTAAATACACGGCACCGAAAAGCTGGCGGCTGGAGCGGCCGTATAAAGCCGGCGACCCTGCGAGCGCCGCAATCACGTTTCGCTCCGCGCGCTATATAATTCTCGAGAACGTCACGATTGTCGGCGGCCATCGACACGGCGTGCTCGTGCAGGAGTCCGAATCGGTCCGCATTCTCAACTGCGAAATCTCCGGCTGGGGCCGGACCGGCGTGCAGCAGTTCACGAACACGGACACGCGGGGAAAATATGTCGATGCAAACGGCGAGACGATCAACTACGACGGCGGCATCGCCATCGACCGCAGCGCGCGCACGGTGGTGGAGCGCTGTTACCTGCACGACCCGCGGCACCGGGCGAACTCGTGGATGTTCTCGCACCCGGCCGGCCCGTCGGCGGTCTACGTGAATCAGACGCGCGGAGGCACCGTGCTGCGTTGGAACGATTTCGTCGGCAGCGACGAGCACCGCTGGAATGATGTCATCGAGGGGCGCAGCAATTCGGCGCCGGACGGCGGATTCTTTCGCGACAGCGACATCACCGGCAATTTCCTCGCCTTCGGCAATGACGACGGCGTGGAACTCGAGGGCGGCGGAATGAACGTCCGATTTTATCGCAACAAAATCGAGGGTACGCTGTGCGGCGTCAGCACGGGCGCGTGTATCCTGGGACCACAGTTCATCCATGGGAATGTCATCACGAACCCAGGCGATGAGAGCGGGCTGGCGCTGATGTTTTTCAAGAACAGCCACGGCAGCGAGCAATCGGGCAAGCGGCACTTCATCAACAACACGCTCGTTGGACCCACGTGCAGCGCGTACGGTTCGTACGGCAAACCCGCGGGCCAACAGCGCATCGGATACATGCGGAATAATATTTTCGTGTGCAACGATGCGCGCCTGCCGGGCGATTGGGCGCGGCGTGACGATTTCGATTATGATCATTTCTGGGACGCGAACGGCGGCGGCGCCCGGCTCATCGCGGGTTTGCGCGCGCTCGGACAGGAGAAGCACGGCAGCGCGGTGGAGCCCCGGTTCACCGACGCACGGCGCGGCGATTACCACCTGGCGGCCGACAGTCCGCTGCGTGGTCGCGCCGCATCGGTCCCCAATCTCGTCACCGCGAACGCGAATCCCGGCGCGCTGGTGGACGCTGCCGCCGAAGTTCCATTTAGACCCCTCGCTTTGGTGGCGGCGCCGCGGCAGTTGAACTTCGATGCGCCGGCGCGAGAGTCTCGCTTGCAGGTGAAGCTCAGTGTGCCGAAGACCGCGCGCGAAGCGGTGACCTTCAACATCCGAAAGAACGCCGCGTTTGGTTGGTTCAGCGTGGAGCCCGCCGCGGGAACCGTAACGCCCGGCGAAACGCTGACGCTCACCGTATCGGTCGACCCGACGGTGCTGCGCGGTCGGCCGCAGTTCAGAGGTGCGTTCCTCGTGCGAACGCCGTCGGGACTTTCGCGGCCCGTGTCGGTTTACGCCGCCGCTGATTTTCGCGAGGACCTGCGGCCGGCCGCGGCGCCAAACTCAGCCTACCTCGCGGCGGATTCGCTACCGGGCCTGCAATCGTTGGTGGCCGTTTCGGCGGCGGCCGGTGTCGCGGGCGGGAAGTTCGTCGCCTTGGCGGGCAGCGGTTCCGATCCCGCACTGGTGGCGCGGTTCCCGCTGCGAAAGAAAAGCCACTATGCGCTGCTGCTGCGCGCCGCCATCAACGACGACATCATGCGCGATCGGGTTTTCGAGTTGCTGGTCGATGGCGTCCCCGCCGCGACGAAGGTTTCGGTGCATCCGAGCTATCAGTGGAACACGGGCGCCCGAGATTTTCGCGCCGTGTTTCTGCACGATCTGGGCGAGCTTGCCGCGGGCGAACACGAGCTGAAGTTGCGACTGCTGGGCGGCGATCTGAACGTGAACGAGCTGATCGTGACGGACAATCCCGCGGCCTTCTTCATCGATGAGTGGCAACGGGAGCGAATCTGAATGAAGTGCCACGTCATTGTTTTTCTTGTTGGATGGCTCGCGGTGGCCGCGGTGAATGCCGCGATTCCCGCGGCCCGCGAGGAGTGCCGCCACGGTGAATTTCAGTTCCGGGTCGAACTCGACAACCGCGGTGTCGATGGCCAACCCGCTCATGCGTTCGCGGCTTACCTGTGGATCCCGCCTTCCGCCCAAAAGCTGCGCGGGCTCATCATCACGCAGCAAAACGTGGGCGAGCAGCCGTTCGTTGAGCATCCTGCGATCCGCGAAGCCTGCGCAAAGAATGAATTCGCCATCGTGTGGTGCTGCCCGGCAATCGACATTCGATTCGAGCACGAACGGGAAAAGGCGGTCCGGCTGCTGGAGGATGTGCTCAGCGAACTGGGCCGCGTCTCGGGCTATCCGGAGCTCGGTGCGGTGTCATGGATCACGTTCGGCCATTCGACGACGACCACGTTCGCACGGAACCTCGCCGAGGCGCGGCCGAACCGCACGATCGCAATCATCTCGGCGAAAGGCGGGATCATGCTTCCGGTCGCGGGGTCATTTCCAGGCGTGTATTCAGGCGGCCATTACCCCGAGTGGCGGCAGCCCGCGCATGACTGGACGACACAGGGCCAGTCGCTGCCGGGCCTGAAAAAAATCCGGGAGGAGCTCGCCGCACGCTGGCGGCCGGTTTCGTACGTGGAGGAATACGGCGGGGGCCACTTTGATTATACGGAACGTTACCTCGAGTTCCTGGCGCTGTATATTGACCGAGCCGTCCGTCATCGGCTCACCGCCGACGGCACAATCCGGGCCATCGGCGATCACGAGGGCTGGGTCGTCGACGTGCGACCGCCGCTGCCGACCGCTCCGCTGGAGAGCGCGCCACTCGCGGAAGCGACGGGTGAACTGCGGCACGCACCCTGGTTCTTCGACCGCGAACTGGCGGAAGCAGCGGTGGCCCTCATGGATAACGGGCGATGGGATCGCCAGAATCAGATCGTCGCGTTTGCGAATCTGGATGGGACCCCCGCGACGTTTTCAAAATCGGGGATTGTCGATCCGGTGCCGTGCGAGTTTGCGGCAGATGGCGTGACCATCACCCGGATCGAGACGACGTTTCTCGACCGACTGCCGGATAATTTCACGCAGGCGGGGATGCGGCTGACGCACGCGACGAGCGGTCCGCGCACGATCGAGCGAATTTCCGGAATTTTCGCGGTGCGTAACGGGCAATATCAGATCGAGCTGAACCGCGGTTATCCGGAGACGCCGAATTTTATCGCGGTGCGTCATCCCGGCGATGCGAACCACCGGCCTTCCGTGCAACCCGGCCGGTTCGTGCCGCCGACTCACGTTGGCCGGAGTCAGCAGATTTTGTTTGAAAGAATCGGCGACCAACCGATCCACACGAGGGCCGCCGGTTTGCGGGCCACGTCGAGCGCCGGGTTGAAGGTGCGTTTTTTTGTCCGCTCCGGACCGGCCAGGGTGGTCGATGACCGCCTCGTTTTTCTGGCGCTGCCGCCGCGCGCGCGATTGCCGGTCAAGGTGACCGTGGTAGCGTGGCAGCTCGGGCGCGGAGGCGTTGATCCCGTGAGTGCCGCGCCCATGGTGGAGCAGACGTTTCTTCTCAATTCGCGGTAAAACACGATGCACGCCAACAAAACCTGTCTGCGAAAACTTTCCGCCACTATGTTGTTCGTAGCCGTGGCATCTACGCTGGCGGTGATGGCAAATGCGGAGGATCGTCGACTGAATGTGATTTGGATTGTCGCTGATGACGCCGGTTCCGCCTTCGGCTGCTATGGCCAGCCGCAGGTGCGTACGCCGCACGTGGACAAACTGGCGGCAGAAGGTCAGCGCTATACACACTGTTTCACCACGGCACCGGTTTGCTCACCGAGCCGGTCGGCAATGTTTACCGGGCGATATCAGACGACGATTCAGTCGCACAATCACCGCACCGCGAATCCACAGCCGTTGCCGCCGGGCGTCAAAACGATCTCCGATCACTTTCGGGCGGCGGGTTACTTCACCGTGAACCTTTCTCCCGGTGGAGGAAAAGGTGACCAGGGGAGCACCAGCGCCGGAGCGGCGGGTTCGGGAAAGACGGACTTCAATTTCAAGATCGAGCGCCCGTACGATGGCCGTGACTGGAGCCAGCGAAAACCGGGACAGCCGTTTTTTGCGCACGTGAATCTCCTGGCGCCGCACCGCGGGGTGCCATGGACGGAAACGAAGAAGCGGGCCGACCATTTCGATCGTTCCGCGCTCAAGCTCCCCGGCTATTATCCCGCGCATCCCGTGGTCATTGACGACTACGTTAACTACCTGAAAGCGATTGAACTCCTCGACGATCATGTGGGGCAGGTGTTGGCGCGGCTCCAGCAAGAGGGGCTGCTCGACACCTCGATTGTCGTGTTCATGGGCGACAACGGCGAATGCCTGTTCCGGAGCAAGCAATTCCTGTACGATGGTGGTTTGCACGTGCCTTTGATTATCCGTTGGCCGGACCGCGGCCGCGCCGGGTCGGTAGACGACCAGTTGATTTCCGCCATCGATGTCACGGCGACGCTGCTCGCGCTCGCCGGATTACCCGCCGATGCCGGCATGCACGGGCGTAGTTTTCATGAACCCACGACGCCGCCGCGTGATTACATTGTGGCTGCGCGCGACCGCATGGGATTGGGTTCCGATCGGATGCGTGCCGTGCGCACGACGCGCTACAAATATATCCGCAATTATCTGCCGGGGATTCCGTATATGCAGCTCAACCCCTACAAAGAGCGATCCTATCCGCCTTGGAACCTGATCAAGCAACTGGCGAAAGACGGCCAACTCACGCCGGAGGCCGCGCTCTTCGCGGCGGATCACAAACCGTTCGAGGAGCTCTACGATTTGGCGAACGACCCGGACGAACTGAAGAACGTCGCGCGCGATCCGGCGCACGTGGTGGCGTTGCGTGATTTGCGCGCCAAACTGGATCGCTGGCTGGCAGACTATCCCGACCAGGGCGCGGTGATGGAAGAGCCGCTCGATGTGCTTCGCGTCAATGGTGCCACCGCGCGCGAAGCCGGCGTGACTCCACTCAAGTAGGCGTCGCGTCCCGACAAAGGAAATGCGTCCACTCGCTGGCGCTCGCCGCCACGCGGCTCGGAGCTACACGGCGCTCGCCGTGGCGCGGTCGAGCACTTCTCCCAGCGGTAGTGACATGCCCTCCGCTTCGGCGCGCTCGCATTCGGCGGAACTCAGGTTCTGGCGTGTCTCTCGGATCGTGAGCTCCAATTTTTCGGCATCGGCGGGCTGGAGCGGCGCGCCAATTTTCTCCCGCAAAGTCCGGGCCGCGGCAAAAAAGAGCAGTGCCGCCCCATGGTCGCTCCCCAACCGCCGCAGCCGGCCGAATCCTTCGAGCAGGAAGGCGAGGCCTCGCCGATCGCCGAGTTCTCGATTGATCGTAATGCTTTCGTGGAGACAGCGGTGCGCGAGTTCCGAATCGTCGGTGTCGAGAGCCAGTTCCGCCAGGCTGTTCAGCGCGTTGGCCGTGGCTGAGCGTTCGCCCACCGAGCGGTTCATTTGCAGGCTTTCATCGAGCAATTCGCGCGCCCGGGCGAATTCTTTGCGATAGCGGTGGATGAACCCCAGGTTGTTCAACACATTCGCGATCTCGCGCCGGACGTTCAGCCGCCGGAGGATGGCGAGGCTGCGGTCGTAGTAGCGGAACGCTGTGTCCACGTCGCCCTGCGAGCGCGCCACAATGCCCAGGTTGTTGAGCGTTCTCGCCATGGCCGCCTCGTCGCCCAGTCGCTCGCGGATGGCGAGGGCCTGTTGGTACAGATCCGCTGCGCGCACGATCTTGCCCGTTTGCGCGGACAAGGTGCCTTCGAGGTGAAGGATGAGGCCGACTCCCGCCTCGTTCCCGAGCTCCGCATTTTCCTGCCGCGCGTGCGTGAGCCACGTTTCGGCCTCGCTGAATTCGCCGCGTTTGCGGTGCAAGTCGCCAATCGAGCACGCGAATGTCGCGTGTTGCGGAGCAAGGCCGACCTTCTCCGCCAGCCCGCGCCCCTCCCGGTAACGCGCCGCGGCATCGTCCCAACGACCGGCCAGCTCGAGCACTTCGCCGAGTTTGGCCAGCACGTCCACCCGGGCGGTATCGATCAGCAAGGGCAGGGCGCGCTCGTAGTACCTGATTGCCGACGGCAGCGCATAGCCGGCTCGCGCGGCGTCGCCCGCTGCCAGTATATAGCGGCGTTTCTTGTCGTCGCAATTGGTCCGGTCGTAATGGAACGCGAGTAGATCAATCCATGGGCGGAGATTTTCGCCCGCCCCCCGTTCTATATAATCCCCGATCGTCTCGTGTATGGTGGCGCGGAAACCAAACGGCAGGCTTTCGTAGGCGACCTCCTGAATCACGATGTGCTTGAACAGATACGCATCCTCGCCTTCCGCGCGTTCCGGCGAGGCGATGTCCCGGGTTTGCATCTCGGCCAGTTGTCCGGGAATGCCGGCGCGAGCGCGCTCCAGGGGATGGACGCCAAACAGCATCGCCGTGGGAAAATGCCGTCCGATGACGCTGGCAATCTTCAACGTGGTCTGCGTGTCCTCCGTGAGTTGATCAATGCGCCCAAGCACCAGGCTGTGCAGGGTCTCGGGCAGTTCAAAGGACTCCAAGCCGCCGGCGCCGTGAAGGTCCGCGCCCCGCGCTTTCAGGAGGTGCGCGACCTCTTCGATGAAAAATGGATTTCCCTCCGCGCGGGTCGTGATCAATTCGACCAGATGCGCCGGCGGCGTGGCGCCGCCGAACGCGTGGCGGAGGCGCAGTTCGACGAGCTGGCGGGCCTCGTCGGAGGGCAGATCGCCGAGCTCAATTTGCGCATAGTGGTCGAGAGCCGTTTCGTCCGGTCCGAGCATCTCGCCGGGTTTCAATGGGCGGTGCGCCAGGATTAACGCGATCGGCAACCGCGCCACCGCCCGCACGATCGCGCGGAGCAGGCTGCGCGACGCTTCGTCAATCCAATGGCAATCCTCGAGTATGAACAGCAGCGGTCCGGCGCGCGCCCGGTGGCGTACAAGTTCGATCACCAACCCCTCGAGCGACGAGCGACGCACCTTCGGATCCAGCGTCCGGGTGAGGTCGTTGTCCGGCAACTCGAGGTTCAGCAACGGACCCAGCAAAGGCGCCCGGTCCAGCAGGCCTGAATCGTTGGCCGCGATTTGCTGCTTTATAAGCACGCGGCTGGCCGTCGCGTCAGCGTCAGGTGGAAGCTCGAAAAATGAACGCCAGATCGGGATCCAGACGGAGTAACTCGCGTCACGCGCCAGCACCGGACAGTCGCCTGCGTAGGCCGTAAATCCCAGGGTGCCCGCGGCGTGGACCAATTCTGCCAACAGGCGTGTTTTGCCCATGCCGGCATCGCCTGAGAGTGAGATCACCTGTCCGCGGCCTTCCCGCGCGCGCCGCAATCGGTCGGTCGCAAGGGCACACTCGCGCTTTCGGCCGACCATCGGCGAGGCCTGCTGCGTGCGCAGCGGGCCGAGAATTCCCTTCTGCTTGCGCCCCGCCAAACGGAAGACGGGGACCGGCTCTTTCTTCCCCTTCACCGTCACCGGCGGGAGGGGCCGAAGGTCGAACATGTCCAGGTGGCGGCGCGCCGCGTGTGAGCTGATGAGAATTTCGTTGGGTCCGGCCTTAGCCATGAGGCGCGCCGCGAGGTTTGTGTCATCACCGAGCACACCGTAAGTGCGCCGCTGCCCGTTGCCGTAGGCGCCGGTCCGCATCGTGCCACGGGTGATGCCGACCTGCGTCGTCACGATGAAAGCGGCGATCTCTGCCGGCGGGCGCGCGATCTCGAGCGCCGCCGTGCAGGCACGCATCGTGTCATCTTCATGAGCAATGGGCGCGCCCCACGCGGCATATAGATAGCTGCCCTTTTCGCCAATGGTGAGTTGCACCAGGATGCCCTCGAGCCGCGCGACGATTCGCTGCAGCCAACGTATATAGGTGTCGAGTTTTCGGGGCGCAGTGGGGTCCTGCTCGAAATCGATACCCATGAATCGTGTAAACAGGGCCGTCGCCGGTCGCAACTCGGTCAGGAAAACATCCTGGCCGGACGCAATGCGCCGGCCGACTTCGGGCACAAGCCAGGGTCGCAGTCGATCGGCTGCGCCGGGCGGAAGCGCAAGCGGCGGTCGCGGCCGGGGCGGCACTTCGTTTCTCAACCCTTCTATAATAACAGTGGCGCTGGGATGGGAACCCGGCGGCAGCGTCCTGGTTTCACGCGCGAGCAGACGGCTGCCAAGTTGCCGGGCGGTGTCGATGTCGACCGCAATTTCGCCGCGGGATGCCGCGCCCTCGCAGGCGGAGACGCGCTCCATCACCTGGCCGGCGATGACGTCAAAACATTGGATACGTTCGTCGCCCGCCTGAAAGCGACGCAGCGTGCCCGAGGAAACCGCCACCTTCATCGCCAGGGAAACCGTTTCGCCGTCAGGGAGGACCACGCGGGCGAATCGCTCCATCGCCCGTTGCATGTTGAGCGCAGCCGTGACGGCACAGGCACCATCGTCGCCCGCAAACCACACCGCCATCGCGTCCCCCGCAAATCCCACGATACTGCCGCCGAAGCGCTCCACTTCGCTGATCAACGCGTCATAAACTGAATTCAGGCGGTCCGTAAACTCCTCGCCACCGCGGCGTGGGCCGTAGCGGGCGATGACGGCCTCGGTGAGGGGCGTGAAACCGGAGATGTCGGAGAACAGCACCGCGCCGGTTTGATTCTCCGGAAAGGGGGACGCGTTGAGGATGGCCTCTGCGCGATCAGGCGCCAGGTACGAGAGCAACTGCCCTATGATTGGGTCGTCGACCATGCGGCGGACTTTCGTCGCATCGAGCCGAGCGCTTTGTTTTGTGTCAACTGCCTATACAAAAACAGCCTTCGCATCCGGGCCGGGCAATAGACCGAAAACCGCTCCGCGGTCAGCGGCCGATGGAATTTGGCGGGTAAAGCGCTCCCCCGGATGCGTGTCGAGATGGGTGCGGGATTCGGGAAGAGCAAGGTGTCGCGGCGTCCGGCCATTACTCCAGGTTAACTCAGGTCGTCATGAGATAAGCACACGTACTCCTCTCCGCTTTTCTGTCGCTGAAATCTTATCGCCGGATTGGGAATGGCCGGCAACAGTGCCCCGCCTCCGCGCCGACCCTGCGCGTAGCGCTTTACGCTTTCTGTCATGAATACCCCTCCGCGCACATCGCATTCGGAATGCCTTCGAATCAACATTCCCCGCCGGTTTCTTCGCCCCACCGGTCTTGCTGTTTTCGTCATAATATTGGGATTTCTGGCCGCGAACCTGAACGCCGAAATCCGCGTGGTCGACTCAGCGACTGACACGACGGCGGCGGGACGCACGACGCTGCGCGACGCGATCACGGCGGCCCAAGATGGCGACACGATCGTGTTCAACGCCGGCCTGTTCACCAGTTCGACGCCGACGGTTATTCAGCTGAAGACGCCTCTAATCGTATCCATATCTCTGTCACTCATAGGCCCCGGTGACGCGACGAGTGCTCCGACTCCGCTGCTCCAGCTTCAGGGCAGCGGGTCGGGTCGGATCATGCAGGTTGCGTCGCCGGCGAATGTGGTGATTGGCGGAATCGGTTTCCAGCAGGGGAAAGTGGCAGGGTCGGATGGCGGCGGCGCGGTCTTCATTGCGTCGGGGGCGAGTGCTTTGTTCACCGGCTGCGATTTCACCAATAACCAGGCGACCGGGACTGGTTCTGGCGGCGCGATCCTGAATGCGGGGACATTGATGCTCGATCGGTGCCTCGTTTCAGGGAACGGCGCCGTGAACGGCGGCGGCATCGCGGGTTTGGGGAAAGTGCAGGTGCTCCGAAGTATGATCGAGCGGAACACCGCAGCGGGATTCGGCGGCGGCATTTATTGCAGCGGCACTGATCTCGTGATCGAAAGTTCCACCATCGCCGCAAACACTGGCGGCACCGCGGGTGGGATCGCGTTCTTCTCGGGAGGCAAGGTTGCGAATACGGCCTCAATCACGGCGGTCACGATGATGGATAACCTGTCCAGCGCGCAGACCGGCGGATTATATGTAGAGGGTTCGGGTGCGGTCGCGAATGTCGGCGGGTCGATCTTGGCCCGTAACATGGTCGTGAATAAAAGTGGCGCACGGAGTCCGCACGATCTCTCCACCCAGAAGAGCGGCAAGATCAACTCGGCCGACTACAATATTGTCATCAAACCCGGCACCACATTCTCCCCGTACGGGCCGAATGATCAAATTGGGGTCAATCCACAGGCCGGTTTCCTCGCCTACAATGGAGGCCGCACCAGGACCTACGCGATTGCGTCGGGCAGCCCGGCTCGTGATCGCGGAAACCCGAAATTCGCGGGCGGTTTGGTCGGGACCGATCAGCGCGGAGTGCCGCGGGTGTGGCCTGCTGGCGGTCGAACGGATGTGGGCGCCTTTGAGATTGCAGCCGCTTTGCTGTGTCCCGCGAGTGTCACCTTTGAATGTGCGGGCGCTGCCACACCGGTAACGCTGTCGGCGACTTTATTCCTCCCCACGGGCGGAGCAGCGACGGTGACGTGGGCGGTCAACGGAGTGCCGGGAACTCCGTACGGCGTCACCGTGCCGAATAATGGCCAGCCGCTCGAACTGACCTTCAACGGTTCGTTTCCGTACGGACCGACACCGGTGGTCGTGAGCGTCACGGCAGGTAGTGTGACGCTTTCAAGCTCAACGATCGTCAACATTGTCGATACGACGCCCCCCGTTATTCTGCAGGCCAATATAGTGGCGGAAGCCACCAGTGCGAACGGCGCGGTGGTCGCGTTTGCGCCGAAGGTGACGGATGCGACCAGCACGACGGTCACGATCTCGCCCCCTTCAGGCAGCACGTTTGCCATCGGGGTGACGACGGTGACAATCAACGCGCAGGATGCCGCCGGCAATACGGCAAGCAGCACATTCACGGTGACCGTGCGCGACAGCACTGCGCCAACCCTGACGGTGCCGGCGAATCAGACGCTTGAAGCGACCAGCGGCGCCGGTGCCGTGGCGACCTTTGCCGCCACCGTCACGGATAGTGTCACGGCGTCTCCGTCCATCACCTATAGTCATCCCTCCGGCTCCACGTTCCCGCTTGGCACGACGACCGTCACGGTCACGGCCAGGGATGCCGCCGGCAACACGACGTCCGGCACGTTTACCATCACGGTGCGGGACACCACGGCGCCGGTGATTGGCGCCCAGCCGAATATCAGCCTCGAGGCGACCAACGCGTTTGGTGTCGTTGTGTCGTTTACACCCACGGCGACCGATTCGGTTAGCCCGCCCACCGTGACGACGACTCCAGTCTCCGGCAGTAATTTTGCGGTCGGTCAGACCACGGTGACAATCACCGCCACAGATGCTGCCGGCAACCGTGCGACGAGCACGTTCACCGTTACCGTCACCGACCCATACGGCATTACGCTGACCAACGTGGCGTGGCCGCTCGCAACTCCGCTTACTCTGAGTCCATCCTCCAGCGGAAAACTTGCGGCTGCCCTCCGGCAGAAGCTCGCCCGCGCCGGAGAGTCGCGCTGGTACAAGTTCATCGGCGCGCCGGGCAGTCGAATTGAAATCGCCCTTACAAATCTGCCGGGGAATTTCGACGTGGTCGTGTACACCGACATCCGTCAGGCCTACGACGACTTGATTGGCTTGATCGGCAGCTCCGCGCCGGGCGACAAGAAGTTGGCCATCCTCGGCGCGGAGGCAGCGCCCGAGTATTTTCTGCCCGAATACTTTTTACCCGAATATTTTCTGCCGGAATACTTTTTGCCCGAGTATTTCCTGCCCGAGTATTTTCTTCCGGAGTACTTCCTGCCCGAATATTTTCTCTCCGAACTCCTCGTGCCCGAGGGGTACGCGCCTGAACTTTACCCGCTGGCGGCCTACGCGGCAGATGCCTATACATCCGCACAACAGCGCAGCTTGCTGGCATTCTCTGCATCGCCGGGCACCGTCAGCGAAGGTGTCCGGTTCAAGACCTTCTCCAGGAGTGGCGAATTCTATATACGCGTGCGCGGTCAGAACGGGGTCTATTCACTGGACGCCCCGTATAATTTGAGCGTGACGGTCGACCCGGGTTTGTGCTCCGGGGTGACGGATGTGAATACCACGCCCGCCACCGGCATTCCGGCGATCGCGGGCGCGCCGGCCAGTTTGATCATCTGGAATTCGGCCAGGATTGCGGGTACGGCGGGTGAAGTCGCGACCCTCGCCACGTCGCTTTCGAGTTTTGCCGCGGTCGCAAATGCCATGGTCGTCGACGTTGCCAGCGACGCCCGCATCGTCGCCTTGAATCTCCAGGCCGACGCGAATCCGGATTGTCCGGTCGCGAAGAACCTCGTGGCCGAAACGATCCGAAACCTCATTCAGGCATACCGGAAAGCGGCGCCCACGATCGGCGACATCACACTGGTGGGAAATGACGCCGCCATCCCGTTCTTCCGCACGAACGACGACGCGCTGCTCGCCAGTGAGGTCAACTATTTCCCGCCCGTCAAAGACAGCACGCAATCGGAGTCCAGCCTCCGCTCGGCCCAGGTTCTATTTCAGGACCGCTATGGCTCCTCGAACCAGGTCGTCTTGAGCACCGGGCCGTATGATTTGCCGGAGATCCCGGTTGGCCGGCTGGTCGAGACCGCCGCCGAAGTAACCGCGTATCTGAACACGTATGCCGCTCTATTCAACGGGACCGTGAGCACCGGAGGAGTGGTGCCGACGCCGAAGAATGCCTTTGTCGCCGGCTACGATTTCGTCGCCGACTCCGCGGCGGCGATGAGGGATGATTTCTCCGCCGGCCTGGGCATGGGTGGGGTTGTTGACACCTTGATTTCCCCGTCCGGCGCGTCCCCGGCCTTCGGGTGGACGGCGGATGAGCTGAGGACGGCGTTCCTCGGATCGCGCCACGACCTCGCGTATCTTGCCGCTCATTTTAGCACCGGTCGCGCGCTGGCCGCGGATTATACCACGCGTTTCCACGCGAAAGAACTCGCGGATTCTGCGGTCAACCTGGCGTACGCACTCGTTCTGAGTATCGGCTGTCACTCAGGATACAACACGGTCGACAGCGATGCGGTCGCGCTGCTCACCGAGCAGCCGGACTGGGCACAGGCGTTTGCACGGAAACGCTCAATATGGATCGCCGGCACTGGCTATCAATATGGCGACTCCGACTTCGTGGAGTATACGGAACGCCTGCTATTGAATGTTGCGCGGGCTCTGCGCGCGGGCACGGGTCCGGTGGGAATTGGCCGGGCGTTAATCAACGCAAAGAATCGCTATCTCGCGGAGACGCCTCTGATGCGTGGGATTCACGAAAAGACCCTCCTGCAGGTCACGCTATATGGCTTGCCCATGGTGAAGATCAATATGCCGGGCGCGCGGCGGACCGAACCGCTCGCGGGCGGTACGATCGCCGCCGTGAGCAATGTCACCGGTCCCGGAGCGATTCTCGGTTTGAAAACGGGGGAACTTTCGTTCGCGCCGGTGCTCACGCGGGTGGACCGGACGCTCGATGTGGCGGGGACGACGAACACCATCACGGCGTCGTACTATGTCGGGTCTCGAGGTTTCGTGAATCTGCCGGGCGAGCCGGTCAGGCCGCTGGAATCATTCAACGTCAGCCGGCCGGAAGGTTTTGTGCGGGGAATCGGCTTCCGCCAGGGCCAGTACCTGGATCTGGGCGGGTTCGTTCCGTTCACCGGAGCCCCGGCGACCGAATTACGGAGCGTTCACGGGCAGTTCTGGAGCGAGATTTTCTACCCGAACCGGCCGTGGAACCTCAACCAAATCGGCGAGCTGTGGTCGGCCAGCGGCAGTTCGGAGTTACACGTTTTCCCGACCCAGTTCATTTCTGACGCGCCGGGTTCTCTGACGGGTACATTGCGCAAATACGGGCAAATGTACTTCAGCGTATTTTATTGTCCGGAAACGTCCGTCGCGGGACTGGCCAATCCGCCCGCGATCAATGTTGTTGCCAGTATAGTGAGCGCGACCGACGTCACGTTCTCGTTCGAGGCGGCCGCAAGCAGCGGGGTCGGTGTACAGGAAGTATGGGTGACGTATACGGGGACCACGGGTTCACCTTTCTATGGATCGTGGCGCTCTCTGACGCTGGGTGCGCCGGCGAACGCCACGGGGATCGGCAACTGGACGGGGACGCTCACGCTTCCGGTGGGGGCAGCTCCGGGGCAGATTCGTTTCATCGTACAGGCGGTGAGTGGTGTTGGCACCGTGGCGCAGAATACGAACGTGGGCCGTTACTTCGTTCCTGGCACCTCGACGCTCGATGGGATCGGCAACGTCGGTGCTCCGACAGTCGTGACACTGGTGGCGCCTATTCCAGTGGAGGGAGAGTACCACACCCAGGTTCGGCTCCAGGCGAGACTCACGGACGGAGCCGGCCAGGCGATCGCGGCAAAGCGAATTCAACTCCGCGTCGGCCCGTTGATCCGGTCGGCGTTTACGGATGCGAACGGAAATGCGGCGACGAACGTGGTGCTCGATGCAAAACCGGGTGAATATCCCCTGGAGGCGTCGTTTGGTGGCGATGCTGTTTACCAGAATTCGACCGACTCGCGCTCCTTTACGCTCTTGAAAGTGCCGACTCGGTTGACGTTCGAATCCGGTGCCACGGTGACGGATGCCGCGCACATCGTGGTCAATCTGCGCGCCAAAGACGGCACGCCAATCCGGGAACGCACGGTCGTGTTCGTGCTGGAAAATGGAGCCTCCCCGGTGATGGCATCGGCTGAAATAACCGACAGCGTGGGTCAGGCGCGTTTGACG
>JBBRCR010000024.1:0-34550 GCA_038204695.1 Opitutales bacterium | reverse complement strand
GTGCGGCGCATCTTGGAAATCTTGTCCACGAGATGCACGGGCAGGCGGTTGGTTTTGCTCTGGTTGGCCAGTGCGCGCTTGATGGATTGTTTGATCCACCACGCCGCGTACGTGGAGAGCTTGCCGCCTTTCCGCGGATCGAAGCGCTCAACGGCTTTGATGAGCCCGATGTTGCCCTCGCTGATCAGATCCAGCAGCGGCAGCCCGAAGTCCTTGTAATCCATCGCAATTTTGACCACCAGGCGCAGGTTCGCCTTGATCATGTGATCACGAGCCGACTTATCGCCGCGGCGGATTCGCCGCGCGAGTTGGACTTCCTCTCCGATCGTCAGGAGCGCGGTCTTGCCAATCTCCTGCAGATAAAGCTGCAGATTGCTGCGCTCGCCGTGGGCGATCTGCTCCGGCGGCGGCGCCTCGGATTTTTCTAAAAACGATGGTGGCGCGTCCATGGGGAGCGCGGACAAGGTGGCGGTTGGCGCGTCATTTGCGCCTTGTTCGTCACCTGCGGTGGAAGGACGAAGCGACTTTGCTTTGGCAGGCATGATGGGAGAAAGTTTTAGAGGTAGGGGCGGCGGAGATGTTCCCCTCCTAAAGCGAAAACCGTTCCAATCGAAACATTATTGTTGCGAGGGGGGACGTCGTTCCTGCCGCTTGGGTGTCGCGCAAATCTGGCTCATCTGATGAGAGAGTGACTGCCAACCCGTCTCGGATCAATGGGACACCGCCCATCGATTTCCGGGACTTTTCATGGGGAAAAGCCCGAGCTGTTTATACCCGTAACCCGATAGCAGGGCGGAAATTCCACTTCTACAGCTGCTCGGCCATGGCAACGGCTTTCAGCAGCGCAGAAGCCTTGCTCAGGGTCTCCTGATATTCGGACGCCGGCACGGAATCGGCCACCACACCTGCGCCGGCCTGGATATGGATATTCCCGTCCTTCAACAGCGCCGTCCGCAGCATGATACACGTGTCCATGTTGCCATCGTACCCCACATAACCCAGTGCCCCGGCATAAAAACCGCGTTGAGAAGGTTCATGCTGCGCAATGATCTGCATGGCCCGCACCTTCGGGGCGCCCGTGACGGTGCCCGCGGGAAAGGTCGCGCGCATCAAGTCATAGGCGCTTTTGTCCGGGGCGATCCGACCCTCCACCTGTGACACGATGTGCATCACGTGGGAGTAACGTTCGACCACCATCATTTCGGGCACTTTGACGCTGCCGAAGCGGCAAACGCGACCGATGTCATTGCGCGCCAGGTCCACCAGCATCAAGTGCTCCGCCCGCTCCTTCTCGTCGGCCAGGAGTTCTTTCTCCAGGGCGGCATCTTCCGCCGGCGTGCCGCCGCGTTTCCGGGTGCCGGCAATGGGCCGGATTTCAACCAGCCCATCGGTCAGTCGCACATGGACTTCCGGAGACGCACCCACGATTGAAAAGTCCCCCGCCTCCAGAATGAACATGTAGGGCGACGGATTTACGGTCCGCAGCGCCCGGTACAAGTCCAGGGGTGACTTCTTGAATGGGCGCGTGAATCGCTGGGAGGGAACAAACTGGATGATGTCGCCGGAGCGAATGAACTCTTTGCCTTCTTCCACGACGCGTTCGAAAGCGGATTGCGTGAAATTCCCGGGCGGCACGACGAGACTGGGTATGTCGACCAGGGCTGCTGGCGCGATTTCGCGTGGGTGCCGCAGGATGGCGTAGAGTTCGCGCAGTTCCGCGGTTGCGGCGTCATAGGCCATTGCCGCGGCCTCGCCGGACGATTCATCGCCCCGGTGGCGTAGGTGCGCATTGACGCACAACCGCAGGGTCTGCTTCGCGCGATCAAAAATCAGCAGCGAATCGGACAGCATGAAGTAAAGCAGGGGAGTGCCCAGTTCGTTGATCGGCGCCGACGGCACGGTGGGTTCGATGCGCGAAACGTATTCGTAACCGATAAATCCCACCGCTCCCCCGGTGAACCGAGGTAATCCGGGAAGCGGCACCGGGTGGTAACCCCGCATTTCCTCCTCGATGAGCGTCAGCGGATCCCGCGGCGTGGCGATCCGTTGCGTTGGCTCTCCTGGCACGCGGATTTCGGTCGTTTCGGCGCCGCAGATGAAGACCTTGCGGGGGCGGCATCCGATGAAACTGTAACGCGAAAGAGTTTCGCCCCCTTCCACCGACTCGAGCAGATAGGACGGACCCGATTCCTTCAATTTCGCATAGGCGGAGACGGGCGTCTCGAAGTCCGCCATCAGATCGGCATAGACGGGGATGACGTTGCCTTGCGCGGCAAGCGCCACGAACTCGTCCCTGGTCGGATGGATGTTCATCTGGAAAACGGGGCTTATGCGTGCCGCGCGGGAGTGCCGCAAGGCGAATGCGGCGCGGCCTTCCGGCGACTGGCGTTGGCCGGCGCCGCCTCTCCGGGCAGTGGGTGCGGGTTAGAGCAGGAACTTCTGCATGAACAGGATCGTCGCGTAGAACTGATAATCGCGGTTGTCCTTTTTGGCGAACCCGTGCCCTTCGTCCTTGCCTTCCAGATACCACACGCTGCCGCCGTGCTTCCGGATCGTCTCCACCATCTGGATTGCCTCCGTGCGAGGCACCCGCGGGTCGTTCGCCCCTTGAACGACAAAGAGCGGCTTGGTGATTTTTGCGGCGTGGTTGAGCGGCGCAATCCGCTCGAAGATCGCCCGCATGGCGGGATCCCGCTCGTCGCCGTATTCGGCCCGGCGCAAATCGCGGCGATAACTTTCCGTGTTCTGAAAAAACGAAATGAAGTTGCTGATCCCCACCACATCCACCGCGCAACGGATGCGGTCGTTGTAGTGCACGGCGCAGGCGAGCGTCATGTAGCCGCCGTAGCTCCCGCCCGTCACCATCACGCGTGATGCATCGAGTCCTGGCTGTTGCGCCACCCAGTCGAGCAATGCGCCGATGTCCTTGACCGAGTCCTCTCGTTTTGGGCCATTGTCGAGCTGGAGGAACGTCTTCCCGAATCCATTCGACCCGCGCACATTCGGGCTGATGACCGCGACGCCCAGTTCGTTCAGGTAATAATTGTTCCGGCCTTGAAACACGGGACGAGACTGGCCTTCCGGGCCGCCATGGATGTCGATCAAGACCGGGCGCCGACCGGCAAACCTGGCGGGCGGCCGATAGAGGAAGCCGGAGATCTCGAGACCATCGAAGCTCCGCCAGCGGATTAACTCGGGCTCGCTCAAGGTCGAGGCGACCACCCCGCCGAGTTCGCTTTCGGTCCAGCGCGTGACGCTGCCGGTGTCCGCATCGAGCACGAACACATCCGTCGCCGACCGCGCAGAGCTCACGTGGAACGCGACGTGCCGGTTATTCTGGTGCCACCCGGCTCCGCCCATTACTCCCGCCGGCAATCCGGCAATGGGCTGGAAACGGCGAGTCGCTGTATCCATTAAATACGCACGCGACCGGCCGCTTTCATTCGTCAAGAACACGAGCCGCCGGCCATCATCCGAGAGCGAAAGCCTTTCCACATCGTGTTTCAAACCGGTGGTGAGATAAGTCGGCTGTCGCGTCTGGGCGTCGATCCAGGCGAGCCGCTTGAATTCAAAGTCCTTATCCGTCGCCACCCAGACGCCTTTGCCATCCTGGCTGAATATCGCGTCCTGATACGCCACGCCTTTGTCCGTCCGGGCGGTAAACTCCGTCTTGCTTCCCGTCGCCACGTCGACGAACCAGAGATGCGATTCATTTATCGAGAGGTACTCCCGCACGAGCAACTGGCGGTCGTCGGGTGACCAGTCTTCCACGCCCCACCCACCGCCCTTCACCTCGAGCACCAGCCGATCGGTTCGGGGATCGCGCGGGTCCATGAGATAAATGTCGCGATCGGCGCCGGTGCGCCGGGTGGATGAGTAGGCAACGCGCTCGCGGCGGTTGCTCCAGAGTGTGCCCCCATTCTGGCTGCGCTTGCCGTCCGTCAACAAGGTCACGGCACCATCGGCGAGATCATGGCGGTAAAGTTGCGCGAACTCGCTGCCGCCTTCATCCCGCGCGAAGAGGAAGAATTTTCCGTCGCGTCGATCGTATCCAGCCGAGCTGACCGGCTCGTCGAAGAAGGTCAGCTGGCGACGTGCGGCCAGCGGAGCGGCAACCGCATGCAACTGCGTCGCGTTTCCAAAGCGCGTCGAAATAAGCATCTCGAGCTTCGTCGGATGCCATCCGGCGAAGGTGGCCGACCGTGCGTCGGTGTAACGCTTCACGGCGGCCACGAGCGATTTTGGAATCGGTGGGATTCCTTCAACCAGGAGGCTCGGGCCGGGTTTCAGTTCATCCGCGCTGCGAAGCGTCGGAAGCAATGCGGGGAACAGGGCAAGCCAGCAGAAGCAACGGGTCATAAGCGGGGTCGCTTACCGTACCAACGGGGACCATCGGCGCACGGAAATAATCGCGCGCTCCTCGTACGCTTGCGCTTTCCGAGCGGCCGTACGCGCGTCCCGCTCCCCGGCGTCCCGGTGCGCAACCGTGCCTCGAACGACCTCCGGCTGCCGCTTATGGAATCGGCGGCGACTGCGGGCCGAAGATGCCCCAGTTGAATGTTTGATCCAGGGCGAGCAACCAGAGCGCCGCCACATAGATCCACACGGCTGCCACCACAATTTTCCCGATCATTCGGCGACGCGGATCCGAAGAGTCGAGCCACGAAGAAGTCGCGTCCGCCTGGACCGTTCCAGCGACGGCGCTTGAGACGGCCGCCGTCGCCAATGACGCCAACGCCGGCGTTGGGGCGGCGGCGGGCACCGACGTCGAGGGTGGGGAGGGCTGGGATTTGCGTGCGCTCTTCTTGGAGCCTTTGCTCATGCGGCGGAGCGTGGAAAAGAATTTTTGCCGCTGCAAGCGCAGGTCGCAGTGATATTGCGAACCCGATGGCGGAGCCCGGGGGCGGTTTGATGTGGCATGGCGTTCCCGCTCATGGACGACGCGCAGCCCGGCAAATCAGGTGCGTCCTGCCCATGTCCGGCCGGCAACTCAAAGGCGGGAAATTCGTATTCGAGCCGGGCCGCCGCGATGATTCATGCAAAAATCCAGGGCCTGGACTTGTTTCCGCCCGGATGGCCCCTACCATTCCGGGCTGTGATTTCGCCGACTTCCCATCGTGGATCGTTTCCGGTCGCACGTTTTCGGATCCGATCGGCCGCCAGCTTGGCCGTGCAGCAATGAAGGCACTGGCGGCGCCCGGTGCTATATTGATGCGTCGTTTGCTGCGCCTGCTGCGCTGGCGCCTCTGGGTACAGGAGAAATTGCAGCCGACGGAGTGGCAAATCACGCTGCTCTGGGCGGCGGCGGCCGGCTTCCTGGGTGCGCTCGCGGCCATCCTGTTTTCGATCCTCACGGAAACGATCTACCTCTGGTTTGGCGAGTCGGGGCTGGGGATTGTCGAAACGATGCAGAAGCTGCCCTGGTGGGGCTGTATTCTTATTCCAATGACCGGTGGTGCCGCGGCGGGTTTCATCCTGCAATTTGGGCAGCGGATCACGCGCGCGCAAAGCTCCACCGACTACATGGAAGCCATCGTCATCGGCACGGGTAACGTGCCGCGGCGGGCCAGCCTCATCAAATCCGCGGCGGCATTGTTCGCCATTGCATCGGGCGGCTCGATTGGCCGCGAGGGTCCGATGGTGCAGCTGGCCGCGGTGGTGGCATCGGCCCTTGGCCGGTGGCGAAAGATGACGCCGCCCCAGCTGCGACTGCTGGTCGCCTGCGGTGCGTCGGCGGGAATCGCGTCAGCCTATAATGCGCCCATCGCCGGCTCCTTTTTTGTGGCCGAGATTATCCTCGGGACCATTGCGATGGAGAGTCTCGGCCCGCTGGTGGTGTCCGCCGTCGTCGCCACCCTGACCGTGCGTTTGCTGACTTCAGCGCACGTGCTGTATCAGGTTCCGCGATTCACCGAAATCCAGTCCGCCTGGGAGATGGGACCCTATGTTCTGCTCGGCTTTATCGCGGGCGCGTTTGCGCCGCTATTCCTGAATACACTCAAGATCGCGGAAAGGTTCTTCGTTTCGTTGAAGCTGCCGATTATACTTCGGCTGGCGCTCGGTGGACTTGCCGTCGGCACGCTGGCGGTAAACGTCCCGCATGTCGCCGGCAACGGTTACTCGGTGATCGTGGAGATCATCAAGGGTAACATGCCGTGGGCGATTGTGCTGGGAATCTTTGCCTGCAAGTGGCTCGCGACGATGGCGTCGTTCGGGTCGGGTGCGCCCGGTGGCGTGTTCACACCGTCGCTTTTCATGGGCGCTTGCGTTGGATTGCTTTTTGGCATCGCGATGAACCACGCGTTCCCGACCGCGGCGCCGAATCCGACGGCGTTCGCGCTGGTTGGCATGGGCGCATTCCTGTCGGCCGCGAGCCACGCGCCCGTGATGTCGGTCATCATGCTGTTCGAGATGACGCTCAGCTACGATATCATCCTGCCGCTGCTGCTCTGCAGCGTGATCGCGTATCACACGGCCAAGAGCCTCGAAGGCGCATCACTGTACAGCGAATCCCTGAAGCGAAAGGCGGCGGCCGCGCCGGACCCCACGCTCGGCGAAGGGCGCGTGGCCGACATGATGCGAACGAAACCGCCCGTGGTCCTCTCCACCGCCCACTTTGCCGAAATCGCGCGCATGTTCCTCAACGTACGCGTGAACAACCTCTATGTCGTGGACGATGCGGGCAAATTTCTGGGCGTCGTTTCGCTGCACGACATCAAACCGTATCTCAGCGAACCCGACCTCGCGCAGTTGGTGATTGCGCGCGACATTTTGCGCGAGGATTTCCCGAGCGTCGCTCCCGATCAACCGCTCACCGAAGCGCTCGGCGGATTCATGGGCATAGTGGCCGAGCGACTGCCCGTCGTGGACCGCGACGGCACGTTGCGCGGCAGCCTGGCCAAGAGTGATCTGCTGCTCACGCTCGTGGAGAAGCGCAAGGCGCCGGCGGCGACTTGACCCGGGGCGGCGAGCGCCCGCGAGGGGACGCGGGAAGACGCATAAGACTGGGAAGACATGGAAGACGCCGAAGACCCAATCCGGCGGTCTCGCAGCCACGGGGCAAATCACAGTGGCAACATGCGGGCGCGAACCATTCCCACCAGGTCGCCGTAACCTCCGAGAAACTGGTTCAGCGTGTGCACCGTTGCACCATAGCGGATGAAATCCCGCGGTATCATCCCATCTTCGTCAATCGCACGGATGAAGTCGGGGAACTTCGCCCGCAGCTCCCGCACGATCGCCTCATCGACCGGCTGCTCCAGCGTCATCGTCGGCGCGGTCGCGGACTCGTTGAACTGCGTCCACCACGTGTACGGAATCGTCTGAAGCACGTCCGCTCCGATGATCTGCGACCAGTGGCGTTCGTGACGGTAGGCCGCCGCCAGCAGCGTGCCAGGGTAACCGCGCTCCCGGAAGATGCGGTGCGCGTGCTTGAATACGGCGATCCCGGCCCAGTCGAGCAATGCGGGAGTCGTGGTGATTTTCTCCTTTTCCGCCACGCGCTTCAGGTGATCGTCCACCCGGCCGATCATGAGCGTGATGTAGGGCCGGATCGCATCGGCATCGTGTCCGGAACTGTGCGCGCGTTTCAATCCACGCTCGAAAGCACCCGCCGCCGCGATCGCCTGCGGCACGGTGAAACTCACTGTCGCATTAACCCGGATACCGCGCGCCGTCATTTCCTCCATCGCGCGTATGCCCACCTCCGTCGCGGGGGCCTTGATCGCGATGTTGGGTGCCAGGGTGGCTAGTTCCGTCGCCTGCTTCACCATGAACTCGACACCCGGATAATACTTCGGGTTGACCTGCACCGAGAGAAAACCTTTTGCGCCGCGCGTCGCGTCGTAGACCGGCTTCAACCGGGACGCCGCGTCGATCGCCAGCGTGTGGATGAGCTGCCACGCGATCTCGTCTTCCGTTGCGGTTGGCTGTTCGCGAACCAGCCGATCAATGATCGGATGGCAACGATCCGGGTGCGCCTTCACCGCCTGTGAAACGATGACGGGATTTGACGTCCCGCCCACCGCGCCCAGCGACACGGCCTCGGCCAGCTCGTCCGGGACGCCGGAGTCGTTCCACCAATCGGCCCCGAGCGCCGTCATCTGCCTCATCCGCGATGGCCCCGCAGCGCGTTGGCCAGTCGTGACCGTGCCGGACGACGCGCCCGACGGGGGTTCAGGAAGAGTCTGGGAGGAAGAGCTCATGTGATTGGATTCCAGTAAGAGTCATGCGGAAGACTGACTTTCGCTCATTGGCCCGGACTGCCATCAGCCGGCATGAGCGCGGTTTGACGGAATTCTGCTCAAACGCCGGCATCTTCCCGTACATAGGTGCGGGCGATTTTTGCCTTCGGCAACGCCGGTACGATCACGGGATCTTCTTCGGCCTCGACCACCAGCCAGCCGCGATAATCCGCTCCGGCGAGAATCCGGAAAAGCGCCGGGAAGTCGACGCAGCCATCACCCGGAATCGTGAAGACGCCTTCCTTTACCGCGCGGTAAAACGACCAGCGTTCTGTGCGCCCGCGTCGCGCCACGTCCGGCCGCACGCTCTTGAGGTGTACATGGCCAATCCGCGACGCATGCCGTTGTGCGGTCGCCAGCGGATCGATTCCGGCAAATGCCAGGTGTCCCGGGTCCAGGACGAGTGACAACTCCGGCACGGAGCCAAGCAAACGGTCGAGTTCCGCTTCACTTTGGATCACCGTGCCCATGTGATGGTGATAAACAATTGTCATCTCCTCCGTCGCGGCAATCGCGGCCAGATGTTTCAACCCAGCGATGAAGCGGGGCCATTCGCTTTCCGTGAGCCGCGGGCGATCGACATCGCCGAATCCGAGCGCGGCTTCGCGCGTGCCGTGAATGCAGCGCGTGCATTCGGCCACGATCGCCACGCGTGCTCCGAGCGTCTTCAGCAATTCCAGGTGCAGCCGAAATTCGCTTTCGTCCTGCGCCAGCGGGCGCGAGGCGAGATACGTGCTATGCCACCCGCTGATCAGCCGGAGATGATGTCGCACCAGCGCCGCGGCGAGTGCCGTCGGGGTGCGCGGATAAGCATGGCCAAGTTCCGTGCCGGCAAAGCCGGCCTCACGCATCTCGCGGAGAATCGTGTCGAGTGGCACGTCTCCCGCGAGATCATCGAAGTCATCATTGCTCCAGATGATGGGATTGGCGCCGACAAGACAGTGGCGCAGGTGGACGTGTCCTTTCATGAGTGAGGATGGGCAAAGCTCCGTCTTTAACCTGGTTCCAGTGGGCCGTTCGTTAATAATAGTATCGCTGCTTCTTGACGGCCTGATCGTACTTCGCACGCGCGGCGCGGACGCCGGAAACACTCGAAGTGGCCGACATGGGCACGTCCCACCACGAATAGCCGGGCAGCCGGGCGTCCGCCGGTACGCGGGCGCAAATCACGCTGACCCCCTTCGCCGTTTTCGCGTTGGCCAAGGCCGCGCGGAGTTCTCCCACGGTGTCCGCCTGGCACGCGCCGGCCCCGAGGCTCTGCGCGTTCTTGACGAAATCGACGCCCACGGGCGCGCCTTCCAGTCGCCCAGTGCTGCGGGAACGGTGACGGAATTCGTTGCCGAAATTGCGGCCACCGCAGCCCTGCTGCAGCCCCTGGATGCAGCCGAAAGCCTGGTTGTCGACGACGACGATCGTGAGCTTCAAGCCCTCCTGCACGGCGGTGACGATCTCCGTGTGGAGCATCAGGTAGCTGCCGTCTCCGAGAAACGCATACACGTCGCGGCCCGGAGCCGCGAGCTTCACACCCATCGCGCCGGCGATCTCATAGCCCATGCAGGAATAACCGTACTCCGAATGATAATCGTTCGCGGTGTGCGATCGCCACAGCTTGTGGACGTCACCCGGGAGCCCGCCGGATGCGTGCACCATGGTGCCGTCGGCACCGCAGGCGCGATTCACCTCGTCGATGACCTGCGCCTGGGTGAGCGGCACGCCACGCCTGCCTGATACGAGTGTTGCCCGGGTGGCGTCCCACGCTTCCCGCGCCCGCCGGATGCCGATTGCGAATCCGGCGCCCACGTGCCAGCCGGCGAGGGCGCGGTTCAACTGCGTGAGCACCGACCGGGCATCACCGACCAGCGGCAGGGCGCCATGTTTGTGGGCATCCATGGCGTGGATGTTGATTGCGATGAAGCGGACCCGCGGATGTTGGAACTGCGTCTTTGAAGCCGTGGTGAAATCGCTCAGGCGGGTGCCGAGGCAAATCACGAGATCGGCTGCCCGCGCGATGGCATTCGCCGCGGCGGTACCCGTGACGCCAATGGCGCCCAGGCATGACGAATGCGCGTCGAGGATCGCCCCCTTGCCGGCCTGCGTCACGGCGACCGGAATCCCCGTCGCCGTCACGAGAACTTCCAACGCGGCGGTCGCATCGCTGTAATGAACGCCCCCTCCCGCGACGATGAGCGGCCGGCGGCTGCCTCGGATGAGCTCGGCGGCGGCGCGGATGGCCGCGGTCGCGGCGCCGGGACGTTCGAGCGTGTAGACACGTTTTTCGAAAAAGTGCAGCGGATACGCGAAGCTCTCCGCCTGCACGTCCTCCGGCATCGCGATGGTGACCGCGCCGGTTTCGGCCGGGTCGGCGAGGACGCGCATCGCTTCGGGCAGCGCGGTGAGAATCTGTTCCGGCCGGTTCATCCGATCCCAGTATTTGGATACGGGGCGGAAGCAGTCGTTCACGCTGACATCCTGGCTCGCGGGAAACTCGAGTTGTTGGAGCACCGGGCCCGGGCGCCGGTTCGCAAAAATATCACCGGGCAGCAGCAGGACCGGCAGCCGGTTGACCGAGGCCGTGGCGGCGCCCGTCAGCATGTTCGTGGCGCCGGGTCCGATTGAGCTGGTGCAGGCAAACGTGCCCAACCTCCGGCGCGCCTTGGCAAACGCCACCGCGGTGTGCACCATCGCCTGCTCGGTTTTCGGCTGGAAGTAGGGGAGGGCGCGACCGCCATGCTCCTCGATCGCCTGGCCGAAGCCAGTGACGTTGCCGTGACCGAAGATTCCGAATACCCCATTGATGAGGCGGTGCTCGACGCCGTCGCGTGCGATATATTGACGCTGGAGAAACTTCACCAGCGCGGCTGCCATGTTGAGGGTAACGGTGTTTTTCATGCGATCCCCAGGGGTGAATTGGTTGGACGCCAGCCCTGCTGTCTGGCGTCGAGGGTCCAAGTGTGCTCCGGCGCGAACGTGAAGCCCGTGTACGGATTGCCGGGCAGGTGGCGAATGGCCCACAAATAATACATGCCGTAACCGGGCGCGGACACTTGCGCATGATCGCGGCCGGGAGGAATGACAACGGTGTCGCCGTGGCGCACCTTCACGACATCATCGCCGAGTTCGGCATGGCCGTAGCCGTCGGGATGGGCGAAGCGGTAGTGGTAAATCTCCGGCTGATCATGATGGTGCGGCGGATAGCTGGACCAGCGTCCAGGATAATTCACCACCTCGCCCAGCACGAGATTGGCCTCCGGTCGTTCGGCGCGATCAAAGATGAGCCGGACATTGCGAAGGCACGCGTTTTGGACGAGTCCGGCGCCGCGATATTCAGGCTTGAGGTCGCCAGGCTGAAACAGACGTGGTGCAAACGAGCGTTCGTTAGCTGTGCGCACGACGGCCCATTCGGTGTTTGCCGCGGTGGCTCGCAGAGTGATGGGTGTCGCCGTCGGCACGTGCAGCGCCGTCGGCGGTTCATCGAAAAGTGAAGAACGCTGCACCTCGCGCCGGAGTCCATCGCAGGTGATTTCCGCGCCACCGTGCAGGAGAACCCACGCCGTTTCGAGGGGCGATGTCTCCACGATGGCTTCGCCGGCATCGAAATTCCGCAGGCTGAACTCGAGCCCGAGCGCGAACGGCATGCCTTCGAAACGATCCGCGGGTTCAGTCACGGCGCGCGCTCCGGAGCGATGACTGCCGCCAGACGAGCGGAGCAGAAGGGGGAGATTGCTCATGGCGGGGACGGAGAAATGAAAACGTTATCATTTTGCTGCGGGTCAACCTTTTTTCAGCTGGCTGCACCAGGACTTCGAACCGGTCCCGGTCCATCACTGAGGCTCATCACCTGAGGCGCGAGCGCAGGTCCGGGAGTTCCTCTTTTTCTTGTCCCCATTTTTCTTGGTGAATAAATGCGGCCGGAACGTGGGCTCAAAGCCACGCACGCTTGCGCGTTGACAAGAATCGCGCGAAAAATGTAAACGTTTTCATCCCCTTTGTCCCAGTCCTGCATTTGCCGGCGCTCTGCCGTTTCACGCGGCGACAATTCCCCTCAAATTCCGTCATGGAAAAACTCCACCGCCTCCTTCCTCTGACCCTGGCCTGCGCGGGCGCACTCGTGATCGTCCCCCACCTCGTTTCCAAACCCGGCAAAACCGGCCCGGCACCGGGCGCCCTCAAACCGAAGATCATCACGGAGCCGACGAAGCACGACACCGATGACCCGGCGATCTGGATTAATCGAGCAGACCCCGACGCCAGCCTCATCCTCGGCACCGACAAGGATGCCGACGGGGCGCTTTTCGTGTTCGGCCTCGATGGAAAAATCAAGGCGGACAAGGTCGTGCGCGGTCTCGTCCGTCCCAACAACGTGGACGTCGCTTATGACCTGATGCTCGCCGGCAAACCCACCGACATCGCAGTGGTGACGGAACGTTATGCCCACCGTTTGCGCGTCTACCGACTCCCGGACATGGCACCGGTCGACGGTGGGGGGCTTCCGGTATTCGTCGGCGAGCGGGCGCGCGATTGCATGGGGATCGCATTGTATACGCGCGCCACCGACGGTGCGGTGTTCGCGATCGTCAGCCGCTCGGATTATCAATCGCCGCTCCAGGGCTATTTGCATCAGTACCGGCTGATTGACGATGGCGGCGGAACGGTGCGCGCGGTATTCACGCGTTCCTTTGGCGATTGGAGCGGCAAGAAGGAAATCGAAGCCATCGCCGTGGATAACGACCTCGGTTTCGTCTATTACAGTGACGAGAATTATGGCGTTCGAAAATATCACGCGGATCCCGCAGCGAAAGACGCGGAGGATCAACTCGCGGTGTTCGGTCAGGACGGATTCGCCGAGGATCGCGAGGGCATTTCGATTTACCGCACGGGCCCCCGCACGGGCTATATTCTCGTTTCCGATCAGCAGAATAATGCTTTCCGGGTGTATCTTCGCGAAGGTGCGCCGGGCAAGCCACACGAGCACACATTCCTTAAATCAATCGACGTATCGACGATCGAGAGCGACGGCAGCGAAGTCACCAGCGTGCCCCTGGGGCCGAATTTTCCCAGCGGGCTGTTTGTCGCGATGACCAACGGAAAGATGTTCCACTATTACTCCTGGGACGACCTCGCGGGTAACACCCTGAAACGGGCGCCGAATGGCGTCGCGAAGTAACGTGTTTATTGGCGTGGGCGGGTCATCACTCGGCTGGAGACTGCTGGCAGCGACGCGCGGACTGCGTCTCGTCGTCGTCGTTTTTACGGCCGGCCTTTTTGCCCACGCCGCTGAAGTCACCCCGCTTCTCCAGGCACACGCGCACAACGACTATGCGCATGCACGTCCCCTCTTCGATGCGCTCCAGCGGGGATTCTGCAATATTGAAGCGGACATCTGGCTGATCGATGGCCGGTTGCTCGTGGCGCACGATCGCAGGGACGCACGGCCGACGCAGACGCTCGAGGAACTCTACCTCGATCCATTGCGCGAGCGCGTCCGCGGGACCGGTGGGCGGGTGTATCAAAATGGTCCGACGGTCACACTGTTGGTTGACATCAAGTCCGAAGCGGCTCCGGCCTATGCGGCGTTGCATAGAGTGCTGGAACGTTACGCACCGATGCTGACGGTGTTTCGCGGCGGCGGGACAAAACCGGGCGCCGTCACCGTGATCGTCTCGGGCAATCGCGATCGGCAGCAGATGGCGGCGCAGCCTGTTCGCTATGCCGCGCTGGACGGCCGGGGCGAACATCTCGAGGCCGCCGTGCCGCCCACGCTCGTTCCGTGGGTGAGCGAAAACTGGGAGAAAATCTTCACGTGGCGCGGGCAGGGCGCGATGCCGCCGGTTGAAATGGCATTGTTGCGGCACTGGGTGGATCGTGCCCACCAGCACGGCCGCAAGGTCAGGTTCTGGAATACACCGGATACTCCGGATGCGTGGGCAGTCCTCTGCGCCGCCGGCGTGGATATAATTGGTGCCGACAACCTCGAGGCGCTGCGGGGCTTCCTCCTGGCGCGAACCCAACCCTGACATGGTCAGTCTCCAGCAAGTCGCCGACCGCGCCAAAGTCTCGATTGCCACCGTTTCGCGCGTGCTGAACAAGTCGGACAAAGTCGTGCCGCGCACACGTGCGACGGTGGAGCAGGCACTGCGCGAACTCGGCTATCGGCCGAGCCGCGTCGCCCGGCGCTTGCGGATGAAGGACGGCCGGGCGCATCTCGTGGGACTCATCATCCCCGACATTCAGAATCCGTTTTACGCCGAAATCGCCCGCGGAGTGGAGGACACCGCGTATGCGAACCAGTATGCGCTGCTGCTCTGCAACTCGGACGAGAACCTCGAGAAGGAGCGGTTTTATCTACAGGTGATGCGGGACGAATCCGTCGACGGCATCGTGCTGCCGCCGTTTGACGAGACCGACGAGGCGGTGATCGAAATGGTGAAGACCGGCATGCCCATCGTGTGTGTGGATCGCAGCCTCGCGAAAACCAGGACCGATCTCGTGGAGGTGGACAACTATCAGGGCGCGTTCGAGGCCGTCACTCACCTGCTGGACAAAGGCCACACGCAAATCGGACTGATCGAGGGTCGCACGCAGGTTTCCACCAGCCGAGAACGCCGTCGTGGTTATTTGGATGCGCTGGCGGGTCGGAAGACTGCGGCACGCAAAGAACTGATGCTCGCCGGTGACTTCAAACAGGAGAGCGGCCGCGTGCTGGCCCACCAATTGCTCGACTTGCGCCGGCCGCCGACCGCGCTGTTTGTCGGGAACAACCTCATGGCGGTTGGCGCGCTCGCCGCGTTGCATCAACGCCGCGTGCGGGTGCCTGACGACGTGGCAGTCGTTGGCTTCGATGATCTGCCTTGGGCGGAGGCACTCGACCCGCCGCTCACCGTTGTGCACCAGCCCGCTTACGCCGTCGGCGTGCAGGCAATGGAACTGCTGTTGAAAAGGATCCTCGAGCCGAATCGCCCGCCGGTCACGGTGCGATTGCGCCCGGAACTGATTATCCGCCGCTCAACGTGAATGCCGGCTCGGCACCTCCCCCAGGGAACCGTTTCGCGCGTTTCTTCGCGACTGGACCGGACCGCGCGCCGCTCGAAGACCGGACGGAAATCGATCGTTTATATCGCCGGCACCGTCTCACGATCATGTTGGCGATCACGCTGGGCTACGGCGTCGCCTACACGTGCCGGCTGGGATTGTCGGTGGTGAAAAAGCCTCTGATTGACCAGGGCATCTTCACGGCGGAGCAACTCGGCACGATTGGGTCGGCGATATTTTACGGTTACGCCCTGGGCAAGCTCGTCAACGGCTTCCTCGCGGATCACGCCAATATCAAACGATTCCTTCCGGTGGGCGTGTTGGTGTCGGCGATGATCAACGTGGTCATGGGCTGGTCGCCGCTGCTGTGGGTCTGGGTGGTCCTGTGGGGTCTCAACGGGTGGTTCCAGGGCTTTGGCGCGCCCGGCGGAATGGTTGCGCTTTCGCAGTGGTTCAGCAATCGCGAGCGTGGGCGGTTTTACGGCATATGGAGTACGGCGCACTCCATCGGCGAGGGACTGACGTTTGTCGGCTCTTCGGCGCTGGTCGCGTGGTTCGGGTGGCGCGGCGGCTTTCTCGGGCCGGGCGCGTTGTGTGTCGTGATGGCGGTGGCGATGTATATAGTGCTGCAGGATCGGCCGCGGACCCTTGGCCTTCCCACGGTGGCGGACTGGAAAAATGATCACGCCGCACCCGCGGTGCCGGGGGCGGCGGTGAAGTCAACATGGCAGCTGCAACTGTCGATCCTCAAAATGCCAGCCATCTGGTTTCTCGCGATGGCGAGTGCCCTGATGTACATGACGCGATACGGGATGAACAGTTGGGGCATCCTTTATCTACAGGAGGAGAAGGGCTATTCCACGCTGCAAGCCGGTGCCTTGCTGGCGCTGAATCCTGTCGCGGGCATTTTGGGCTGTATCGCCTATGGGTTTATCTCAGACAAGGTCTTCGGCGCCCGCCGTCCGCCGGTGAACCTGCTGTGTGGGCTGATGGAGATTGGCGCACTCGCCATGATGTTTTTCAGCCCGCCTGGTCATCCCGTGCTGCTCTCGATTGCATTTCTCCTTTACGGCTTTTCGATTAATGGCCTGGTCACTGCCCTCGGCGGACTATTTGCGGTCGATCTCGCACCTAAAAAAGCGGCGGGTGCGGCCATGGGCTTCATCGGTGTCTTCAGCTATATCGGAGCTGGGGTGCAGGAACGAATCAGCGGTGCGCTCATCGGGTCTGGCACCACGATCGTAGGTGGCGTGCGACATTATGACTTTTCCCGCGTCGTGCTCTTCTGGCTCGGCGCATCGGTGATCTCGCTTTTGCTGGCGACACTGTTGTGGCGCGCGCGAATGCGCGACTGATGGGTGAGCAAGATTCCTCCTCCCGCTTTCTTTTCTTCCCTCCATGCGCTACGACCTCGTCATCTTTGGCAACTATACGAAGGATACCATCGTGTCCGCCGCCGGCACGCGGCAGGTGGACGGTGGCGGTTTCAATTATGGGGCGCATGTTGCCGCGATGATGGGATTGAAAACGGCCGCCGTCACACGGCTCGCACGGGAGGATGAGCGCGTCATCACGGCATTGCGCGCGCTGGGCGTGGATGTGTTGCCCACGTATACCCCGCACTCGACGCACATGCGGCTGTATTATCCATCGGTCAGCCCCGATGAGCGCGTCCTCACGGTCTCTCAGAACGCAGGCTCGTTCACGCCGGCGCAATTCGACGGGCTCGAGGCGCGCATGTACGTGGCGAACGCCTCGACGCGCGGTGAAGTCGGGCTGGACGTGATCCTCGCCCTCGAGCGCACGGGTGGCCGCATTATCATCGATGCGCAGGGCTTCGTGCGGACGATTGCGCCGGATGGCACCCTGCAATTCGACGCCTGGCCGGGTAGGGAGGAGATTCTGGCGCATGTCGATATCTTGAAGACCGACAACGTCGAGGCGAAGGCGCTCACGGGTCTCACCGATATTCACGCCGCCGCCAGGATTATGGCCGAGTGGGGACCGAAGGAAATCGTGCTCACTCACCGTGAGGGCATCCTCGTGTTGGCCGAGGGCCGTTTCCACGAGGCACCGTGGCGTCACGAGAGACTCGTGGGCCGTAGCGGTCGCGGCGATACGTGCATCGCGTCCTATGTTGCGCGGCGCTTATCCGCGCCGCCGGCGGATGCGGCAATCTGGTCGGCGGCGGTCACGAGCCTGAAGATGGAGGCGGAAGGCCCGATCAGGAAACCGGTGGCCGACGTGGAAGAGGTGATCCGTCAGAAGTACCGGTTGTCGGAATGAGGTGAAGTGAGCGACCTCCCGATGAGCCCACCCGAGCATCCGGTCCTGCAGCTCCGCGGTATCACAAAACGGTTTCCGGGCGTGGTCGCGTTGGACGGCGTCGACCTCGAATTGCGCGCGGGAGAAGTTCACGTCCTGCTGGGAGAGAACGGCGCGGGCAAATCAACGCTGATGAAGGTGATCAGTGGGGCCATCCGTTGTGCTGAAGGAGAGATCCGGATCGATGGCCACCCTGTGACGATCACGAGCCCGCGGCACGCTCAGTCGTTGGGCATCGGAATCATCTATCAGGAACTGAATCTCGTTCCGCATCTCAGTGCGGGGGAGAATATATTTCTTGGACGCGAGCCGGGATCGGGGGGGGGCGTGATCGACCAGGCGGCACTCATCCGAGCCGCCCAGAAGCAGCTCGATGAACTTGGTCTGGCGATCGATGCGCGGGTGGCGGTGAGCCGGCTGAGCCTGGCCCAGCAGCAGATGGTCGAGGTGGCAAAAGCACTGTCGTTGCAGGCCCGCGTCCTGATGATGGACGAACCGACCTCCGCGCTGACGGAGCAGGAGATTCTCGAGCTTTTCGCCACGATTGCGCGGCTGAAAGCGAGGGGCGTGGCGGTCGTCTATATCTCGCACCGGATGGAGGAGCTTTTCACGGTTGGCGATTGCGTGACGGTGTTGCGGGACGGCCGGCATGTGGGCACGAGACGGATACGCGAGACCACCATGGGCGAACTGGTCCAGCTGATGGTGGGACGGGCGTTGACGGAGAAGTTTCCCAGGCAGCGCGCGAACATTGGCGACGAGGTGTTGCGGATCGAGCGACTGCAACGCCGTGGTGTACTGCACGACATCAGCTTCAGCCTTCATCGCGGTGAAGTCGTGGGACTGGCGGGCTTGATGGGTTCGGGCCGGACGGAACTCGCGCGGGCGATGTTCGGTGCGGATCGCATCGACGGCGGCCGTATCCTCGTAAACGGACGCGAACGACGAATCGATTCACCTCGGGCAGCGATCGATCTCGGACTGGGGTTCTTGACGGAAGATCGAAAGTCGCAGGGCTTGGTGCTCGTGCACACCGTGCAGGAAAACCTCACGCTGCCGAGCGTGGCCCGGTTTTCACGTCTGGGCGTGATGCAGCCCGGCGTCGAGGCCGAGGCCACGGCGCGCCGAATCACCGAATTGCGGATCAAGACTCCCGGGCCGCACCAGCGCGTCATGCACTTGAGCGGGGGAAACCAGCAAAAGGTGGTGCTTGGCAAATGGCTGACCACCGAGGCGCAGATTTTTATTTTCGACGAACCCACCCGAGGAATCGACGTCGGCTCCAAGGTTGAAATTTACCAGCTCATGAACCAACTCGCGGCGCGCGGCGCCGCGATCCTGATGATTTCCTCGGAACTGCCCGAAATCCTCGGAATGAGCGATCGGGTGCTGGTGATGCGCGCGGGCCGGATTGCGGCTGAATTTGCAGCGGCGGATGCCACGCAGGAGAAACTACTCGCAGCGGCCCTGGGCCACCATTGAGTTGCCATGGACAAAACAGAATCTTCTTCCGCAGCGGAGCGCGTGGACCCCAACACGTCGGTTCAGCCGGTTGACTCCAAGGTCGGATCGCCATCCGCGCCGGCCACGGGACGAACTACCCGCGGGTCATCGTTCTTCGCTCATTACGCGCGACAGTTTGGGACACTGGCCGGGTTGTTTCTGTTGTGCGCGGTGCTGTGGATTCTCACGCCTCATTTCCTCACGGTCTCGAACTTGCTCAACGTCGCACAGCAGACTTCCATCAACGCGATCATCGCGATCGGCTTGACGTTCGTGATCATCAGCGGAGGCATCGATCTTTCGGTGGGCTCGCTGGTCGCGTTTTCCGGCGTCGTACTGGCTACGCTGTTACAGCGCGACGTGCCATTGCCGCTCGCCATGCTGGGCGGACTTGTCACCGGATTTGGCTGCGGCTTGGGCAACGGACTGCTCATCACGCTTGGCCGGCTGCCTCCATTTATCGCCACGCTCGGCATGATGAGCGTGGCGCGCGGAGGCGCCCTGCTGTTCACGGATGGCCGGCCGGTCTCCGGGTTCGGCGAACGCTTCCGTTGGCTCGCCGGCGGTGAGTTGCTGTATGTGCCGGTGCCGATTCTGCTGATGGGCGCCATGTATGCGGCGGCGCATTTCATCCTGCGGCGCACCCGGTTTGGCCGTTACGTTTTCGCCATCGGCGGCAACGAGGAGGCGGCGCTGCTTTCGGGTGTACCGGTCCGGCTGCACAAGACGATGGTGTACGGCGTATCCGGATTGTTGAGCGCCGTGGCGGCGATGCTCCTGACGGCGCGGCTCAACTCGGCGCAACCCATCGCCGGCATCAATTACGAACTGGACGCGATTGCCGCGACGGTCATCGGGGGCACGAGCTTGATGGGCGGGCAGGGCAGCGTGATTGGAACATTGATCGGGGCGCTGATCATGGGCGTACTGCGCAATGGGCTCAACCTGCTCAACGTGTCGTCCTTCATCCAGCAGTTGGTGATTGGTGCGGTAATCATCGTTGCCGTGTTGATCGACATGGCGCTCAAGCGGCCCAGGACGTGACAACTTTCTTTACCCCATGAAATCATCCCAACTCTTCTTCGCCCTTGCGGCGGTTTTCTTGCTGGCACTTACCAGCTGCAACCGGAGTGAATCGCCAAGGTCCGGCGGCACCCAACCCGCCGGCCCTGCGGGCGGTGGCGTGCCGACGGTGGCGCTCGTCGTGAAGACGCTGAACAACCCGTTCTTTATCGAAATGCAGAAGGGCGCCGAGGAGGCCGCGAAGAAAGCCGGCGTCTCGCTCATTGTCCAGGCGGCGGATCGCGAGGTCGATGTGGAACGACAGATGCAAATCATCGAGAATCTAATCGAGCGGAAAGTCAGCGCGCTGTGCATCACGCCGAGCGGTTCGCGCGAGATCGTGCCGGTGATTGTGAAGGCGAACAAGGCGGGCATTCCGGTCCTAATTGTGGATACGCGGGCGGACGAGAAGGCGCTGGCGGCGGCGGGTGGGAAGATCGCGACCTTCATCGGTTCCGACAATTATGACGGCGGCAAGCTGGCCGGCTTTTTCATCGCGGAAAAACTTGGAGGCCGCGGTATCGTGGCAGTACTCGAGGGAATTCCGGGGCACGAGACGGGGGACTCACGGCTGCGCGGGTTCCGCGAAGCGATCGCCCAGTCGCCCGGCATCAAGATTGCGGCGTCGCAGCCGGCAAACTGGGAACGCGATCAGGGTTTCAATGTGGCCCAGAACATCCTCCAGGCGCATCCGCAGGTGAACGCGCTTTTTGCCTGCAACGATCTCATGGCGCTCGGCGCGGTCGAGGCCATTGCGGCCGCAGGGAGGACGGGAAAAATTGTGGTCGTCGGTTTCGATGCGCAGCCCGAGGCGCGCGAGGCGATCAAGAAAGGCGCCATGGCGGCGACGGTCGCCCAGTTTGCCGGCCGGATGGGTGCGACGGCGGTCGAAAACGCCGCGAGAATGCTGCGTGGCGAAAAGATCGAGGCGTTCACACCCGTGGCGATCGAACTGGTGAGATGACGATGATCTCTCTGGGGGCTCGAGCATGTGGCCCGGGCTGCCGTGCGAGTTGAAGAGCCCGCATCCTATTGACCCTCTCGTATGAACTCAAAACTCAATATTGGCCTTGTGGGCGCGGGACGGATGGGCATCGCCTACGCGCGTTATCTCGCGAACCGGGTTCCCGGAGCGACTCTTTATGCCGTTTCCGATCTGCGGCTAGAGGCGGCGGAAGCCGCGTGTGCTGAATGCGGGGCGGCGAAGGCGTATGCGGATTTCAACGAACTTTTGCGCGACAAGGCCATTGATGCCGTTGTTGTCATGACGCCGACCAAACTGCACATCGACGTGGTTCTGGCGGCAGCGCGCGCGGGCAAGCCGATCTTCTGCGAGAAGCCCCTGTCGCTGACGCTGGAGGACGCGCAGACGATGAAGGACGCGGTCACGAAGAGCGGCGTGTTTTTTCAACTCGGATTCATGCGGCGGTTCGACGCGGGCTATGTGGCGGCGAAAAAGAAAATCGATGGCGGCGAAATCGGAAAGCCATGCGTGTTCAAGTCCACGTCGAAGGACAAGCAGCGGCCGAGCGTCGATTATCTTCGGCCCGAGAATAGCGGCGGGTTGTTCATCGACATGGGCATTCACGACTTCGACCTCGCGCGCTGGTTCATGGGCGAGGTGGCGAGTGTCTACAGCACCGGTGGGGTCCTCGCGTATCCAGAAATGGAGGGCATTGGCGACTGGGACAACGCGCTCACCAATCTGCGATTTGAGAACGGTTGCATTGGGATGGTGAACCTGAGCCGCAACGGCGTATACGGCTATGGAATCCACACGGAAATCCTGGGCACGGAGGGCACGATTCAGATCGGGTACGATCGTGAGACGCCCATTGTTGTCATGAAGAACGGTTCCATTGCGCATGACACGGTGCCGGGGTTTTACGAGCGGTTCGAGGATGCGTACATCTTCCAGCTTCAGAATTTCGTGCAGAACCTGATATACAATCGGCCGCCGCCGATCACGGTGGACGATGGCATCGCCGCGCAGAGAATTGCGTTGGCCGCGACCAAGTCCGCCCAGGAGGATTCCGTGGTGGCGCTTGAGGCTTCTCGAGTGCAGACCCGGGTACCATGAGGCGGTGTAATCAGGGTGGCGGCCAGTTTTCCCGGTTTTTCCGCGGCGCGAGAACCATAGCGACGGGCGCATGAATTCCGCCGGACAGATAGGCATCGTCGCCGACGACCGTGAGAATGCGGGCGGCGTGATTTCCGAGCTGCGTATGCGGCCGGATGTCACGCTTGAAGTGCGGCGGATGACAGTTGGCGATTTTCGCGTCGAAGATAATTACTTGATCGAACGCAAGACACTGGGCGACTTCGCCGCATCGGTCGTTGACGCGCGACTCTTCAAGCAAGCGGCGGCCATGGCCTCGGGGCATTGCCGTGGTATCATTATTCTCGAAGGCACGGCTGGCGATGCGGAGAAGATCGGCGTGTCTCGCGAAGCGCTCCAGGGGGCGTTGATTACCGTGAGTGTTTTCTACGGTTTGGCGGTGCTGAGGGCGCGGGACCCCGCTGAAACGGCGCGGCTGCTGGTTTACCTTGGCCAGCAGGCCTGCCGCTTTGCGCGCGGTGCGCGTCCGCGACACGGGTACCGCCCGAAAGGCAGGCGCGCACGACAGCTGTTCGTGTTGCAGGGGCTACCGGGTATTGGACCGGGCCGGGCAGAGAGTTTGCTTGAACATTTCGGTTCGGTTCAGGGCGTGGCGCTGGCGTCGGCCGCCGATCTCGGGTGCGTCGATGGTATTGGCGCACAAACGGCGCTGCGGATTCGCTGGGCGTTGGAAGAATCGCGGGGTCCGTACGGACGTGTGCGTTCGGACGGATTCGACTGATCTTCGGTCGCGATTGATTGGTCCAGAGTGAGTTCACCACTTGCTCTCGCTAGGACCAGCCAACCACGCTTTCGCGAACCGCGAAAGTCAGGTAAAAATTCGACGGCGGCACCGCCGGCCACGGCCGTGATCGCTTACATTCGGGCGAGGCAATGCGGGGCGCCGACCCACGAGAATTGCCGTGTGATTACCTGAAGGAACTCACCGCGTGGTGATTGGCAGCGGTCAACGGTTCTGGTTTCGACTTGCTGGTTCTAGTCCGGCGAACGTACTCTAAACCTATGGCGGTTCCCGGTCCTCTCCAGTTTTTATCCATGAGCTCCCGTTTTTTTGCTTGTATGCAGCAGCCTGCGAGCGGCACAGCGATTCGGCTTTTGGCGTCGGCCATGGCCAGTATTGTTCTGTTGGCGCTCGGCGGCTGTGCGTCGACTGGTCAGCCGCCGGCAGCGGCCCCGATCGTTCCCACCCCACAGACCTTGAGCCCCGGCGATGTCATCAAGGTGACGTTTCCTGGGGCACCGAATTTGGACTCAAGTCAGCAGATTCGCCGCGATGGAAGGATCAACCTCACGATGGTGGGGGAGGTCATTGCGGCCGACAAGACCCCCGCGCAGTTGGGAGCCGAGTTAGAGAAGCTGTTCGCGCCGCAACTCGTGTCAAAGGAAGTCAATGTAACCGTGGTTTCATCGTCCTTTGCCGTCTTCGTGACCGGGGCTGTATTAAAGCCTGGGAAAATTACACCCGACCGGGCTATCACCGCACTTGAAGCCGTGATGGAAGCGGGCGGCTTCGATATGAACAGGGCGAACTCAAAAGCTGTCGTTGTGATTCGGAGTGAGAATGGCCAGACGAAGAATGTGACTCTGAATTTGAAAGCGGTGCTGGATGGAAAACCGAATTCGCCGTTTTATCTGAAATCGCACGACATCGTGTTCGTGCCGGAAAAGTTTCAATGGTTTTGATCCAGTTCGACGCCCCAAGGGGAGTTGGATGGATTTAGTTCGAGCAACTGAAGGCGGATTTCACTTGGGTGCGGATTGGGCGCACCTATTGCGGAAATGCGACGTACAGCGTAAATCTCATGGGTTTCGGCGCGGCGGGTGGACTTGTGGGTCACGCTGACCGTAAATTCGGATCCCGCCACCTGACTGCGGCAGGGCCCCGCCTCACTCATTCTTGACTCGATATTCCGCAAGCGACTGTTAACGACGACGGCGTGACCGGGCGGCTATTTGCGTTAGGGCGCCTGCGGAGATAGCTGCAGTTCGACGCGGGCCAAAATCGCGGCGTCCCTCGGGTCAGTTGTTCCTCCCGGCCGTAGAACGATCTGGCCGCACGGCGTTCGCCCGCTCGCGAGAAGCTGCTCTGGCTCGCCGTGGTTCAGGACCTCGATCAAACTAGAGTTCGCAGGGCCGGATTCCAGCTTCAGATGTCACGGCATTTCGTAAACCTCAACCAGCGCCACGCCGGTGGTATGGCCCACTCCTGAAACCTGTGCCGTGTAGCTTCCAGGATTTAGCGTCACGAGCAAAACCGCGTCTTTGCTGTTGGGGGCAAGATTGAACGCTCCCACGCGTGCGAAGGCGGTCGCGTTTGCGGCGTCCCAGTTGTCATTTGTGGCGACAGAGACCGCATTGCCGGCGGCAAAGAGTTCGAGTCGCGGGTCAGCCAAAGCGCCGACAACGCCGAATTGCGTTAACCCGGGTCCGATGGCGCGCATGAGAAGCGTTCGAGGTCCGGTGCCGGAGAGGTTGAAGCCTGCAATGAGGATTGATCCGTCCGTTCCAACTTCAGAGCGGGCAGAGATGTTGACAAGCTTCGCCCCATTATCGGTCGCCGTATCGTATAATTCAACCAGTGCGATGCCGGTCGCTCCGTCGATATCCGTCAGCTTGGCGGTGTAGGAATTTGCGGCGAGCGTGGTGAAAATCGCGGCGTCGCGACTGCCGGACGGCAATCCAAACGCTCCAACTTGTACGAACGTAGCACCGGCAGCGGCATCCCAATTATCGTTAACCCCGATTGCGGCGAGCGGGCTGGACTGGATTAATTCGAGTTTCGGATCGGGCAGGGTGTCAGCCAGGCCAAATGCAGCAAGTCCAGGTCCGATGCCTCGAACCAGAATCGGCTTACCACCACCAGCGATGGCAAAGCCGACGATGAGCGTTTGCGCACCGACACCTGCGGTCGAGCGAATCGATATATTGGCCAGGGCTGAAGTTGCACGGACGGTATTGAGCAGGCCGGCGAAGTTGATTGGTGTGGTTGACGTCGCCGGTGTGTATTTAACTGCTATCGCCTTGCCGTCATCGATCGCCAAGGAAATTTGCCCGCCGCCAGAGGTTGTCGCGACGAGTTCGTTCGCTGCACCTACGGTTCCCGTCGCTCCGTCGATCACCCCCGGGGTCGTCGTGACCACGAGCACTTTGCCGCTTGGCCCCAGGATCGAATAGGATGTCCCTGTTGCGGTGAGGAGCGCGGGCGCCTTGTAGAAGCCGGTGGATGTGCTGCCGCCTTGATCCACCGTGCCCGCGAACGGTTGATCGACGAGTTTGCCCGTCACTTGGCCGTTCACAATGCGACCGGACAACGTGAATTGCGGTATCACCTTGGCCGTCGATGGTAGGTTTTCGGTGCCCTGCGCCAGCATGTTGCTGTTCGCCACAAGGGTGTTGCCGGAGATTCCGAATGTGCCGTCCGGCGTGAGCGTGAGGTCGGTCACAATCGCAATGCTGCTGCCGGACTGGTAAGTCAGGTACGTAGCCGTGTAGTCGGGTCGTACATACAGCGCCCAGGAGTCACCGTCTGGGAAGGTCCCAAAATATGCGCCAGCCATGTCGCCATGATTCAAGATCAGTTCGGCGTTCGCGCTGGTGGCCACCCCATAGACATTCCTCACCACGACCGTGTAGGTTCCCGCATTCCCGAGCGTCACGCCTGTCAACATGAGCGTCGCATTCGTCTGGCCGGCCAGCGCTGCGCCGTTTTTTCGCCACTGGAACGTGGGTGCCGGTAACGCCTGCGCCGTGACCGAGAAGGAAACGTTGCTGCCGGCGAAAGCTATCTGTGCGGAAGGCTGCCCGGAGATATTCGGTGCCCCTTCAATGGTAAGGTACGCGGGGTTGCTGGTTACCGAGTAGCCTGCACTGTTAAACACCCTGACGGAATAGCGGCCCGCATTGGCGAGTGACGTGCGGTTCAAGTTGAGCGTGGCGCTGGTTGCCCCAGAGAGCGTCATGCCGTCTTTGCTCCACTGATAGTCGAGCGCGTTACCATTCGCAACGACGCTGAAGGCCACGCTCGCGGGGGCTAATATTGACTGGCTCGCCGGATGGGTGGCGATGCTCGGAGCAGTAGTCGAAACTACCGGGGGTGGCGTTAAGGTGGGAGGCGGAGGTACAAGGGGATCATCTACAGGAGATTTCGTAATCGTGAGCGTCCCGTTATTGAATATATCGAAGCTGTAGTTCGATGCGCTCAAAGTCCCAATCGATATTGTAATGGGCACTACGCCGACGTTCGTGCCTGTCGTCGCGGTCGTCGAGAGCGCAGGAGAGCCAGTCACGTCCGACGTGGTCAGGGCCTGTCCGTTGACGAATCCCGCAATCGTGGAGGTCAGGGATGGATTTGCAGAACCGTAGATGCGAATTTTGTCGTCGGCTGTGACGGTAAGCGGAGCGGGCGTGATCGTAAGGACGCCGCTATTGAAGGCACTGAACCGGTAGTTCTCCGAGGCCAGTGTGCCGCTCGTGAGAGTTATAGGTACAGTCCCGACATTGTTAGCGACTGTGGCCGACGTGGCCATACTTGGGGTGCCGGTGACGCCCGAGGTGGCCAGCGTCTGACCATTCACAAAGCCCGCGAATTTCGCAGTGAACGCGGGATTCCCTGCGCCATACCGTCTGCTCTTGTCGTCAGCTGTAATGACCAACGGCGCTTTCGCTACGGTCAATGTTTGCTGCACATTGGGAGCAGCTGCATAATTCGTGTTGCCAAGCTGGCGTGCGGTAAGAGTAGTCGTGCCGGCGCCCACGATCGTCAGGAGATTGTCAGAACCCACTGTTGCAACCGAGGTATTCGAACTTGTCAGGCTGACCGCGAGTCTTGAACTTGCGGTCGCCGTTGGCGTGAATGGCGTGTCACCAAATGTTTTTGCCGGTAGCGCGTTGAAGGCGATGGTTTGAGAGACAAGTGTTGTCGAGGCTTGGAGTGTGGCGATGTCGGACGTGGCTTGCCCCAGTGTATTCGACACGATCGCTATATAATCACCCATCTGGGAAAATTGGGCATTTGCGATCGTGTAGATCTCCGCAGTGGCACCGGGAATGTCGATTCCATTTCTGCGCCATGTGTATCGGAACGGCTGAGTCCCCTCGGCGGAGACTGAAAGAGTCACGGTGCTGCCGATTGGAACCGACACGACTTGACCCGCAATTAGTACCGCGGACGGCGGCGCAACCAAACCCATGGCCAGCAACGCGAGGTGTGTCGACATCATGCCCGCTCCGCGGAGCGCCGCGTATACCACACCGTGGAAAATCGCAAATGCGGATGATTTTTCCACCCCGCTATACGGAAACGAGCCAACGTGGGCAAAAGCACGGAGTGGCTTTCGCGCGCGTGAACCTGCCGAAAACCCTGGCACCAAAATCATGGCGGACATACCGCCAAGGTGCCGGAGTATTTAGTACGCGACTATGCGGCACCTTCCGTAATTCATCCTACGGTATCATGCTGGGGGAAAATCCGGCATATAGTAGGTGATTTATATACTGTAAAATTGTGCAGCCTAAGATCTTAGTAATCTCCGTATCGGAAGGCGTAGTCTTCTCACCGGCGCGAACCGCTGAGACATAACTGCGCTTCAGTTGAGGGATCGTCAACGGGGCCGCTGGCGGGCAATGCATATTGAGCGGTATCTTAGACTTGAATGCGTCCGTGGTGTCTGGGCCAAGCGCTGGGGGCCGTGTGTGCGGGGCGGTGCGACGAAGCGAATGCCCCGGCGTACGACGGGGAGAACACCATTGGAGATTGACGGAATTTGTACCCTCGCGAAATGACGCTTGCTCGCCACGGGTTGGGACAGCGTTCCGTTGCGCACAAATGCTCCGTGCCGTCTGTGGCGTGTGATGGCAGCCCGATCGCCGGCTCAACCCTGTGCCGCGCCGCAGTGCAGTTCCTACGGAGAGATTGTCTCCATCGTCTCTTTCCCTCCTGGCTTCGCAATGCCAAGTTTCTCCATCAGTTCGTAAAGCGTCGGACGGCTGATATCGAGTTCGGCGGCCGCAGCCGTGATTTTTCCTCCATTCCTCCGCAGCGCTTGGGTTACCAATTCCCGTTCCACTCGTTCGCGCGCCTCGCGCAAGGTGCCACCGCCGGTTTCGCCCGCGGCACCGGCCAGTTCGAGGTCTTGAGCGGCAATCCGCCGCCCTTCGCTCATAATCACTGAGCGTCGAACTTTGTTCTGGAGTTCCCGCACGTTCCCTGGCCAGGGATGCTGGCGCAACGCGCGCACGGCGTCCGGAGTGAAAGTGAGATTGTTCTGGTGGGATTCGACACCGAAGCGTTGCAGAAAGGCGCGGGCGAGCAGGACGACGTCATCATCACGTTCGCGCAGAGGCGGAAGAACGATTTGAACGACCGCGAGCCGATAAAAAAGATCCTCGCGAAAGCGGCCCTCGGCCATCGCTTTCTTGAGGTCGACATTCGTGGCCGCCACCACGCGCGTATCAACGGGGATTTCCTGCCGACCGCCGATGCGTTCGATGCATTCCTCCTGCAAGAACCGGAGTAGTTTTACCTGAATTGGCAGTGGAATTTCGCCGATTTCATCCAGAAAGAGCGTTCCGCCGCCGGCGTGCTCGATTCGCCCCTTGCGTTGCGCATGGGCCCCGGTGAACGACCCCTTCTCGTGTCCAAATAGTTCACCTTCGATCAGTGTTTCTGGAATCGCGCTGCAATTAATCGCCACGAAAGGCCCATCCTTACGCGAACTCCGCTGGTGAATCGCTCGCGCGGTCATCTCCTTTCCTGTCCCACTTTCACCGAGAATCAGTACCGGCGCCTCGGAGTTTGCGACCTTCCGGATCGAAGCGAACACCGATTGCATCTGCGGACCACTGCCCAACAGGCCTTCGAAGGTGCTCCCCGTTAGTCGCGATTGCACCTCGCGATATTCCCTCTCGAGTTGAGCAACATGGTAGCAACGACGGAGGAGTAGCTTCAATTCCTCGACGTCCACCGGTTTCCCAAGAAAGTCATAAGCGCCCGCACCGATCGCTCGGAGTGCGTTCGCCTTCTCGCCTTGTCCGCTGACGATCACAATCTTCGCGGCAGTATCGAGCACGAGAAGATCTGAAAGCGCCGCCAGTCCTTCGTCCGGTGACGCGGGCTGGGGAGGCAGGCCGAGGTCAAGCAGGACGACCATGGGTCGATGCTCGAGAAACGCGGCCAAGGCGGATGTCCGGTCGCCGGCCACAACGACATCGTAATCCGTCGCCAAAGCCCAGCGCATCTGTGTGCGGATCTCCTCGTCGTCATCAACGATCAGCAGTTTGGATTTAGGCGAACTCATGGAAACTGGGGACTGCCTGTAGAGGCAAAGGCGAGTGAGAGGAACGATGACTGCGGTGATGCGCTGACTAATTCTGCTCAGAGTTCTTCTTCGTAGAAGACGTGAATCGAGGCAACCTCATGATTTCCGATCGTTGTCGCGGTTTCTGCTTACTGACATCAGCGCCTCAGCGGCTCCAGCCGCCTTCGCGACTCTGAATTTCTAGCCTGCTACGTGCGCCTCCGTCTCCCTTCGCACCTTCCGGACGCAGATGCGACGAGCTTCACTTCTTCGGCAGGTGAACTTCGAAAGTTGTACCTTCGCCGGGAACACTCGCGACCAGAATCCGACCCCCGTGAGCCTCAACGATCATCTTGCTCTGAAACATGCCGATGCCCAATCCGGTCTTCTTTGTGGTCTGAAAAGGGCGGAAGAGCGAGCGCTGGATGAACTCCTGGCTCATGCCGCAGCCATTGTCCACGACGGTGAGGACCACCCAGCCATCGCTTTGGCTCGTCGCAATCCGGATCTTCGCCTTATGCGCTGCAGCCTCCGCCGCATTGAGGAGGAGGTTGATGATTACTTTCCGAATCTGCTCCTGGTCCAACGCGACTCTTGGTAGAACCGCCGTCTCGGCAACAACGGCGGCGCCGAGGGCGGCATCCATTCCACGAACGACATTAGCGACAAGCTCGTTGAGGTCACACGGAGAAGTTTGAATTTCCATCGTGTGGCGCAACTGGCTTAGCCGGCCCACCAGCCGATTGATGTGCTCCACGGTTTTGCCGATTCCTCTCAATGCATCCTCGCGAAATGCCGGATCATTGAAGTGCACCGGCAGGTTCTTCAGCATCAGGTTCAGGGTCGATGCTGCGTTCTTCAAGTCATGCACAAAAAATGCGGCCATCGTCTGGAATGCCTCGAGTTCTCTCGCCTGTGACAATCGCCGGGAAAGTTGCAGGTTGAGCAATGAGGCCGCGGCGTCTTCGGCAATGCAGCGGAGTACGTCCAAGTCTTGGGTTGGGTAGGCGATGCCCTTTACGCGATCCCCGATCATCATCAAACCCACCAGTTTTCCCTGGCGCACCAACGGGGCGCAAAAAAGGTTTCCGCCATTGGCAAATTCGTTCGGTTGCCAGCGCTGCAGCGCCGCCGCCCACGGCTCAACGACCGAGATGATTTCCACGGGGCCAGGATACTTTTCAAAGTGACTGGTCACGTCGGCGGTTTCGGCCTCCGTGGGGGCGCACTGGGCCGCCTTGGCGCCGGAGAGCGATGTGGATGCGGCAAGTGTGAGGGTGTTGCCTTGATCAGGTGCGAGGAAAAGACTGACGGATAAGGACTGGAAAACCTCACCACTGAGAGTAACCAACGCGCGGCAGAGGTCCGGTTGCTCCACACACGATGCGGTCCCCTCGGCAAATTTCCGCCAGATGGTCCGATAGTCGTAGACCGGTCGCTCGAAATGGCGGCTGACCGTTTGCCGCACATACAGTCGGACACGATCCGATTGCAGCAGGATGGCCAGAAACACCAAACCCACGAGCAGCAGAAATGCACTCAACGCGAACGCGCCACCTCCTCCCAGGTTGGCGATGACGAGCGCGAGTATTCCAACGATCAGCAGGTAGACGCCGGCAAACGCGACAATCACCGACCCTTCCAGCAGCGATTGCGAAGGGTAAACGTCGTTCTCGAACTGGCTTGTACGAAAGAAATATCGGATGAATACACCCGCCGCGACGATGGTCGCCACCGCGTTGACTTCCTCGATTCCCGGGTCGACCACGCGATAGATCAGCGCCTGACTCGCGGTGAAGATCCGAACAACGAAGAGCAGTCCGACTCCGACCAGCATGAATTTGATCCGCCAGCGCATCGTGCCCAACGATGCCCGGAATGTGCGTTCGAGATTCGCCAGAATGAGTACGCTGCAAACGAGCACGATGGCGTAGGTTGCCACGCCCGGCCAGCCGAGCCGCATAAGCCAGGTGGCCCCGATGTCGAATTCAGCTGCCGCGAAAAGTTCATCATGGAATGCGGCAACCAAGACAACGGGAACGGCGAATGCGCCAAGACACACCGATCGCCATTGCGACAAGAAAAGTGCCGCATTGCCGCGAGCGAATGAGAGGCTGAAGAGCAGCCAGGCGCCTGGGAGCAACGCATGTGTAATCAACCGCCATTCTCGCCACGCCTGGACTCGTGCCGGGTCTGTCAGCCAGACGCTGAACCCGCCACATAGCATCTCCGCCGCCAGCACCAGCATACCTGCAATAAAGGCCCAATTTGCGACGGCGCGCCTGGCGCGTTTTAGCCCAACAATGGCAACGACAATACTGCATACCGCTGCTGCGAAATGGGTCAGGACAGAAACATTCACGTCACGTCAACACTGAGCGGAATTGCGCGGAACCGGTTGCGAGTTTGCACATAAAATCGATCGGATGAAGACAGAAAATGCGAAAATAGAAATGACCATTATGCATCGGCGCGACTGGGAGTGACCACATAAGTCAGTGGCGCATGGGTCGCATTCCGCGCGTGCCTCTGGTGCGGTGTCGCCGGAGGAGTTCATGGGGCGGCCGCCCAAGATTTCAAGAGATGGCAAACGAGGCTAAAGGGTAAACGTCCGACCGGGGTCCCACTGCCCCGCTTTTGTCGGGTAGAGTGCCGGCGTGGTAACGCTGACGACGGGACTGATCGACGATGGGACCAAGCGGGATCGACGCGGGAGACGGCTGATGCCGCTTGAGCGCGTGGCGGAGTTGGTGCGCGAATACGACGCGAGCGGGCTGACCCAGGCCGAGTTCGCCCGCCGCGCGGGCACGGCGTCCTCCGTGGAGACCGACTTCAGGAGCGCGCTGAGGAGAGGGAAAGCGCACCGCCATGCCCAAGAGCAACCCCAGATCCAGCGAGTTCAGAAATTTGGTCTGCTCGATGTTCACCGCGCCCGGCAGCAGCGTGGCTGCCCACTGGCGCAACAAGGGTTGGGGCGGCTCGACCACGGCGCTGATTTGGTTGAGCGCCTGGGCGAACAACAACACTCGGGCGTGGTCGCACCACACGCTGCGACCGGGCGCCGCCCCCCGCAAAACGCGAGACGGCTTGGGGTTGTTGGCCAGCAGAGCGGCAGTGGAACCGGCAGGGCTGACCCGCGGCGGAGGCGTGGGCGGAAACTCTTCGCCCGGTGCGACCACCTCACAATCGCAAGGGGTCTTCCTTTTTTTCGAAGTCGCCGGGCTGGCTCGAAGATGGGACCGCCCGGCCCGCCTCCGGAGTCGGGGAGATCGCGGTGGTCATCCCTCCGGTTTATCCTCCGCGATGACGGCGCGAACGCCGGCTTTGAGTTCCTGGAGCAACGGGCGCAAGGTCTCGGCCGACAGTTCCACCTTCAAGATCTCTGTGATCTCCTGGCGCAGACGCTGGCTGTAGGCGAGCGGGTCCTTGCCGTGACGATGGTCGTTCGTAATGGTGACCAATATGAGCGAGCATCTCTCGTACCGGTCATCACTCGCCGCCAAGGCCCTTCAGGGGGACGCCCGCCGGACGCTTACACAACGCCGCCCAGGGGTCACGTGTTGGACGTCAATTGTCCGGTGGGCGTGCTGCAAAAACGAAAACAGGCGCAGGGGATTCCTGCGCCTGTCGCAACTGAGGATCTTGCTGAGAGCTGTTAGTTCTCGCGATGGAATCTAGCAAACGCGCCCAAACCGCTCAACGCCAGTCCAAGTAGCATGACGCTCGTTCCGCCATCAGGGACTTAAGTTGCACCTTGGACCGTTGACCACTCTTGGAACCCGTCGTTGTCCCCCCCCAAATTCGGCAATGCATAGGCGCCGAATTGCGAGTATAAATTCGTGTTCGGCGCGCCACCAGAATTCATATCGTATATAAGCGAACCCGCCGCCGTTACGTGGGTCAGCGTCATCCTTGACGCCATCTGTGATCGAAGTTCCGCGAGTCCAAATATGCAAAGCATCCAAGGAGAGCTGTCTGTTATTCTGATTGATATCCAAGAGGAAGGTAATTGCTCAGCTGAAGGCCCTCGGAACACGACCACCCTATTTCTTTTCCTTCGGCGCCAAAGAGTCCAGCATTCGGCGGGCCTCCTCGCCTTTGTCGCCCTTGAGGCCGAGCTCCAGTGCTTTTTGAAGCGACTTCCTGGCATTCGTCATGTCCTTCGCCTCATTTTGGGCTTTTCCGAGATAGAAGATAGTCTCCGGATCCGTGGGCAGTTGCCGGGTGGCGTCCAGTAAAGCTGTCACTGCACGGCTAAAGTTTCCATTGCGTAAAAGCAGGATACCATAGGCCTTAATTACCGACGCGTCCTCTGGAAACGCTTCTCGCGCTTTGGCGGCAGTCTCCAGCATGGGGGCAGTGACAGAACCATCATGCCGTGCATAGAGCAGCGTCAGATTTCGCTTCGCTGGAGTGAAATCAGGATACTTGGCCAACGCTTTCTCATAGGCGCGCTGTGCGGCGGAGGCATCACTCTTACGCTCTGCCAGGAGGCCCGACGCCATCAATGCGGGAACGTAAGCGGGATCCTTTTTAAGAGCCTGCTCGATGTCGGTCCCTGCGGCCTCGGCCTTGGACGGATCACTCGACCACGCGATGCTCTCCTGAAATTCGGTTGCACGCATGAGCCCTGGGTTGATCTGCAACGATTTGCTGAGAGCCTCCTGTGCGGCGGCAACCTGTCCGCGACTATACGCCGCCCCAGCGAGATCGTACAAGACGTCTGCATTCTCGGGGTTCCGACGCACGCTTTCCTGCAGGAGGCTATATGCCCAGCCATGATCGCCGCTGGCGAAAGCGAGCCGGCCCAACGCATGTGCCAACTCTGGATCATCCGGTGCGAATTTGCGCGCGGCCCGAGCTACCTCCAGTGCCTTTGCCGTGTCTTTCTTCGCTTCACTGAGTCGAACGACTCCAAGTGCGGCGCGAACGCTTCCTGGGCTCGCTTTCAGGGTATTCTCGTATGCCGCCATC
>JBBRCR010000023.1:0-34702 GCA_038204695.1 Opitutales bacterium | reverse complement strand
GCGGGAGTTGGTGATCGGGATCTTCACATACACGTTGGCGCCCCACGACTTGATCTTCGCGGCCTGGCGGCGCATCTCGGAAAATTCGTCGGAGAAGACCTCGAGCGAGATGGGTTTGGCCGTGACGGTCTGCAGGATGTCCTTGGCGAAGGCCTCGTAGTCCTTGATGCCGGCCTTCTTCATGAGGCTCGGATTGGTCGTCAGGCCCTTGATGTAGGGCTTGGCATAGAGCTCGAGGATGCCGGCCTTGTCGGCGCCATCCGCGTAAAGTTGGATCGTGAGCTCGTTCAACGATTTCATGGGCGTGGGAGGTGGGTGGACGTCTTGGTTTGGCGGCAAGTGAGCTTTCGGCGCCAGAGTGGCGCAAGGGGAAAGTAGGCTCACCGTGTTCCGTAATGGCGCGCGACGGGTCGATGCGTGAGTGCAGCGTGGCGCGCCGATTCTACGAGCACCGTGATGCCTCGGGCGCGCGCATCTAAGAATCCTTGAACTCCGAAACTCGTTGCGAACAGGTCAAGTTTTTCCAATCCAACCACAGATGAACACAGATAAAGGCAGCGCTCTGCATCTGTGCCCATCTGTGAAATCTGTGGCTGAATGGAAGTGTCCATCAGCGCGTGAGCGTCGCGGTCGCTCCTCAGCGGTGCTGAAGAACCACCGCAGCGGCTTCAGCGAAAGACTTGACGACGAAGTCCGGCTTTTCGCGCAGTTCCTCGGCATAACCGTGATCGATGAAAACGGTGCGCACGCCGGCGCGCTTGCCGCAATCGATGTCCCGCCAGCGGTCGCCCACCATCCACGAGCGGGCGAGATCAAGTCCGAGCTCGCGGGCCGCATCAAGGAGCATGCCCGGCTCGGGCTTCCGCCGGCGATCGGGCGCGGTCCCCGACGGCGCGCCGGCCGGCGTACCCGGCGCATAACAGACTTCGATCCGCGCGATTTCCGGCAAGAGTTCGCGCAGCTCCGCGTGCATCGACTCGACCACGGCCTGCGATTGGGTGCCGCGGCCGACGTCGGGCTGGTTGGTCGCCACGACCAGCGTGAAACCAGCCGCGGCCAGCTTCGCGCAGGCGGTAGGCACATCGGCAAAAAGCCCGAAATCCGCCAGGCCTGACGGCGGAAAAGGACGGCCGTCGCGGATGACCTGCCGGTTGAGCGTGCCATCGCGGTCGAGAAATACCGCGGGCGAACCTCCGGACGAGGGCGACGCTTCCAGAGCGAACCCGACGGCGGGCTGGACATTCAGCGCGCCGGACTCCGCTGCACGTTCGGGATTGGCCATGCCGATCAGCTCTTCGCTGGAAGCGACACGCTCTCCCACTTCGTCTGGTTCTGCTTGAGATCCGGATGCGAGACGAAGAGGTGCCAGATGACGGCCTGGAACGCCTCGCTGTGCGGCGTGACGTTCTGCGGATTGACCGTGGGCACGATCACACATGCGTCGGCCACTTTGGCGGTGTAGCCGCCGTCCTTGCCGACGATGCCGAGGACGCGTGCGCCCACCTGTTTCGCGAATTGCAGTGCGGTGACCAGATTGGGGGACACGTTTTTTTCCAGGCTGCCGCCCCCGACCGACAGGATGAGCAGGGCGTCCTCCTTTTTCAGCCGCGAACCGCGTAGCCATTCGACGAATACGGAGGCCCAGCCCTCGTCGTTGGTGCGGGCGGTGAGCTCCGAGACATTGTCCGTCGGCGCGTAGCACTCCAGCCCGCCAATTTTGCGGAAATCATTGACCGCATGCGAGGCGTTGGCGGCACTGCCGCCCACGCCGAGAATGAACAGGCGGCCGCCGCGGGAGCGCACCGCGACGAGTTCCTGCACGCACCGCTCGCAGTCGTCGGCGTTGAGCTGCGCGATGATGGCGGTCGTCTCCTTCAGGTGCTGGGCGGAATAAGACATGGGCGGAAAGGAAGGGTGAAACGGCGGAAAAGTGAAAGTGAAAGTGAGGGCGACGGATCGCGGACGGTGACGTGAGTGCACGCTCACGCGCCCATTCGCCCTCACTTTCGGCTGAGCGCTATTTCGCCAGCGCCCGGTTGAGGGCGCTCACGATGGCTTTGATGGAGGCCAGTTCGATGTTGGTGTCGATGCCCGCACCAAAGAGTGCCCGGCCTCGCTCCGTTTTGATCTGGATATAGCTCACGGCGCGCGCCTCCGAACCTTTGCCGAGCGAGTGCTCCGAATAGGAGAGCACCTCGAAACGTGGCAACGGGGTCGTCTGGAGAGCGTGGGTGAACGCGTCGATCGGCCCGTTGCCGTCACCGGAGAGCTGGTGGCGGACTCCGTCGATCGTCAGCACCGCGGCGCATCGCACCGCGCTGTCGCGTTCGGTGGTCTTGAATGTCTCCAGGCCGACCGGCGTCTGCCGTTCCAGATATTCGCGCCGGAAGACCTCGTGAATTTCAGCGAGGCTGAGTTCGTTGCCCTTCGCATCGGCCACGTCATTGATTGTGCGGCCGATTTCCTTGTGCATGAGCTTGGGCAACGTGAACCCGAACTCGTGCTCGAGGACATAAGCGACGCCGCCCTTGCCGGACTGTGAATTGATCCGGATGATTGCCTTGTAGCTGCGGCCGAGCTCGGCCGGGTCGATGGGAATATAGAGCACATCCCAGGGCTCGTCCGGTTTCTGCACCGCCCATGATTTCTTGATCGCGTCCTGGTGCGAACCGCTGAAGGCCGTGAATACCAACTCGCCTGCGTAGGGCTGCCGCGCCGGCACCTCCAGGCGGGTGCAGCGTTCATACACTTCGCGGATTTCGTTGATGTTCGTGAAATCCAAGCCCGGGTGAATTCCGTGCGTGTACAAGTTCAGCGCCGCCGTAACGATGTCGAGATTGCCGGTTCGCTCACCATTGCCGAAGAGCGTGCCTTCGACGCGATCGGCCCCCGCGAGCAGGGCCAGCTCGGTCGCGGCGACGCCCGTTCCGCGATCGTTATGGGTGTGGAGCGAGATGAGCGAACAATCCCGTCGCGTCAGGTGCGTGCCCATCCATTCGATCTGATCCGCGTGCACGTTGGGCGTGGCATACTCCACGGTCGCGGGCAGGTTCAGAATGATTTTATCCGTGGGCGTGGGCTGCCAGACATCGGTGACCGCTTCGCAGATCTCGAGCGCGAAATCGAGTTCAGTACTGGTGAAGCTCTCCGGCGAATACTCGAAACGCATCCGTGTGCCGGCGGCGACCAGCGGTCGCGAGTACTGCTTCACCCAGCGGGTCCCTTGCGTGGCAATGGCGACGATGTCGGCCCGCGACGCGTTGAACACGTGCTTCCGTTGCGCTGGCGAGGTGGAATTGTAGAGGTGGAAGATCGCGTTCTTCGCGCCGCGCAGCGCCTCGACGCTCCGCGTGATCAACTCCTCGCGACACTGACAGAGAATCTGGATCGCGACGTCATCGGGAACGCGGTTCTCGTCGATCAACCGCCGGCAGAAATCGAATTCGATTTGCGAGGCGCTGGGGAAACCGACCTCGATTTCCTTGAAGCCGATGCGCACGAGCATTTCGAAATACTCGAGCTTTTCCTCCACGCTCATGGGCTGGGCGAGCGCCTGGTTGCCATCGCGGAGATCCACGCTGGTCCAGATGGGGGCACGTGATAACGTGCGATTCGGCCATTGACGATTGGGCAGGTTGACCGGCGGAAAGGGCCGGTATTTGGTAACGGGAGCGGATTGCATTGCCTTAAAAGCGACTGACAAAAATGTAAGGAAGATTGGGTTTCAGAGCGGCTCCACCCGGCTGACCCGGTGGAATAAGATACACCGCCACAGGGCGGCGACCGTAAACCAGACCAACGCACGACCCGCTGCTATGCAGCGCCTTCAGAGATCGTGCGTCTCGGTAAGTCGAAGCCCTGGGAACAAAATCCTCATTAATCGGTTTTTCGTAGCCTTTCGGGCAGTATAAAGTCAAGGACCTCGTCCACGTGTACGTGCTGATCTGTAACTCTGTCTGGCAAAGGGCGTCTTGCCTGACGTGCATGACCTTGCCTCCATTCGCACATGCCTGATGAGGACGTTCTGCCATTCGACCTGGCCGGGTGCCTCGGTCGCGTCCGACAGCGCGACCAGGACGCTGCACGCGAACTGGTGGAGCATCTCTACCCTTTGGTCATCCGAATCGTCCGTTCGCACCTGCCTCGTCGCGTCGCCGAAGAGGACCTGGCCCAGGAGGTGTTTCTAAAAATGTTCACGCGGATCGAACAGTATCAGGGTGCCGTCCCGTTCCCGCACTGGGTGTCCCGCATCGCGGTCACCACATGTATCGACCATCTTCGTGCGCAAAAACGGCGGCCGGAGTTTCGCTGGGCGGACCTGTCCGAGAACGAAGCCGAGGTTCTCGATGCCGTGATGACGAATGAGAACGAGGTGCCGGCGAACGACGCCATGGCGGCCCACGAACTCGTGCACAAACTTATCGGTCAGTTGAAGCCCGACGATCAACTCGTCGTGCGGCTCCTTGACCTCGAGCAGAAGACGATCGCGGAAATTGCCGCGATTACCGGCTGGAACCAGTCGCTCATCAAGGTCCGCGCCTTTCGCGCGCGCCGGAAATTGCAGAAATTATTTCAAGAATTACGAAAGAAGGAACGGTCATGAATCTCAACACTCCCCGCCACCCTTGGTTCCGCCTGACCGCCGCTGCCCGCCAGATTCGCGATGAGCGGGATACCACGGCACCCTATGGTTTCGCCACGCGCGTCGCGGCACTCGCCTGCGGCCAGCAACGGCGCGTATCGTCCCTCGTGGAGCGGTTCGCGCTGCGTGCCGTCGGCCTTTCGTGCCTGCTCGCACTGCTCAGCGTTGTGCTCAATTACACCGAGCTGACGACAACTCCCGCCACCACCACTTCCGTCGACGATTTCATGCTGCCCATCCACGACCCCGTGGCGGTGGTTCTCGACTACGCCGAATAGGGCTGAATGGACAAGCCCTGGAAAGTCATTCTGGCGTTCATCGGCGTCTTCATCGCCGGCGCAGTTTTCGGAGGTTTGTTCACCCTGCGTGCTTCGGGCAAGCGGCTGCATGAGCAGCCATCGAAAGCCGCGGACGCGCATCCTTCGAAATCGTCAACCCAGCCGGCGGCTTCGCCGGGGCAGCCAAAGGCGCCGGCGCAGTCGGGGATCTCCATCGCGCTGATGCGCCAGTTCACGCAGCACCTGAAGCTGACAAACGCGCAAAAGGATAAGGTTCGACCGCTCGTCAACCGATACGCTGACGATTTGAATCGATTGAGGAAGCGCGCGAGCGAACTCAACCGGGAAAACGCTGAAAACACGGCGCGCATATTCGAGCGGATGTATGAAGATGTCGCCGCTTGGCTGAGACCCGAGCAGCGTACGCAATTGGACGAAATGCGTCGGCAGATGCAGGAAAAGCAGGCCGAGGCCCGGAAAAAGCAAAAGATCGAGCTCCCGGGTGACGCCGCGAAAACTGAAGCTGATCCGGCGAAGACTCCGGCTCCCACGGTCGATCCCGCCAAGGCAAAGAAGGCCGCGACCAAAGCGGTTGCTCCGAAACCGCAGGGCCCATAATCCCCGGATGTGAGAAGGCCGGCGCGCCGTTTTGCTCGGCGCAGAAATATCGCGAATTAGCCCTTGCGCCGGCCCAGGTGTGACGCATGGTTCGCCCCGGCCAGGTGCCATGCATGGGCAGGCGCGTGAACTCCGCCAGGACCGGAAGGTAGCAACGGTAACGACGTTCTCCCAGTGCCGTGGAGTGCCTGGCCACTTTTTTATTTTCCCGCCACGGATGAGCACTCCACTCGCTCGCCGCGTAGAGTCAGGGAGAACATGACCGAAATTTTCTGAATTTCGGATTTGCGATTGTGGACTGCGGATTTGTTGTAGCGGCAGTGTCCGGCACCTACCAAGTCATCGCACGGAAATGGCGCCCGCAGACGTTTGACGACGTCGTCGGCCAGGACCACGTCGTGCGTACGTTAAAGAACGCCATCAGCCGCGGGCGGATTGCGCATGCGTACCTGTTCGTCGGACCGCGTGGTACCGGCAAGACTTCCACCGCGCGCATTTTTGCGAAGGCGCTGAATTGCACCGATGGACCGAAGGCGGATTTCGACGTTAACGATCCTGCGTGCAAGTCCATCGCCGACGGTTCGCATCTCGATGTGATCGAAATCGATGGTGCATCGAACAACGGCGTCGACCAGGTCCGCGACCTGCGGGAGACGGTGCGTTACGCGCCCGCGCAGGGCAAATTCAAGATCTATATCATCGACGAGGTGCACATGCTCTCGGCCGCGGCATTCAACGCGTTGCTGAAGACGCTGGAGGAACCGCCACCGCACGTGAAGTTCGTGTTTGCGACCACCGATCCGCAAAAGGTGCTGCCGACAATCGTGTCGCGCTGCCAGCGTTTCGACCTGAAGCCGATTCCGAGTGAGTTGATTGTCGAACGGCTGAAGCAGATTGCCATCGCGGAAAAAATAAAGGTGTCCGACGCGGCTCTGGCTTCAATTGCGCGTCTCGCAGACGGCGGGATGCGCGACGCCCAGTCGATCTTTGATCAGATGATTTCGTTCTGCGGCAACGAAATTGCCGAGCCCGACGTGCTCGATGTTTACGGGCTGGTCGCCGCCGAAAAAATCAACGAACTGGCCTGCGCACTCGCCACGGCTGATCACCGGAAGATCATTTCCCTGGTCGATGAATGCGATGCGTCCGGTCGTGATTTGGTCCGCCTGCTGATGGATTTGCAGACGGTGGTGCGCACGGCGTTGCTCGATGCGATTGCGAAGGGCGGCCGCACGGACCAGCTCGGTTGTGTCTCGCTCACCACCGAACAGCTCACCCGAATGCTCGATGGACTGCGCGAAGGCGAAAGCAACGTGAAGCTCGGCCTCGCGGAGAAGATCAATTTCGAGGTCACGCTCCTGAAAGCGGTGGAAGCGAGCCGTGCCCGTGCGATCGACAGTTTGATTAAGGAGCTTGCCGCACTCGCGGACGAGGTTCCGGCCGCGGCCGGGGTGGGTGAGGCCGAAAAAAAAAAGACCTGATTGACCGGCTGGAGGCGCGGCTCGCAGCCGACATCGCGGCACCAACTCCTGTTCTTACCGCGGCGGCCGGGCCCGTCGTTTCGAGTGAAACCGCCGACGCGGGCGATGCGGTGAGGGCGGTTGCAGAACACCCTCCTGCCGAGCCCGAGGTCGTGGAACTGGCATCGCCGATTGGTGGCGATGAGGGCGGCCCACCTTCTTTCGATGAAGCGGCCGAGGCGGCATTCTTGGGCTCGGCGCGCGAACGTGGAGAGAGCATCAAACCCTTCAGTGCCGCGGGTGCGACTGATGACGAACAGGAGGTCAGCAGCGGAAAGGACCTGCCCCGAATGGAGGAACTGGTGACTCGAATTCCCGCGGACGTACGCGAATTGCTGGAAGAACTTTTTCGCGCCCGCTTTGTGACCGTGAAGCGAATCCCGAAGAGAGCCCTGAAGTCGTGAGCTGCGACCCAACCCTTTCAACCGCGGAAGGACGCTAATCCACGCGAATGCGAACCCCGCGACCTGAGCGTCAGTGGCTTGAATTCGCGTTGATTCGCGTCCATTCGCGTTTGCTCCGGCTGCAGGGAGAACTCATCCAGCGCACGGCCCACAACACGCTCTACCCTCGCCACACCGACCCGATTTCGGGTCGGCCGGCCACGCTGTGCGGGTAGACGTAGGCGTCCACTGGCTCCGCCCATTCCGCCCCTGATGGCCGCTTGAGCGGCACGGGCATCCGGCGAAAAAGGCCCTGCGCAATGCCTTCAAACTCGTCGAGCCGCCTTAGGCATTCGGCATCGACCGACCAAATTTCGCCGGCGACGCCATCCTTGTCCTCCGGCCAGACGACCAAGCCTGGATATTCACCAAGATCGAACAGCCGGAAACCCGGTTGCGTTTGCGCGTCGCTCACAAAGGTCTGGTCCGCGAGCCAGTGGTGATTGCCCGCGCCCCGCTTGAGCGTTCCGTAGACGAACAGAAGTTTCATCCGGCCGCAGATGGGGGCGACGCCGTGCCACTTTGTGGCGCTGCCACCAACTCCACCACGACGGCGGTGGTATTGTCCCGGCCTGAATTGTGCACCGCCTCCGTGACCAGTCGTTGAGCCGGGGACATGCTGGCATTGGCCGGCGACGGCTCGCGGAGCAGCTCCTGGAGCTGTCGGTCCCACAATCCGTCGATCAGACCGTCTGAGCACACGAGGAATCGATCGCCCGGCCGGTGGCTGACGGCGCCGATATGCGGGTCGATAAACTGGTGGCCGGCGCCGAGCGCTTGTTGCAACGCGTTCTTTCTCGGATGCGTGCGCGCCTCGCGCTCGTTGATTTTCCCCTGGCGCCGCAGCCAGCCCACGTGGCTGTGATCGTGAGTCAGCTGGGTCATGCCGCCCTCGGCTGGCAGATAATAGATCCGGCTGTCGCCCACGTGACCAAAATACATCCACTCCGGCGTGAACCAGCCAAGGCTCAGCGTTGCGCCCATTCCCGCGCACTCCTCATACGCGTAACCGAGCTTCAGCAACTCCATGTGGATGGATGTGAACAGCTCGATCATCACATCGTTGAAACCCCCGGCCATGCCTGCCGCCGAGAGTCGGAAGGCCCGCGGGAACAGTCGCGTTATCCGATCCACCGTGATCCGACTGGCGAACTCGCCCGATTTCGCGCCGCCCATGCCATCGCTGACGGCGAAGACAAAGTCCGCGCCGGCGAGCGAGGCGTGGCCGGTTTTGCCGAGATAACGCACGTCATGTCCGTCGAAAGTGAGCGCGAGAAACGTGTCCTCGTTGTTTGGCCGAACCTTTCCAACGTGGGTCAGTCCGGACCAGTGCACCTGAACGGGGGGGGAGGACAACGGGACGCTCATCAGGGCGCAATGGGCTTGAGTGAGATGGTCTCGCCACCGGACGGATCCAAAATGGAGGCGAATTCGAAATCGATGATGCAGAACCGGCCATCGGAGGTCCGGTAGGTGATGTTGCGGAGAAACTGGTCCTCATGCCGGACGCCATATTGCTCCAGTTCGGCAAAAATCTCCTTCTGACGCTGCTCGCCCATGTGGTCGACCCGCCCACCGCAATTGGTTGTGACCAGCTTCAGGGTTTCAGGATCGGTTTCCAGCACGCGAGGAACAAACGTACACCCGCGCGCCTCGAGGTGACGCAAGACACGCACCTCGTGTTCGAAGCGCTCTTTTGCGCGCTCACCGCGAAAAGTCTTGTGCACGCGGCCATCATATCCGATGCGAACGGACGCGCGTGCGGTATCTTTCATTTCATGCATGAAGCGGGAACAGACGACCGTTCGGGCCATGGCGAACGCTGGCAAGCCTGCGCATGCCTGATTTCGTTCAAGCGCTGCCATTCATCGAAACAAAAAGTGTCATGAATGGAATTTCTCACGCAGCTGGCACATGAGCTGCTGAATTTTCACCCGGGTTTGCCTCTCAACCGGGCGACCATTTCACGCTCACCAACGACATATCAACCCTGCCTGTCCGCCCCCCCTTATGGCCAAAATCAAATTGGAATACATCTGGCTCGACGGTTACCAGCCCGTGGCGAACCTTCGTTCCAAGACGAAAATAATCGACGGCGACGTCGGCAAACTGAAGCTCGAGGATCTCCCCGTGTGGGGCTTCGATGGCAGCTCGACGCAGCAGGCGGAAGGCAAGAGCTCCGACTGTCTGCTCAAGCCGGTCGCTCTCTTTTCCGACCCCACGCGGCGCGATGCCTTTTTGGTGATGTCCGAGGTGATGCTGCCTAACGGTCAGCCGCACCCCACCAATACGCGCGCGACGATCCCGGACGAACCCGACACGTGGTTTGGCTTCGAACAGGAATATTTTTTCTACAAGAACAACCGTCCCCTCGGCTTTCCGGAGGATGGTTTTCCGGCGCCGCAGGGACCGTACTACACGGGTGTCGGCCACCGGCAGGTTGGCTGCATCGCGCGCCAGCTCGTCGAGGAGCACATCGACATCTGCGTCGATGCCGGCATCAACATCGAAGGCATCAATGCCGAAGTCGCCAAGGGTCAGTGGGAGTTCCAGATCTTCGGCAAGGGTTCGAAGAGTGCGGCCGACCAGATGTGGACCGCCCGTTACATCATGATGCGGCTCTGCGAAAAGCACGGTGTTGACGTCGAGTGGCATTGCAAGCCGATCCGCGGAGTATACAATGCCCCGTTGGACTGGAACGGTTCCGGCATGCACTCGAATTTCTCCACCAAGTTCATGCGCGAAGTCGGCGGCAAAGCCTACTTCGAGCGCTTGATGGAGGCGTTCAGCAAGCACATGGATGAGCACATCGCGGTGTACGGACCGGACAATCACTACCGTCTCACCGGCCTCCACGAGACGCAGTCGATCGACAAGTTCAGCTATGGACTGGCCGATCGCGGTGCTTCGGTGCGTGTTCCGCACAGCTTCGTCAATAGCGGCTATCGCGGTTACCTCGAGGATCGCCGGCCGAACTCAGCGGCGGATCCGTATCTCGTCGCCGGTCGAATTCTGAAGACGATCCAGTCGGTCCCGACGAACTAAGAGCCATCAATCGAGCCGCCGTAACTGAACGGCAACTCGTATCCGGTTTTCAAAGCGCCACCGCCAGGTGGCGCTTTTTTGTCAGGCGCGGCGGACGGGCATGCCGTGATCCGGTGGGCGGCGGAAGCTCCGCGGGAATGGCGTCGATTTTCCTCCGCATCGATTCGCTTGGGCGCAGGTCGACTCTTGCCACCGTGTCGGCAGCTGTTACCTCACGACGCATGCATCGCTTTCGGTTTTATGGCGCGCGTGCAGCGCGCGGATGAACCTCGTGCCCCACCCTCCGACGGCAGCCCCGATCGCCGCGCCTCGCGTATTCGCCGATTGAATATCGCAGCTGCCACGACATCCGCGCGCGCGTCGGTCGGGGAGTGGGTGCAGACCGCGCTGCTCGCGCTGAATCTCGTCTGGACCACGCTCTGTCTCGGAGGGTACCGCGCGGACACCATGGTGATAACCAGCGGGCTCACGGGCGCGCTGCTGGCGGCTCATGGGTTGACGCGCGCGTGCTCGGGGCAAACCGCGCCGCCGCATGTGGCGGGGTGGGCGCTGGTCCCTTTTCTGCTTTATGCTGCGGCGAACGTGATCTGGGTGTCACCCGTGCCGTGGCTGGGGTGGATCGACTGGTTCTGGTGGGCGCAGATGGCCGCCGTGTTTTGGGTCGTGCTGGATGGCATACGTACGCGGGGTCCGCGGCAGGCGCTTTTTTTCACGCTGGTCGCGTTGGCTTTCTCGGGAGTGGCGCTGGGCTGTTATCAGCGATTCGTGAGTCCGCATTGGCTGCCCTTTGGCGAGACGCGATCGCCGCAGTATCAAGGGCGCGCCAGTGGCTCGTTTGGCATTCCGAACAGTCTCGCCGCGCTGCTGCTGCTGCTGCTGCCCGCGGTTGGGGCGATCGCGGCGCGCCGGCACGCCCGCGCCACGGAGCGGGTGGGGTGGGGATGGGTGGGACTCGTGCTCGCGTTCGGACTTGTGCTCACGATCAGCCGCGGGGCGTGGATTGCACTGGCGCTCGCGTTGACCCTGTGGCCGTTGCTGGCCGGACGCAGCCGCTGGCCACGACGGTTGCGAATCGCCGCGATCATTCTCACGGGGGTCGCGGCCACCGCGGCGGTGGTCATCACAACTTCGCCCAAGGCTGCCCAACGTTTCTCGCAACTGGCCCGCGATGGCGGCGAGAGGAGTCGGCCCGTCGTTTGGCGCGCCGCATGGCAGCTTTTCCGGGCGGCACCCGTGCTGGGAACCGGCGCCGCCAGCTACAATCTCCTGTTTGAAAAGCACCGGCCCGAGGGCTTTCTCGTGGCGCCCCAATGGGTGCATAATGACTATCTTAATACGTTAAGCGATTACGGCGCCGTCGGCGCCATGCTTTGTTTCGGAGCCTGGATGCTGATCGCCGGAGGCTGCGCCCGCCACTCCCGTGAGTCCGCGCCGCGGGAGCACGACTGGCTCGATGGCCGATTGACGTCGATGGGCCTGGCGGTGGGGTTGCTCGCGTTCTCGCTCCAGCTCGTGGTCGATTTTCATCTCAAGATCCCGGCGTTGGCCATGGCCTTTGGCACGGTCGCGGCCCTCGTGGTGAGCCGCCTGTGGCCGGGGCGGCCTCCCCGCCCAACTACTGCTCTCCGCCGCAGCCGGGACCTCGCGGTCGTTGCGGCCGTCTGCGCGATGGCCTTCGTGTTGATGCCAATGTTTCGGGCCGAGGGGCTGCGCGATCGGGCGCGGCGCTCAATCGACCGGCTCGCCGCGACGACCGCCGTGGAGCCGGATGCCTTGCGCCGCCCGCTGTCCGCGGCGCGCGCGGATCTGTCGCTGGCAGTGGCGACGCATCCGGCCAACGGCCAGGCTTGGGCGGATTTGGCGTACGCGATTTCCTTATGGGCGCACGTCGAGAACGGCCGCGACCGCCAGCTCCAACTGGGCCGCGAGGCGGAGCGTGCGGCGGAACAGGCCCTTTCGCGATCGACTGCCTGTCCCGAATTCTGGATACGCCGCGGTGTCGCGCGGGACCTGCAGGGTGACTGGTTGCAGGCGGGCAACGACTTCGCCGAGGCGCTGGCGTTGGCGCCGAACCATCCGCTCCCGTGGTTTCATCACGCGGATCACCTCAGCCGGCGCTCATCGGAGAGACGATTGGCCGAAGCGGCGCTCGCGTTCTGTTTGCGTCTTGACCCTGAAAATGCCGCCGCCCTAGCTTTGCGCCAGCGTTTGGCAATTGGGACGCGGGCGCCCTAGCCAAGATTCAATGCACAACCGTTTACTGTCCTGGGTCGTTTTTTGCGCTTTTGCGACGGTGCTTCCGCTCTTTGCGCAGACCCCCGGTGCCGCGACAGCAACGGGCGGCCCGCCACCACCGGGAATTGTGCGGGTCGCACAGGTTCGCGGCACGGCGTACAAGACGGTCAATGGCGTGCGCGTCGCGCTGATGGCGAACGAAACCGTGGAGCAGTCGGCGAAGATCACGACGGAGCGGCAATCGAGTGTGGTGCTGGCGTTTTCGAACGGCGCGACCGCCCAGCTCGGCGAAGACACCGAGTTGGTGCTCGAGGAATTTCTGCAGGATCCGTTTCCAAGTGATGTGAGGGTGGCGCAATTGATCGAGGAACCGACCCGTTCGAACACGAAGTTGAGCCTCAACAAGGGTGAACTCGTGGGCAAGGTGGCGAAGCTGAAGCACGACCGCGGTTCGACCTTCATCGTCAACACGCCCGTCGGCGCCGCCGGTATCCGCGGTACGACGTTCCGGATCGTGTTCCGCCCGCAAGGTTCAGGCCTCGCGTTTTTCGAGCTGAGCACGGCGGAGGGCAACGTGAACTTTTCCCCAGGTCCCGGCGCGGGCAACCCACCGGGCGGTCTGCCGGTTTTCAGCGGACAGGAAGTGGTGATTCAAGTCACCGTTGAAACGACGCCGTCCGGGCAGGTGATTGTCACTTCACCGCCGCAGCTGATGTCGACGCAGCCAATTCGTTCCGAGGTGCAGCAGCAGATCATGGCGCAAGCCCAACAAATCGCCGTGGCGGTTGAGCAAATCCTGTTTCGCTCGCAACTCGGCCCTGGCGGCCCTGGCCGAACGTCGGCTCCGGACGAAAACACGCCGCCTCCTCCTCCGCCCACGCCACCCACGCCGCGCCTCACGCCGGGCGCTTTGTAACGTTGCTGGGTGATCGCGTTCTCGACGTGGCGGGCTCTCTGGAGGGCGCGCGCCGGAATTCTTCTTTCGTTCACGCACCCCGGCTTCTAGCGTTCGCGCAATGGCTCCCCTGAAGCGGGCACGATCGCTGGCGTTTCTTCGCTGGCTGTTCCTGCTCCCGATTCCCGTCATCTGGTCGGTCATCGACCATTTTGGCGGGCTGACTTTTCTCGAAAACAAGTCGCTCGATCTGCGCTTCCAGTATCGCGGTGAGGTCAGTGCGCCGCTGAAGGTGGTTTACGTCGACGTCGATTCGCTGTCGCTCAGCGAGATTGGCGGCTGGCCGTGGAGCCGGGATTATTTTGCCACCGTGTGCGCGGCGTTGATCAACGTGGCCCAGGTGAAGGCGATCGGATTGGATTTCGTGTTTTCCGAAACGGGCATGTCGGAATCCATCGATCGTGAAAAATTCATCCGCGGGAACGTGGCACTGTCCAGGTTTCTCTTCCGGGAACCGCCGGTCGTGCTGGCCGCCTCCTATTCCGGAGCCAGGTACAGCGACATCCTGAACCGGCAGGCCCTCCGGGAGCTGCCGCTCATCGCGGTCGAAACGCGACCGTGGAACAAGATTGCGCCGCCGGAGCTGCCGGCCTTCGACACGAGTTACACGGCGGAGCGAACGCTGTACAATCCACCGTTCGTCGGACTGATCGACACGCTCGACGGTGGCACGCGGTGGGTGCCCATGTGGGCGCCGACGAGTTACCAGCGGAATTATTACCACATGGCCGTGGAACTCGCGCGGCTTTATTGGGGCCTGCCGATCGGGGCCATCCGCGTCGCGGGCGATCGCCTGGAACTGGTCCGGGCGGACGATGGTATTCAGACCCGGATTCCGTTGAGCGACGGACAGCACCTCGAGATCAACTGGTTCACTTCGTGGCATTCGCGCGAGGACCTGCATCTGCCGTTTTCGGACGCTTACAAATTCGCGAGTGCGCGCGCGGACGAAGATCCGGAGTTGCGGAAATTGGGGCACGACTATTTCGCGCGCGACGAGTTCAAGGACGCCATTGTCCTGATCGGACCGGTCGACCCGATGTTGCAGGACCTGGCGCGCACGCCTTTTCACGAGGAGCCTGTGCCGAAGGTGGGCGTGCACGGCAATCTGCTGAAAACGATTGTATCCGGAAAATACATCCAGCGGCTGCCGGCGTGGACGAATATTCTCATCGTATTCGGCCTGGCGATACTCGCCACCGCGCTTTCCCTCGGGGGAGGCACGCGGGCCGTGCTGGCGGTCTTGTCGGTTGCGCTCTATGTGGCGCTGGCGTTCAAAATGTTCGCGTTCAGCCACACCGTGCTGCCGTTGTCCGGCCCGCTGGGCGCGGCCCTCACGACGAGTTTTGCGGGTCTTGTCTGGCAGGTGGTCGAGGCCCGAAAGGCGAAGGGGCGGATCAAAGGGATGTTCGGCGCCTACGTTTCGCCGCAGCTTGTCGACCGCATGGTCGAATCAGGCGAGGACCCCCAGCTGGGCGGCCACGATGCGGAAATCACCGCCTACTTCAGCGACATCCAGGGGTTCTCGACGTTTTCTGAAAAGCTCGGTTCCGGCCCGCTCGTGCAGCTGATGAACGAATATCTCACGGCCTGCACCGACATCGTGCAGGACGAGGGCGGCACGCTCGACAAGTATATCGGTGACGCGGTTGTGGCGATGTTTGGTGCCCCGATTGCGATGAGCGATCACGCCTATCGCGCCTGCGTGGCTTCGCAACGGGTGCAAAAAAAGATCGGCGAGTTGCGGGCGAAGTGGAAAAGCGAGGGAGAACATTGGCCCGAGATGGTCTGGGAAATGCAGTCGCGGATCGGTCTCAACACCGGCGTTTGCATGATCGGCAACATGGGCAGCCGCACGCGTTTCAACTACACGATGATGGGCGACGACGTGAATCTCGCCGCGCGGATGGAGTCGGGGGCGAAAACCTGGGGCGCGTACACGATGGTGACGCAGGCGACGAAAACCGCGTGTGAGCGGCACGGCGGCGATCGCATCGTCTTCCGGTCGCTGGGGCGGGTCGTCGTCATGGGGCGTTCACAGCCGGTGCCGATTTTCGAAATCCTCGGGTTGAAGGAGTCGCTGCCGGACCGTGCGCGGGAGTGCATCGCGATTTTCGAGGAGGGGCTGGCGAAATACGGCGCGCGCGAATGGGAGGCCGCCCGCGCGCTCTTCCAGCAAAGTTCGCTGCTCGAGCCCAACCAGCCGGGAAGAACGCCCGGCGTGAAGACGAATCCCTCGCTCGTCTATATTGGCATGGCCGAAGCCTGCAGGAAAACGCCGCCCCCCGAAAGCTGGGACGGCGCTTACGTGATGACCGAGAAATGAGATTTTCGCCGGGGCGGAAACCTACTTCAGCAGCATGTCCTTGACCGTCCGTCCGGCCGGAATCATCGGCAGCACGTGCTCGGTATAAGGCACCACGACATCCAGGACAAACGGGCCGTCGTGATCGAGCATCTCCTGGATCGCGGCGCGCAGTTCGCTCTTCTTGATTACACGGCGACCCTTGACGCCAAAGCCCTCGGCGATCTTCACGAAATCGGGATAGAGCGCGTCCGGATTGTCGGGGCTGCCGACGTTCGACTCGTCGCCGAGAATCGTATTGCCGCGGACACTACCGTAGAAACGATCCTCCCACTGCACGACCATGCCGAGATGCTGGTTGTTGAGAATCATCGCCTTGGCGGCGATGTTCTCGATCTTGGCGGTCGCGAGCTCCTGGATGTTCATCATGAACGATCCGTCGCCGTCGATATCAATGACTTGTTTATCGGGTCGCGCGACCTTCGCGCCGAGCGCCGCTGGATAGCCGAAGCCCATCGCGCCGAGACCGAGTGAGCTGATATAGCGCCGCGGTTCATCGAAGCGGTAGAACTGCGCGGCCCACATTTGGTGCTGGCCCACCCCGGTCGTGATGATGGCATCACCCTTGGTGAGTTCGTACAGCACCTGCACCGCTTCCTGCGGCTGAATGTGTTTGCTCGGCTCGAAACTGAACGGGTGCTCTTTCTTCCAGGTGCTGATTTGCGCCGTCCAGGGTTGCGTGTCCGGGGACGAAAACTTCAGGACCTCGGCGAGTTCGTTCAGCCGGCCCAGCGCGAACTTCACGTCGCTCACAATCGGCAGTTGCACCCGCTTGTTCTTGTTGTGCTCCGATGCGTCGATGTCGATGTGCACGATCGTCGCCATCGCCGCGAATTTGTTCGTATCGCCGGTAATCCGGTCGTCGAAGCGCGCGCCCACCACGAGCAGCAGATCGCTTTGATCAACGGCCCAGTTGCCATAAGCCGCGCCGTGCATGCCGAACCATTGCATGGAGAGCGGATCGGTTTCCGGAAACGCGCCGACGCCCATGAGCGTGGTCGCCACCGGAATATTCACTTTCTTCGCGAACGCGCGGAGCTCGGCTTCCGCGCCAGCGGAGATGATGCCGCCGCCGGCGTACAAGACCGGGCGTTTCGCCTCGAGAATCAACCCGAGCACCTGCTTCAACTGGTCGTCGGTCGCGTGCTGCGTGGCCGAAGCGTACGTGCTGCGGAACTGCACCGTCGTCGGAAACACCGGTTGAAATTTCGCCTGCTGCACGTCCTTCGGAATGTCGATCACGACCGGACCCGGCCGGCCACTGCGCGCGAGATAAAACGCTTCCTTGAAGATTCGCGGCAGCTCCTTCACGTCCATCACGAGGTAGGAGTGCTTCACGACCGGCAGCGTCATCCCGTAAAAGTCGGTTTCCTGGAACGCCATCTTGCCGATGTATTTCGAGTAAACCTGCCCCGTGATCGCGACCATGGGAATCGAGTCCATGAACGCATCGGCGATGGCCGAAACGAGGTTCGTCGCGCCCGGACCGCTGGTGGCCATGCACACGCCAACTTTTCCGGTCGCGCGGGCATAACCTTCGGCGGCAAACGAGCCGCCTTGCTCATGGCGGGGGAGGATGACGCGAATCTTGTCGGTGCGAGCCAGCGCCTGGTGAAGTTCCTGGGAAGCACCGCCGGGATAGGCGAAGATAACATCAACACCCTCGCGAGTCAGGCACTCGACAACGCAGTCGGCGCCCTTCATTTCGCGGCCGATTTCGGCCTGTGGAAACGTGACGGGTGAGGTGGTGTGTCTTTTCATGGCAAATCGCTTGAACAAAAAGCCGCACAGGAGAAACCGTCGGCCCCCGGGGAGGCAAGCCTTGGGATTGCGTCGCCATTCCCCGGGGCGAAGAAAACTGTTGGCGATCCCGCCCGGTCGCCGCACGTTTCGCGGATGCTCAAACTGCTCTTCATCGGGGACATCGTCGGCCGGCCGGGCCGCGAGATTGTTGCCGAGAAGCTGCAACGACTGCGGCGGGAACAGAATATCGATTTCGTGATCGCCAATGGCGAGAATGCCGCCGCTGGCTCCGGTATCACGGGCGCCATTGCGCGTTCGCTGCTCGAATCCGGAGTCGATGCCATCACGCTGGGTGACCACGTCTGGGACCAACGCGGTTGGGAAACCGAAATCACGCAAATCGATCGTGTCTGCCGACCGGCCAACCTGCCCAAGGGCTGCCCCGGCTGGGATCATCAAATCATCGAAGCCCGGGGCTTTCGCGTCGCGGTTTTTACCGTGCTCGGCCGCAGCTTCATGAACATGAAGGCGGATTGCCCCTTTGCCGCCGCCGACCGGATGGTCGAACAACTCAAATCACAGGCCGACGCGATCATCGTGGAATGCCACGCTGAAGCCACTTCGGAGAAACAAGCCCTGGGGTGGCATTTGGACGGCCGGGTGACGGCGGTGCTGGGCACGCACACGCACGTGCCGACGGCGGACGCCGCGATTCTGCCGAATGGCACGGCGTTCATCTGTGACGTCGGTATGACGGGCCCCTATGCCAGCGTCCTTGGCCGGGAGACCAAGGCGGTCGTGGGAAAATTTCTGGATGGCATGCCGCGTCGTTTCGACATCGCGACCGATGACGTGCGCATTTCGGGCGCGCTGATTGAAATCAGTGCCTCGATGGCCCGCGCTGAGAAAATCGAGCTCCTCACGATCCGGCGATAGGTGGCGGAAGACGCGGAAGACTGGGAAGACTGGGAAGACGTGGAAGACGTGGAAGACGTGGAAGACAGGGAAGACGTGGAAGACAGGGAAGACGTGGAGGTCGCAGAAGACACCTTCCACTCGCTGGCGCTTATAGCACCACCATGACCGAGCCGCCGGTCGGAGACGCGGCGCTACTCGATCCAAATTATACGGGCTGAAGCGGGCGATGCTGGACGCGACAAGTGCCCGCTTACGACTTAACGATGCCCGCTTCTTCGTAAACCCCGAGGTGCCGGTAGCGCTGATAACGCGCTTCCAGCAGCTTTTCCGTGCTCAGTGCCCGCAAGTCGTTGAGGTGCTTCTGCACGATGTATTTCAACGCATTCGCGGCCTGGGCCGGATCGTAATGCGCGCCGCCCGTTGGCTCCGGGATGACTTCGTCGACCACGCCGAGCTTCTCGAGATGGTCCGCCGTGACCTTCAACGCTTCCGCTGCCATCGCCGCTTTCGTGCCGTCTTTCCAGAGAATGGCGGCGCAGCCTTCGGGCGAGATGACCGAGTAGTAGCTGTTTTCGAAAATCAGGACGCGATCCGTCACCCCAATCCCCAGCGCGCCGCCGGAGCCGCCTTCGCCGATGACGATGGAAATGGTCGGTGTTTGCAGCATCGCCAACTCGCGCAGATTTGTCGCGATCGCTTCGGAAACGTGGCGCGCCTCGGATTCAACTCCTGGATACGCGCCGGGCGTGTCGATGAACGTGAGCACGGGCAGCCGGAATTTTTCCGCCATGCGCGCGAGCCGCAGCGCCTTCCGGTAGCCTTCCGGCTGCGGCATGCCAAAATTGCGCACCATGCGCTCCTTCGGATCCCGTCCTTTCTGCTGCGCGATGATCATCACGGCGTCGCCGTTGAAAAATGCCGTGCCGCCAATGATCGCGCGGTCGTCATTATACTGCCGGTCGCCGTGCAGTTCGTTGAAGCCCTCGCAAATCGCGCCGATGTAATCGAGCGCGTAGGGCCGCTTCGGGTGGCGCGCGATTTGGATTTTTTGCCAGGAGGTGAGGTTGGCGTAAATCTCGCGCCGCGTGGTTTCAATCCGGCTCTCGATGTCCTGAATCTCCGCGCCGGCGTCGACATTGGTCTCGATCGAGCGCTGCCGCAGTTCGTCAAGCTGCCTCGCCAGCTCACACAGCGGTTTTTCGAACTCCAACACGTAGGCCGGCGATTCCATAAACGGGGCACCTTAGGTTCGCCGGTTGAACGCTGTCAACGAACGCTCGTCGCTCCTTTCGGTCCGGATGCGCGAACCCCGTCCCACCCACGCGGCTCCGGCCCGCCGACGCCCTTACGATTCCCCGGCCGGGTTCTTCAGCTGCTCTTTCCAGCCCTGGATCTTTGCCTGCGCCCCAAAATGCTCCGCGCGCGCCTTGTCCCCGCGCTCCATCCAGACGCGCGAAAGCGTCGTGTTGATAAAGAGATCGTGCGGCCTCAGCGCGTGGGCTTTTTCACCTGCCGTCAGGGCGGCGTCCAATCGCCGCAACGAGAAATTCACCTCGGCCAGCGCATGCCAGGCTTCGAAGGAGCCCGGCGCCGCGGCGGTCGCCTCTGCCAGTTTCGCCAGGGCGGCATCGCTTGCGCCCATCGCGTAGTCGGCCGTGGCATCCTCGATTAGCGTCTGGAGTTCGTCCGCGGTCATTTTCAAACACTGTGTGCTTCGGACCGGAAAAAGAAAGGATGACCGGCTCCGATCTTTTCGCCGCGGGGCACGTGGGCCGCGGCGAAGGTTGCGTTACAGGATCAACATGGCGTCGCCATAGCTGAAGAACCGGTATTCCCGCGCGATCGCCTCCGCGTAGATCGCGCGCACCCAATCAATCCCCTCGGTGGAACCAGGGGTCAGAAACGCGGCGACCAGGCAGAGCAGCGTCGAGCGGGGTTGATGAAAATTGGTGATTAACCCATCCACCCCGCGAAAGTGGCGCGGCGGATAGACGAAGAGCGCAGACTCGCCCGTCGCCGTGGCGTCACCGGCCAGCGGAGCCGAATGACGCGACAGGAAATCCTCCACGGTGCGCACACTCGTCGTTCCCACGGCTACGCGCCGTCCTCGCCGCGGAGGAAACAAGACCCGCTGCGCCGCCGGCGGAATCTCGTATCGCTCGCGGTGAATCACGTGCTCGTCAACGGTGGGCGTGGTGATGGGCCGAAAGGTGCCGACGCCGACCTGCAGGGTGACGTCCACGGCGGAGACGCCCTGCGTCTCGAGCCGGGCGAGCAATCCAGCCGTGAAGTGTAATCCGGCGGTCGGCGCGGCGACCGCCACTTGCTGCGCCGGATCCGCATAGACGGTTTGATACCGCTCGAGGTCGCGGGCGCGCTGGGTCTGGTGCGCGGAGGGCGAATCGTTTTCAGGTCGCGTGATGTAGGGAGGCAGCGGTACGTCGCCCGCGCGGTTCGCCACTGCGGTGATCGGCTCGGCGTTGCGCGTCGAGAATCGAACCAGCGCGGAGCCGTCGGGATCCTTCGCCACGATCTCTCCGGCGTAACCCTGCGCGTCATCGTGAAATGTGGCGCCAATCGCAAGCCGGCGGCCGGGGCGGAGCAGGCACCGCCACGTGTTCGGCTCGTCGACCGGCCGGAGCAGAAAGCACTCGATCTGGCCGCCCGTCGGGCGCCGCGCCCGGAGTCGGGCCGGAAGGACCGCGGCATTGTTTCGGATCAGGACATCACCCGCGCGAAGAAAATGAGGGAGGTCGGCAAACACCCGGTGGCTGATCGTTCGGCTCGCGCGATCGACGACCAGCAGTCGCGACTCGTCCCTCTGATCGGCGGGTGTTTGCGCGATGAGGTGCGGCGGCAGGCTGTAATCGAAGCGTTCGGTGGCGAGTGGCACGCGGGTGGAAAATCAATCCGCCGCGCGGGAGCTGGCGAGCCGGGAGCGTGCTTTTTTTGTGATAAGCCAGGCGCGGGGGGCCGAAAGAGGCTTTGCGTCGACCCGCGGGCTTGCGCGATGCTCGGCCGCGCTACCACGCCGCCTTGCACCACGATACCTCCCATGAGCCGCCGGCGACCCCACGCCGACACCTGTCCGCTGCGGCGGGCGTGATCGTGGCGCTGGTGCTGGTTGCGTATTCGAACACATGGGACGTCCCACTGCTGCTTGACGATCACTTTGCGCTCACGGAAAATCCATCGATCAGCGAACGCACCACGTGGCGCGGGCTCTTTTCGCCTCCCGCGAGCTCGCCCACCGCCGGCCGGCCCGTGCTGAATTTGAGCTTCGCGCTCGACCGCGCGACGGGTGGGTTGGGCCTCGCCCGGCTGCATGGCACGAATCTCGCCATCCACGTGGCGGCGGCCCTGGTGCTTTTCGGCGTCGTGCGGCGCACCCTCTGCCTGCCCGGGATGGCACCGCGGCTCATGCACGCAAGCTTGCCTGCGGCGACGTTTGCCGCCGCGTGGTGGGCGGTCCACCCGCTCCTGACGAGCGCGGTCACCTACATTTCCCAGCGCGCCGAATCGCTGATGGGATTGTGCTATCTGCTCACACTGTACGCGTTCATTCGGTCCACCCGTGCGTCGACGCCGGGGGGTTGGCTCATGGCGTCGGCGGCCGCGTGTTTCCTCGGCATGGCCACGAAGGAAGTCATGGTCACCGCCCCGGTGCTCGTCCTCGCGTACGACCGCGTATTTGTCAGTGGCTCCTTTCGCGCGGCGTGGAACGTCCGGCGCGGCTATTACCTGAGTCTGGCGGTGAGTTGGGTGTTGCTCGCCTGGCTGATGGGCAGCGCGCGGCTCGGGGCGCGCAACGTCGGTTTCGATCAGGGCGTTACGCCCTGGGCCTACGCGCTCACCGAGTCGAAAGTCATCGCCCAATACCTGAAGCTCGCGCTCTGGCCGCACCCGTTGGTGTTCGACTACGGCACCGAAATTCTCAACGAGCCCGGGCGCGCGTGGCCGTTTGCGTTCGCGGTTGGGCTGGTTGGTTGGGGCGCGTGGAAGTTGTGGCGCACGCACGCGGGGGCAGGCTTTCTGTTGGTGGTCGTTTTCCTCCTGCTCGCACCGACCTCTTCACTCATTCCCATCGCGCTTCAGCCGATGGCGGAGAGCCGGATGTATCTGCCGCTCGCCGCCCTCACCACCCTGTTGGCGGTCTCGCTTGCCGCGTGGGTCGGTCGGCCGGTCTTGTCTGTCGCTGCGCTCGCGGTGCTCGGGTGCGCCGTGGCATCCCGCGCGCGGAACGAGGATTATCGCACGGTGGTTGGGCTGTGGGCCGATACGGTGGCCAGGAACCCGCACTCGGCGCGGGCGCATCACAGCCTCGCCAATGAACTCGCCCGCGATCCGCTGACATTCGGCGGCGCGCGCGCCCATTACGAAGCCGCCCTGCGTATCCAGCCTGGTGATGCAGAGGTCCACTCCAACTTCGGCGTCCTGCTCTCGAAGCGACCGGGCGGGTCGCGAGCGGCGATTGAGCATTACGAGAGGGCCATTCGACTGGATCCGGCGTATGTCCAGGCGCACCTCCACCTGGCCGGGCTGCTGGCGCGTGAACGAGGCGGCGCGGCGGCCGCCCGTTCACATTACGAAGCGGCCCTGCGGCTGAACCCCGGTCATGCCGAGGCGCATTACAATCTCGGCCGCTTGCTGGCCGCGGATCCGCAACGCGCGTCCGAGGCCATCCGGCATTACGAGGCGGCGCTTCGATCCCGTCCGGCCTATGCGGAGGCGCACAACAACCTCGCGAACGAAATCGCGAAACTTCCCGGCCGGTCGGCGGACGCGCTCGCTCATTACGAGCAGGCGGTGCGGCTGAAGCCCGATTTCGCGGAGGCGCAGAACAACCTCGCGGCGATGCTGGCGCGCCGGCCTGGCGGCCGCCACGAGGCCATCGCGCATTACCGCGAGGCGATTCGAGTCCGGCCGGATTTTGCCGAGGCGCACTATAATCTGGCGAACGAGCTGGCGCAGATCGAGGGTGGGGCGCGGGAGGCAATCGAACATTATAAGGCGGCGCTGGCAGCGCGGCCGGATCTTGCCGTCGCGCACAACAATCTCGCCCAACTTCATTTCAAAACCGGTGCGCTGGATGACGCGATCCGCGAACTCGAAGCGGCCTTGCGCGTGGACCCGAATTACGAAGACGCGCGGCGCAATCTGGAGAGCCTGCAGCAGTTGAAGACAAAATCGGCCCGGTAAACCCGTTTCCTGCCGGGCCGATTCGCGAGTGGCTCGCGAGGCACGTCATCACCGCCTTCGGAGTTGCCTCGGATGTTTTCGCGCCACCCGCCGCTGGCGGCAGTCGATGGCTTCTGGCCGCGAGCGCCAGCAAGTGGACGAAAGTACGATTCAGACGTGTCAGCGCGAAAGAATCCACTCGCTGGCGGTCTCGCAGCCACTCTGAGCGAGTCTACCCGCACTCCGGCACCTCGGGCGGGCCGGGGAGTTTTCTGGTCAGCAAAGGCGAACTCAGGCCAGGCAGTCGCTCCGAGAATTCCTCGCTTTCGCTGGCCTGACGCAGGGCGCGTTGGACCATGCCCATCTTCGCATCGAGATTGTCGATCATCGACACGAACACGGCCTCGGGCGTGGCCGCGTAGACGGCGGCCCCCCATTCCGGCTCACCCTGGTGTGAGAGGATGATGTGCTCCAGTCGTTCGAGCCGATCGGAATCGAGTCGCGCCTTGATGCCATGTTTGCGCGCGAGTTGGTAGCCGAGCACGACGTGACCTTGCAAAATCCCGCGCCGGCTCTTGCGCGTGGCGAGCGTGCCTTCGTACTCGATGGCCTTGCCGGTGTCGTGCAGCAAAATGCCCGCGAGCGCCAGATCGGGATCCACCTCGGTATAGAGCGGGAGGAGAGCCTGGCCCACGCGCGCCATGTGGACCGTGTGCTCGAGCAGGCCGTGGCGATACGCGTGGTGCATCGCGACCGCCGCCGGCGACCAGCGAAATGTTTCCCCGATCTCCTCGAACACGCCGCGCACCGTCATGCGCAATTCGTCGTGTTTGATCCGGTCGGTAAATCCCTGGAACTCGGTCCACAGCGCGACATGATCCTCGGGAGGCGTCTCGACCAGATTCTCCAGCAAACCCGGCACGCCCAATTCAGCTTCCGCGAGCGCCACAGCCCGGCTGATGCGCGGGGAAAAACGCCCCTGATAGAAATCGATCCTTCCCTCGATGCGGATGACGGCGCCTTCGCCCGCGGCCTTCAGCGCTTCGAAGACCGGACTATCGTTGAACACCGTGCAGCAAAACGAGCCCGTGCGATCGCCGAATTCGATGCTGTAAAACGTGTTTCCATTCGACGCCGTTTTGGCGGCGAGTTTTTTCAGTACCAGCAGGCTGGCGAACGCGCGGCCGTGTGAACCCGGTTCCATCGCTTTCAACTCGCGGACAATCAAGGTGGCGATCTCTTCGGACATGTTCGGACGTGCGGTGGGCGACGAGGTGCCGGAAGCGGCACGAGCGGGGGCGGTGTTCACGAGCTTGTGGGTTCAGAGTGCAGCTTCACGAGTTTGGTGTACGCGCGGAAATACGGGTGGCTGACGTCGTGCAGCAACGCGTAAAACACGGTCTCGGATGGCAGCACGTGCACGCCGTGGCGTCCGAGCGATTCCAGGCACGTGCGCGCATCCTCGGGCCGGCGTGCGCCCACGGCGTCGCTCAGGACCGTGACCTGCACGCCCGCCGCCACAGCGGCGATCGCGGTTTGATACACGCACACCGGTGTCTCGATGCCGCACAGCAGGAGGTGGTGCACCTGCCGCACCCGCAGCAACGCGTCGCTGATGCCATCGTCCGCCAGCGCGGAAAACGTGTTTTTCCCCCAGACGGGCGCTTGCGGCGCGAGGGCAACCAGCGCGGGCGACGTGCCCCCGAGTTTTTGCGGTACCTGTTCGGTGAATACGACGGAGATGCCGAGGCCCGTCGCCGCCGAAACCGCAAATTCACAGCGTTGATGCACGTGCGCCGCGTTGGCGATGACGGGCAGGAAGACGGGCTGCATATCGACGCACAGCAGAACCATGTCGTCAGGGATGGAAGTTTGATGGGCCATGGTTCAAATGTTTACGGCCAGTAGCGTTGGCGCGCTTTGACCTGAATGAAACGCTTTTCGGGCAGCACGTATGCCGTCAGGTGCCCGCCGAGCACGCAACCCGTGTCGATCACCTGCCTCGGCGCTAAGGTCCAGACGGTGGAGCAACTCAGAGAACTCGCGGTGACAGCCGTGGATGTCACCGATGGCGATGAGTCGTCCATTCATGCGAGGCGCAGCGAGGGAAAGCGAACGCAGCCATTCGGCGATTACGAGTACGAATGCGGGAGGTGCGCGCGCCGCACTGGGTGCGATCCGTGTGGCTGCGCCCGTCCGTCCGTCGCTGCGAGTGCCAGCGAGTGGATGATCACTCACACGTTGCCCCGCGGGACGCCCATGACACCTCAATCCCACTTTGAGCCGTGCTGCCACTGCAAGTCGCGGTGCGACCGCGCCCGGCGTGGTTGATCGGAAGGGCGACTTTCCAGTCGCCCCGCCTGCGGACCTTGCCGGCGGCTGGAAAGCCGCCGCTCCAACCAAAAATTCCATCGAGGCTCGCAGATCCGGATAGCCACGGCGTGTTCCCGCAGTAAACAGAACAGCCATGGAAATGCATCTTCAGCCGCTCGCCACGTCCTGCTTCGTCTCAGGCGAGCCGTTTGTCGAGGGCGCCAGGGTCGCCAGCTTCCTGGTGCGAACTGCGTCCCTGGAAGTCGTGCGCTACGATGTGCTGGAGACTCAATCCGCCAATTTCGCCCCGGAGGGCTTCCTCGCGTGCCGTTGGGTGCAGGTGTTCAAGCCCCGGAAGGCAGGCGAAAATCCGGACCGTGCGCTCAAACTTACGGCGGAAACTCTCTTCATGGCGCTGATCGATCCAGCGACGGAGCCCACGCCGGAAAGCATACGACTCATCCAATTTCTCGCTCTGATGCTGGAACGAAAACGCATGCTGCGCCCCAAAGGCCGCTCGGCCGATGGGACCCGGCTGCGTTACGAGCACGCGAAGACAAAGCAGATGTTCGACGTTCCCGCCGGCGAGTTGACGCCGGAATTCTTCGTCGCCGTCCAGGAGCAGCTCAGTGTGCTCATGGGGCCGGGCAGCGTACAACCCGTGGCACCAACGGGGACTGCGGCGGTGTAAGGTCCGACGCCGCTCATCGGCATGCGGCGCGCGCCGTCTGCTTGTCCATCCAGGACGAGTGGCGAAACTCGACCGCGTGCCGGTAGCTTTTAGGCACTCGGGCGAGAAAGCGATCGAGCCGGCCAAACATCTCGGGCGTTTTCACAAAATTGGGTGGCGGCTCGCAGCCACTATCGCGTAATCGTTTACTGGCTGGCGCTCACGGGTCGACTCGGAGTAGCGCCGCGTCTCCGACCGGCGACTTTCAGGCTCAAATTCGCTCAGGTGTTTCGAATGCGACGAGACGCCGGTCGGAAACACGGCGCCACTTCAGACCATCGGCCTATGCGCGAATTTCTCTGACGCGCGCCAACGCGCGCGTCCGCCTGCAATGGCGTTGGGATCCCCAATTTATTCCGCCACCTTGAAATCGGCCAAATCCCACTTCGGCTTGCGGGCTTCGGTCGCGAGTTCGTTGAACGCGTTGATCTCTGCTTCCGAGAACAGCAACCCCACGTTCTTCGCACTGCGGGCGGCAAACTGCGCTTCCGGCTGACCGGGCAGAAGGCAGTTTTCGTTGCCGTGACCAAGGATGTCCTGAATGACGGCTTTCACGTTGTCAGACTGGCTGCGCCCTTTGGCGAACGCGCCTGAGCTCATCGCCTCGGGCTTCCAGACTTGGAAGAAGAAGCAGCACGTGCCCTTGTCGTCCTGAACCTTGTCCCAGCGATTCCGGATGGTCGGCAGTGACCCGCCGATAAATGCGCCGACAATCTCGTTCATGAGCGAGAGGCCGTAACCCTTGTGGCCGCCAAAAGGCAGGAGGTATTTCGCCTGCGCCGGATCGGTGGTGGGGTTTCCGTTCTCATCGACAGCCGCGTTCGGCGGCAGTTGCTTGCCCTCGCGTGCGAGCTGCTGCACGCGGCCCATCGCCACTACGGACGTCGCCCAGTCAATCACAACGGGATAGCCGATGGCGTTCGTCGTCGGAAATCCCCACGAGTGCGGATTCGTGCCGAGCGTCGGATATTTGCCGCCAAACGGAACGACTTCGGCGAGGGCCGCCGTGCAGTTCGTGTAGGCGATGTAGCCGAGCTTCGCAGCGTCCATCACATACCCGCCACCCCAGAGGTAATGGAACGCGTTGTCGACCGACACCATGCCGACGCCGTATTTGTCCGCGAGTTTGATCGCGGTTTCGATCGCGGCGTAGCCCGTGGCCTGGCCGAGTTTGCGATTGGCGTTCCAGACCTGCGAGGCGCGGTAGGGGCCCTTCACCTTTTCGATTTTGGCCCTGGGCGTGCAGCCGCCGGCACCCGATCCGAACAGATGATCGAGATGGAGGGCCTTGAGCGCGTTGTGCGTGCGGATGCCGTGGCGGGTCGCCTCGGCGCAGAAGCGGGCCCCGGCGCTCGCCTCCTGGCTGGAGTAACCACGTTTCTTATACGCGGCTTCGACCAGCGCATTGTGCTTCTCTTCGGGAACGACGTAGAAAATTTCTGACATGGGAGAGGGGGGAGGCGAAGACGTGGAAGACGGGGAAGACGTGGAAGACGTGGAAGACGTGGAAGACGTGGAAGACTTGGAAGACGGGGAAGACGGGGAAGACTCGTTCTTCGCTGATGGGTTACACCACTTTCTGGACCGGGACTTCGGGGTTGACCTGCGCGAGGGGTTTTTCGCCGCGCATGGCGAGGATGAGATTCTTCACCGCGGCGGTGGCCTGACGTTGGACGCTCTCGTGCGTGCGCGAGCCGATGTGCGGCGTGACGATCGCGTTGGGCAACTTGAGCAGCGGGTGGTCCGGCTTCGGTGGCTCTTCGTCCAGGACATCGGTGCCGTAGCCGCCGACCTGGCCGGATTTCAAGGCATCCACCATGTCGGAGGTGTGCACGATTTCACCGCGCGCGCAGTTCAGGATGAGCACGCCCTTCTTCATCTTCGCGATGCTGCGAACGTTGATCATGTCACGCGTTTCCGGTGTCAGATTCGTGTGCAGCGAAAGATAGTCCGCGACGGCGAACACTTCGTCGACGGTCGCGGCCCGCTTCACCTCGTGCTGGGTGGCAAACTTCTCATCCCAGTAAACGTCGAAGCCGATCACGTGCATGCCGAAGGCGCGCGCGCGAATCGCGACTTCCTTGCCGATGCGTCCGAGGCCGACGATGCCGATCGTTTTATCGAGCAGTTCGTGTCCCGTCTTCCGCTTCCAGCCGCCGGCGCGAGTCGAATCGGTGTGGTAGAAAAAATTCTTCTCCATCGCCAGGAGGAGCAGGAAAGTGTGTTCGGCGACCGTGGTGTGGTTCACACCCGGCGTGAAGAGCAGTGGGATGCGAAACTCGGTGCACGAATTGACGTCGATCTTGTCCACCCCGATGCCGTATTTGGAAAGCACCTTCAGCTTGGGTCGCGCCTTCTCGAGGACCTTCCGGGTGATCATATCATCACCGCAAATGTATCCGTCGATGTCACCGACGAGCGCGAGGGTGTCCGCCTCGTTGAGCGGGCCGCGGGCGCGGATGACTTCCCAGCCGGTGTCGGCGAGCAGCTTGTGGTGTTCGCCCGGCGTATCTTGGAACGAGGTGGTCGTGAGGAGGATCTTGGTCATGGCAAAGAGCGCTGGTTCTCGCATACGGCCCGCCTCGACGGAAGACGAAACTGCGGCCAGCCAGTGGCGGGTGGCGAAACAGTAGCGAGTAGCGCTACCCGCTACTCGCTACTTCTGGATTCTCACTTCCGGATTGTTTTCGGACGGGCGGCCGGAAAAGTGGCAGGGTGAAATCCTTCGCCCGCGTTACTCGCCTGCTGCAGCGCCGTCTCGGCGGACGTATTGTTTCCACCGATGAGGCCGCACTCACGGAGGCTTCCTTTGACAGTGCGAAAATTCCTTTTCGTCCCGAAGCCGTGATCCAGGTGCGGACAGAGGCGCAGGTCGGCACCGTGCTCGAGATCGCGAACGAACACGGCGTGCCCGTGACCACGCGTGGCCGCGGCACAACGCTGACCGGCGCGGCCACGCCCGTGCGCGGTGGGTGGGTTCTGGATACACTCGCGCTCAACCGGATCCGAATCGACGACGAGTCGGGGATGGCGCACGTGCAAGCCGGCGCGAAAGTGGCCGACATCCAGCGCGCGGCGGAGGCGAAAGGCTGGTTTTATCCGCCCGATCCATCGTCGAAGGAATACTGCACGATTGGCGGCAACATCGCGTGCAACGCCGGCGGCATGCATGGCGGAAAATACGGCGTCACGCGCGATTTCGTCATCGCGTTGCGCGGCTTTCTCGCCAGCGGCGAAGCGGTGGAGTGGGGGACGGCCACGAAGAAATTTTCCGCCGGCTTCAACCTGCGGGATCTCTGGATCGGCAGCGAAGGCATGCTCGGCATTATCACCGGCGCCGTGTTGAAACTTATTCCGCTGCCGCCGGCGCGCTGGACTCTGTTGACGGCGTTCAAGGACGAAAAGGACGCGTTGCAGTCGGCGCTCGCGCTGTTTCGGTTGCGCGTCCAGCCGGCGATTTGTGAATTTCTAGACCGCGGCAGTGTGTTGTGTGCGGAGCGCGCCACGGGGAAAATCGTGTTTCCCGGTCAATCGGGGCGACCGGTCATCCTCTTGGAACTCGCGGGTTCGGAGCTCGAGGTGTCCGAGCAGCGCGCGATCGTGCTGGCGTGGGCGAAAGAACACGCGGTCGCGCATCAGGCGGCCCGGAATCGTGACGAAGCGGAGGAGTTATGGGCCGTGCGGCGGAAATGTTCAGGGGCGATGTTCGAACTTGGCGATGCGAAGCTGAACGAAGACATCGTCGTGCCGATGCGCAATTACGTGAAGTTTGCCCGGTTTCTCGCGCGGCTCACGCGGGAGTCGGGCCTGCACATTCCCACCTTCGGGCATCTGGCCGACGGCAACCTCCACGTGAACATCATGTATCACAAAGCAGTGGCCGCCGAGTGTCGTGCCGCGGAGAAAGCCGTGCAGCGGCTGATGGAGACCGTGGTCTCGTTCGGTGGCGCGATCTCGGGCGAGCATGGGATCGGGCTGGCGAAGTCGCCGTTTCTGCGGATCCAGCATTCGCCGGCGCAAGTGCGGGTGATGATGGCCGTGAAGGCCGCACTGGATCCGCGTGGCATTTTGAATCCCGGCAAGATGTTCGAGCGATTTGAAGTGTGGAAGTATCCGCGGCTCGAGGTGAAGTTGCCGTGGGATCACAAGTAGGATCGCGCGCCGACTCGACGTGGGAGCGGCCGACGTGGCATCGACTGACGTGGCATCGGCGTCCCGCCGATGATGTACTCGTTTCGTTTGGACGCCCGCGCTGGGGCGTCCCCGCCCCGAGTCGTGACTTCAATTCCGACTTGGGGCGGGACGCCCCAGAATAAGTATTGGGATGAAAACACGTGGCATCATCGGCGGGACGCCGATGCCACTTCGGAGCACCGCTGCTGCTGCCGACGCTGCTCCAGCCGTCACGCACTCGCGCGCACGCGCATCAACAGATCCTTCGCCTCCACCGAGTCGCCCAGCGCGACGTGCAATTCGGCCACGACTCCATCGCACGGTGCGTAGACCGTGTTTTGCATCTTCATTGCCTCCATCATCAGCAGCTTTTCGCCCTTGAGGACCTTGGTGCCGACGGAGACTTGAAGCGCCGCGATCAATCCCGGGATGGGCGCCGCCACCTGCGTCGGATCCTCGAGATCAGCCTTCGGCCGCGCCTTCGCCTTCGGCGCGATGCTCTTGTCGAGGATGAACGTCTCGCGCGAAATGCCGTTCAGCTCGTAGCTGATTGGGCGGCGACCCTCCGCATCGGGCTGGCCAACCGAAATGAGCCGGATGATGAGCACCTTGCCCTCTTCGATGCTGACGGAAATTTCTTCGCCGGTTTTCAACCCGTAGAAAAACGCCGGCGTCGGGAGCACACTCACATCGCTGAACGCCGCCTGGTGTTTCGCAAAATCGGCGAACACCTGCGGATACATCAGGTGCGAGTAAAGCTCGTCGTCGGATGCACCGTGCTTGAGCTTTTCCGTCAGCTCGGCGCGCGTTTTCTCGAGGTCAAACGCGGAGGCGACTGTCGCTGTGCGTTCGATCTTGCGACCGAGCTTCGTCGACGTCGCCGCCACATATTTGGCGTGCGCCTCCTGATAACGCTTCTGGCCGAGGATGACCTTCCACACCTGTTCGGGCCAGCCGCCCTCCGGCCAGCCGAGGCCGCCCATCATCATGTCGATGACGCTCTCGGGAAATGGCATCGAACCCGGCTCGAGGTTCACCACATCGCCGGGCTTGATGCCGCGGCTGAAGAGAAACAGCGCCATGTCGCCCACCACCTTCGAACTGGGCGTCACCTTCACGATGTCTCCAAAAAGCTGATTCACCTCGGCGTAGCTCCGCGCGATTTCGGGCCAGCGATGCGCCACGCCCATCGCCGCGGCCTGTTCTTTCAGGTTCGTGTACTGGCCACCCGGCATTTCGTGCAGATACACCTCGGCGGAGCCGCTCTTCGGCGCCGTGTCGAACGGCCGGTAATAATCGCGCACCAGTTCCCAATAGTCGGAGAACTCGTTCAGCGCCGCGAGGTCGAGCCCCGTCCGCCGTGGATGATGCTCCAACGCCGCCACGACCGAGTTGAGATTCGGCTGCGACGTGCTGCCGCTCATCGAGGCAATCGCCAGATCGACAACGTCGACGCCCGCATCGGCCGCCCGCAGCACACTGGCCGAGGCGATCCCGCTCGTGTCATGCGTGTGGAAATGAATCGGCAGGTCCGTCTCTTCGCGCAGCGTCTTGATCAGTTTGTGCGCGGCGTACGGCCGGCAGAGCCCGGCCATGTCCTTGATCGCCAGGAAGTGCGCGCCCATGCGTTCGAGTTCCTTCGCCAGCCGGACATAATACTTCAGGGAAAACTTGTGCCGCCGCTCGTCGAGAATGTCCCCCGTGTAGCAAAGCGCCGCTTCGCAGACGGCATGCGTCTCGTTCACCGCCTCCATGGCGATGCGCAGGTTCGGCAGGTAATTGAGCGAGTCGAACACGCGGAAGATATCCATGCCGCTGGCCGCCGCGTGTTGCACAAAACCGGCCACGACATTGTCGGGATAATTCGTGTAGCCCACGGCGTTGGCGCCGCGGAAAAGCATCTGAAAACAGATGTTCGGCACCTTCACGCGCAGCTGCCGCAGCCGCTCCCACGGATCCTCGTTCAGAAACCGCATCGCGGTGTCGAACGTCGCGCCACCCCACATCTCGAGCGAAAACAACTCCGGCGCGCGGTGGGCCAGCGCCTCGGCGCAGGCCAGCATGTCGTAGCTGCGGACGCGCGTCGCCATCAGCGACTGGTGCGCATCACGCCACGTTGTATCCGTAATCAGGAGTCGTTTCTGGCTGCGCGTCCACTGGGCGAACCTGGCCGCACCGAGGAGCAGCAGCATCTGCCGCGTTCCCCGGGGCGCCACCACGCTTTGATCGTAGGGGGGCGTCGGCGCGGCGATGAGCGGCTTGTCGGGCCGGTAGCCCTTGGCGTGCGGGTTGCCGTTGACGATCACGTTGCCGAGAAAATTCAGCAGCTTGGTCGCGCGGTCCCGGCGGGGCTTGAACTTGAACAGCTCGGGCGTGGTGTCGATCAGGGTCGTCGTCGCCTGCCCGGTGCGGAACTGGGCGTGGGCGATGACATTCTCGAGAAAGGGGATGTTTGTCTTGACGCCGCGGATACGGAATTCGGAGAGCACGCGGCGGGCGCGGTTCATCGCGATCTCGTATGACTGCGCGCTGGTGATGCTTTTCACCAGGAGCGAGTCGTAAAACGGCGTGATGACCGCCCCGGCGTATCCCATGCCGCCGTCGAGCCGCACGCCGAAGCCGCCGGGCGAGCGGTACGCGACGAGCCGCCCGTAATCCGGCATGAACTTGTTCTCCGGGTCCTCGGTCGTGATGCGGCACTGGATGGCGTAACCATTGCGCGGAATGGCCTCCTGGGCCGGCATGCCGACCTCGGGCGAGTGGAGCGCGTACCCCTGGGCGATGAGAATCTGGGCGCGCACGAGATCGAGGCCGGTGATGATTTCCGTCACCGTGTGCTCAACCTGGATACGCGGGTTCATCTCGATGAAGAACCACTCGTGGCGGTCGAGATCGTAGAGGAATTCGACGGTGCCGGCGTTGTCGTACTTGATTTCCCGCGCCATCCGCGCGGCGGCTTCACACAGCTCATGGACGATGTTCTCGGGCAGTCCGAACGACGGCGCGACCTCGATCACCTTCTGGTGCCGTCGCTGCACCGAGCAGTCGCGCTCGTGGAGATGAATGACGTTGCCGTGTTTGTCGCCGAGGACCTGGACCTCGATGTGTTTGGCGCGCGGGATGTATTTTTCAAGAAACACGGCCGGATTGCCGAACGCGCGTCCCGCTTCCCCCTGTGCTTCGTCGAGCAGCGGCGCAAGGTCCGTGGGTTTCTGGACCACGCGCATGCCGCGTCCGCCGCCACCGAAGGCCGCCTTGATGATGAGCGGAAATCCGATCGCCTTCGCGGTCTTCAGCGCTTCCTCGCGGTCGGTGATCGGTTCTTTCGTGCCGGGGAGAATGGGCACGCCGATCTTTTCCGCGAGCGCGCGCGCCGCGGTCTTGTCGCCCATCATGTCGAGCAGGTCTGGTCGCGGTCCGACCCAGATGATGCCGGCGCGTTCGCAGGCGCGGGCGAACTCCGCGTTTTCCGAGAGGAAGCCGTAGCCGGGGTGAATGGCGTCCACGCCCTTCTCCCGGGCAATGCCCACAATGCTGGCGATATCG
>JBBRCR010000022.1:0-35073 GCA_038204695.1 Opitutales bacterium | reverse complement strand
AGGTCGATGGGCGTCACCGCTTCAATTTCCTCAAAACCTTCGGCCAGGATTGCGAGAACGGCGGGCATGGGTTTCAACTATGCACCATGACACTGGTTGCCGAGCGGAATTTTTCAGGCCAGCGCCTCGTCATCTTTGGGTGCGGTTACATCGGCGCCGCCGTCGCCGCCGAGGCACTGCAACGCGGCCTGGAGGTGACGGCGTTGACGCGCAACCCCGCCAACGCGGCATTGATGCGGGCGGAAGGTATTGACGTGGTGGTGGCGGATCTGGCGGGAGCCGCCTGGCACGACCGGATCGGCGGTGCGCCGGATTTCGTGTTGAATTGTGTGAGTGCCGGCGGTGGCGGCCTGGAGGGTTATCGGCACAGCTACGTTGACGGCATGGCATCGATTGTGGCTTGGGCGGAACAACGCGGCCGGATTGGCACGGTCGTGTATACGAGCAGTACGTCCGTGTATCCACAAGGTGACGGCCTCGCGGTCGACGAAACGGCCTCGACTTCGGGCGCAGGTGAGCGTGGGGAAATCCTTTTGGAGGCGGAGCGTCGGTTGATTGAAAGTGCGGGCGCGTGCCAGCGCTGGTTCGTGCTGCGGCTGGCGGGAATTTACGGGCCGGGGAGGCACCATGTCCTCGACCAAGTGCGCGCCGGTGTGGTGGCGGGAGTCGACACGCACCGGCTCAATCTCGTGCATCGCCATGACGTGGCGGCGGCGATCTGGGCTTGTTTCGGAGCGCGCCCGGCCATTGCGAACCAGGTTTTTAATGTGGCCGACGACCAGCCGGCTCCGAAGGCGGAAGTTGCGGCCTGGCTCGCGTCCGAGCTGCATCAAACGTACCCGCAATTCACCGGCCAGTCGCACGGCATGCGGCGGTCGGTCACCCCGGATCGTGTCATTGAGAATGGAAAATTGAAAACGACTCTCGGTTGGTCACCACGCTACCCGAGTTTCCGCGAAGGTTATGCGACCTTGCTGTCGAGTTGACGCGCGCCCCTCCGCCTCCGCCTCTTCCGCGTCTTCCATGTCTTCCAGTGTCTTCCACGTCTTCCAACGTCTTCCCACGTCTTCCACGTCTTCGCCTCTTCATCCTTGCCAGCGCCGCAGTGGTCGCGCGCAATCGGCCTTCTCAAATTAAACCCATTGCACCATGGCCGGCTTAGGCAAACTCGTTAAACAAGCTCAGAAGATGCAGAAGGGGATCGAAGCGCTCCAAGCGCAACTCGATGCCAAGGAACTCGAGATTTCCAGCGGCGGGGGCGCCGTGGAAATCAAGATCAGTGCGTCGGGTCGGTTTCTCGCCCTCACCCTCGATCCCGAATTTCTGAAGGAAGACGTGAAAATGGTATCTGACACGATTCTCGCCGCCATGCAGGACGCGTCGAAACAGGCGAAGGATTACCACGAAGCCGAAATGCAGAAGGTCACCGGCAATTTCCAGATGCCAGGGCTGTTCTAATCGATTTTCCGGTTTAGGTTTTCATCTCGTATTTTGCATCCCGGATCTGTTTTGGGCCTTTGTCTCGAGAAGAAGAACTGAAGGTGGAACTCCGACCAACAGTCCTGAACCCGAAAGCCGATTCGCGAAATTCAAGACTCGAGATCAACTGACGTGTGACTCCCGCGTTCGAAAAACTGCAGAAGCACCTGAAGCAGCTTCCGGGGCTCGGATATCGCTCCTCCGAGCGGATCGCGCTCCATCTGCTGGTGGAAAAACCGGCCCGGCTGCCCGCGCTCGTCACTGCGTTGGAGGAAGCGGCCGCCTCGGTCCGGCGTTGCACGCGGTGCGGCAATCTTGCGGAGGGCGAACTCTGCCCCATTTGCCTCGACGAAAGACGCGATGCGACCTCCGTCTGCGTCGTGGAGCACGTGCCCGATCTGGTGGCCGTGGAGCGCAGCGGCGCCTTTCGCGGCGCTTACCATGTGCTGCACGGAAAATTGTCGCCGATTCAGGGCGTGGGTCCGGACGATTTGAATTACGAATCGCTGCGGCAGCGCGTGCTGGCGGGCGAAGTGAAGGAGCTTATTCTCGCGCTGCCGAACGACGTCGAAGGTGAGGCCACGTGTCATTTCATCACCGAACATCTGCCCAAGGATCGCGGGGTGGGCGTGACGCGGATCGGCTTTGGGCTGCCGAGTGGCGGTGGCGTTCTCTACGCGGATTCCGTGACGCTGAAGAGCGCGCTCGAGGCGCGACGCGCGTACCAGTGAGCGGCCCGTGGTGGCGAGCGCCCGCGAGTCGGGCATCGTGCTGAATCCACTCGCTGGTGCCCGGCCGCCACGATTGTCGCGCAACTGTGAAACGTCGTGCGCTCGAGTGCTCTCGCGCGACTCGGTGGCGTGCACCTACAATTTTCGCGCCGCCCCACCGAATGAACAACGACACACGCTGGCTGGTACGATTTGGCCGCGACCATAATCTCTTCACGAGGCGGCAGGCGCTTGCCGTCTTTGAGGCGCTTGGCGACGGAGCCCGGTTGATGGACTTCGCCCAGAAGCCCGTCGATAAAGGCATGGTCCACGACATCGAGACACTGGAGAAATTCGCCGGCCTCGCTCACAGCACGAAACACGGATGAAGATGTTGTCCTACCATAACGGCCTCATCCTCATCACCGGCCCGGTCGGTTCGGGCAAGACCACCACGCTCGCTTCCATGGTCGCCTACCTGAACGAGACCCGCACCGATCACATCATCACGGTCGAGGATCCCATCGAGGTGGTGCAACCCGCCAAGGGGTGCAATGTCACGCAGCGCGAAGTCGGGCCGCACACGAAATCGTTCTTCACGGCACTCAAAGGCGCTCTGCGCGAAGATTCGGACATCATTGTCATCGGCGAACTCCGTGATCTCGAGACGATCGAATTGGCCATCAGCGCCTCCGAGACCGGCCATCTCGTCATTGGTACGATGCACACGAGCGACGCGGCCACGACCCTCAACCGGCTGCTCGATGTTTTCCCGCCGTCCCAGCAAACGCAGATCCGTGCCACGGTGGCCGAGAGCCTCCGCGGCATTGTTTGTCAGCGTCTTCTGCCCGCAGCTTGCGCGGGCCGCCGGCCGTCGTGACAGTCGCCGCACGCCACGAAATGAATGTCATGGCGGCTCGTGGGCACCGCGAAGGTCGTATCCATGGTTTCAATATTCAGTCCGCAGTGCGAGCTGGACGGATGGCAGCTGCGGCACGACTCGCGCGCCGATCGCGTGTGCGTCGCGTGACAATCCAGGCAGCTCAATCCCTCGTGGACGCCGCGCGGTGTCCGCTCGTCCGACGCGCCCGGCGGATGGCCGGAGGCCGCGGCGGGCGCGTGACACTGCATGCACACGCGTTGGCGGGGATCGAGCGACACGCGCGGGCGGACGACGGCACCCGGACCCGGTCCGATGGGCAACTGGGTCGCGGCGAAATGTGCCTTTTCCCGCCGGTCGTAGAAGTGCGGCGGCCTCGTGCCGCCGGATGGCGTGTGGATCTGGTGGCAGGCCAGGCAAGGCACCGCCGGCTGGTCGGCCTTTGCGGGATCGCGCAGGACGCGCTTCGGCCCGTTGACCGGCGCCAGCAGATCCGGGATGTCGCCGTCGAAAAACATCCCGTGACAGCGGAGGCAGTCGGACGCCGGCTGTTCCACCTCCCTCGTTTCTGACGGCAGGAAGATTCGGCCGTAGGTGGTCGCATGCTTGCTGGATTGATGCTCCGCAGAAGTCTTCGGGTGGCATTCGCGGCACGCGGTGTCGACCTCGAGAAGATCGTGCTCGACGAGCCGGATCGATTTTTCCGGGTCGCCGGTGAAGTGCTGGACGACCCGATTCAAGTGCGAACGCATGGCGTGCGCATCGAGCGTGAGTGAGCCGCCATGACAGTTCCGGCAATGGAGCGACCGGTGGGCCGACTCGGACCACTGCGTGTGAACGTCACGCATCTCATGGCACGACGCGCAGGTCCCGCGCGGATCGGCGAAATGAAAATAGGCCGTGCTGCCCACCGTCGCTGCGGCGACAAACACGAGCGAGTAAATCCCCAAGGCCCACCACCAGCGTCGCCGTGGAGCGCTCATCGCAAGCCTCCGCCTTTCCACGCCGCTTTGATGTGGTTTCCGACCCAGTAGCCGAGCGCCATGATCGTGAGCGCGGGGTTAAATGCACCGTTGGTCACATGGAGGCTGCCGTCGGCGACGAAGAGATTGTCGATGTCGTGCACCTGCCCGTGGCGATTGGTGACCGACGTTTTGGGATCATTACCCATCCGACACGTGCCGGCCTGATGCTGGCCGCCGCGCGCCTGCGGCCCGGGCACGCGGGTCCATGTCTCGATCGCACCGGCCGCTTTCAGCCACGTTTCGCCGCGCGCCGCAACGACGCGCGCGACCTCGATGTCGTGGGGATGTCGCCGCCCCGAAAGTCGGGCGACCGGGATGCCCCAATGATCCTTCACCACGGGATCAACCTGTACCCGCGTGTCGAATACCGGCATCTCCTGCACCGCGCCGGCCACGACCACACTGCGGCGATAGAAGCGGCGCTGGAAATCCTTGTGCGCCTTGCCCCAGCGCGCCGCGCCAGTGGGACGCTGCCCGGTGAAATCATAGGGCAACCGGATGAACTCGTTCGCGAGCACGCCGCCACCGCGGACGCCGGGATTGCCGTGCGCCGCGTCGCTGACGGCAATGGTCGCGCCCGAACCCACGTCGTCATAGGTGTCCTCGGCGAAGAGCCCGACCGCGCGGCAATACGCGTGGCCCTGGAGATTGCGCCCGACCCAGTCGTGGCGATTGCCCGCGCCGCTCGGAAACAGCTCGATTTGGAGTTCAGCAGCAGCCGCGCGGTTTCGATCGCCGCGGCCGCGACCACCACGAGGTCGGCGGTCTGATATTGCGCGTGCCCAGCGGCGTCGAAATAGCGGACGCCGCGCGCGCGACCGCGGTCGTCGACGACAACCTCGCTCGCGAGGCAGTTGGTGCGAAGTTCGCAGTTGCCGGTGGCCAGCGCCGCGGGAATCACCGTGTTGTGCGTGCCATTCTTCGCGTTGATCTCACACGCAAAGCCGACGCAGTAGCGGCACGCGATGCAGGCGTTCCGGCCGCCAAAGGGAACCGAGTTTCGCAACATCGGAATCGGAAAGGGATGCAGCCCGATCTTCCGCGCCGCCGCTTCGAGCATCCGTCCCTCACGGTTGTACGGAAACGGCGGCATGGGATAGGGCCGGCGTCGCGGCGGCGCATGTGGGTTCGTGGTCATGTCGCCCGCGACGCCAATCTCCCACTCGGCCATTTCGTAGAACGGCTCCAGTTCCGCGTAGCTGATCGGCCAGTCCTCGAGCGTCGAGCCAGCGGGCGCGCCATAGGTCGTGCGCATCCGAAAATCCTGTTCCATGAAACGCCAGCCCATCGCGCCGTAACTGACGGTGCCCGAGCCGACGCACGCCGCGTTGTTGCCGTAACCGCCGGCGTCGGGCATCACCGTTTCCCATTTGCCCGGCCCGGCTTCGACGACCCGTGGATGCCGCTCATCGGGGCCGAACGCATTGCCGAGTGCGGTCGTCCGCTGGTTGATCAGGTCATCATGATCGTGCGTCTCGAAACTGGCCCAGCCTCCGCGCTCGAGCAGCGCGACGGTGAGTCCCGCCTCGCTCAATTCCTTCGCGACCACGCCGCCGCCCGCTCCGGCGCCGACCACCACCGCGTGCACGTGTCGCAGCGCCATGGTCAGACCTTTTTGAAACGGTTGCGGCCGAGAATCTGCGGGTAATCGACGCCGAGCATCCGATAACTCAGGTAATCGCGATTTCCCCCGTGGCGCGGGCTGCCGTAAAAACCCTGCATCGTATGCTCGACCACGAGTCGAAAAAACGCCGGCGCGGTCGGCTGTGTCCAGAGCTCCGCCGGCACTTTGCCCGCGTCGAGTCGATTCAGCAGCTCATCCTGCACCTCCGGGGCCAGCGCGGGAAAATCCCGCTGGTGCAAGTGCTGCCACGTTTGGCGCAGCGCTTCGAGGCCGCTCCGATACGCAGCGCCGTGCCGCCGGTGAGCGCCGGAAAGCTGGCGGTCAATAAAACGGATCACGCCGGCATCGGTGGCACCCGGCGCATCGTCGGCGGGGATGATGCGTTCGCAAACGGCGATCAGCAGCGCCGCCTCGGCGTCGTTAAAATTACGATACGCCCGCTTCGCCGTCCGCCCGATGCGCGTGGCAATGGCGGTCGAACCGGCGCCCACGATGCCACCGACCAGCCCAGCCGCCGCGAGCTTGACGATCGTCCGGCGGGAGAGGGAGGGCGGTCCGGCCGCCGGGCGGGTTTCATTCATGAACTGCGAGGCACGGCCTCAGACCCATTCAGCCACAGATTTCACAGATGGGCACAGATTCAGAGCGCTGCCTTTATCTGTGTTTATCTGTGTCATCTGTGGTTGGATTGGGATTGGAAACTTGAACTGTTCGCAACGAGTTCGGAGTTCAAGGACTCTAGAGAAAATGAGCGTCCGTTCAGCCTAGACGCCGGCGGCAGTCGCCGCGCTCGCCGTGAATTGGTCAAAGGTTCGCAGGAATTGCCCACGAGGAGATTTCACCTCACTTCGCCGCCGCCCGCCGCAACGTGACGCGATAGATTTCAGCCGCCTGCCCTCCGACAATCTTCGTCGCGCGCAGCACAAGTTCGCCCCGGCCTCGCTCGAGCTGGATTGTGCCCAGGCTCAACGGCCGGAAATCCTTCAAAAATGATTCCTGCCTTCCCACGCGGTCCTCGTTGTTGCGCAGCGGCGGATCCCAGGACGGACGAATCGGCGCGCTCACCCGGACGTTCCGAAAACTCGCCTCCACTGTCGAGCCGCCCGGCGCCGGGCAGGCGTACTCCATCACAACTTCATAGCTGCCTGCCGTCACAACATCGATGTCCCACGTCATCGTGTCCTCGACGCTCGTCCAGTGAGTGAAATACGTGCAGTTTGGAAACCGATTGCTCCGTTGCACGCCGCCGGCGGGGATGCCCTCGCCAGCCGGCAAAATCGTGGCGGCATGCACGGGATGCCCGACGGGAATCGGTCGCGCGTCCGACGCCATCGGCCGCTGCCCGCCGCCCGGCTGCGCCGCCACGGGTGGCGTGCCGGCAAACACGTCCTGCTTCCAGGCGGCGAGCGCAGTCCGCAGCCGCGCGGCGACGGCCGGTTCCGCGTTGCTCACGTCGGTCTGCTGCCCGGGATCCGCCGGCAGGTCGAAGAGTGCGCCCTGATTGTCGAGCCGGTAACGCGGCGTGCGCACGCTGAAGCGCCCGGCCCAATGGCTGAAAATCATCCGCTCCGGCCACGGGTCCTTTTTTCCGAGGAGCAGCGGCGAGAGATCGATGCCGTCGAGTGGCTGGGCGCCCACGCGGGGAATGCCCGCCAGCTGAGTGAGCGTCGGGTGCAGATCAATCGCTCCGGCGATTTCCTTCACCGTAGCGCCAGCCGCAATACGCTGCGGCCAGCGGATGAAGAAGGGCGCCCGGACGCCGCCTTCATCCGTGGAACCCTTGCGGCCCTTCATGCCGGCGTTCCAACGCGGGGTGTTTGAACCATTATCGGAAAAATAAACGACGATGGTGTCGTCGGCCAGCCCCAGCCTGGTGAGTTGCTGCAGGAGTCGGCCGACGTTCCAGTCGAGGTTCTCGTTCATGGCCATGACGCAGCGCGTGGTGGCGAGGTCCTCGCGGGCCGTCTCGGGCGAGCGCAGCGGCAGCGGTGCGTCTTTCCAGCGATGCCAATACTCGTCGGGCACGCAAAACGGCGAATGCGGCGTGTTGAACGCGACATAGCAGAAGAACGGCCGCGTACGGTTGTCGGCCACGAAGGCCAGCGCGTGATCGATGAGGTCGTCCGCGATGTAGCCACGGCCCTGCACCGGTTCGCCGTTGTGCTCCAGCGGAGCGTCGAAATACCAGCCCCAGTGCCCGGCGGTGAAGCCATGGAACTCGTCGAACCCGCGCGCGTTCGGGTGATACGGCCCCTGGCCGCCGTTGTGCCACTTGCCGAAAAGTCCGGTCGCGTATCCCGCCGCCTTGAACGAATCGGCAATCGTTTTTTCCGCCGGGTTCATCCGTTCGCGGCCGGAGTCGACGCCGCCCACGCCCGTGCGCGGAAAATAGCGGCCGGTCAGAAACTCGGCGCGGGTGGGCGAGCACACCGGGCACACGTAGAAGCGATCGAAGGTGGTGCCGGCCCGCGCCAGCGAGTCGAGGTTCGGCGTCCGCGCGTTCGTGTTGCCGTTCACCGCCAAATCGGCCCAGCCCTGGTCGTCGGCCAGCAGCACGATGACATTCGGCGGTCGCGAGGTTGACTTGTCCGCCGCGGCTGAGGCGCCGCACGTCACGGCGACCGCGGTCGCCGCCAGGAAGAAGAATTGGGAGCAGGTGTTCATGAATGACTTCGAAACCGGGGTGATCGTTTTACTACTCAAGGCGTATTTTCCCCACCAGTGGGAGCGCGCCATCTCGTCGATCCCACCGCGGCGCAGCCGCAGCCGAAGAAGAAAAGCCAGGCTGATTCTCGACCGCGAATGGACGCCAATAAACGCGAATGGGAAAAACCCGAAGTTGAGCGATTCGGGACTTCGTGGCTGCGAGCGCCAGCGAGTGGATGGCCGTCTGCAATTCGTGCTTCATCCACTCGCTGGCGCTCGCAGTCACGATTCCACTCGCTCGCGCTCGTGCGAATGCACGGGAAAGGAAAAGGAGGAGCCACCGTTGAAGCTAAGTCACCGATTTTCGCGGATTTAGTTTTTGGTTAGTGCTTAGAACGGGAAAACGAGAGCGCCTTTTTGCGGAAACGCGAAGCGAAAAACAGGGGTTTTTGGCAACTTTCTGGCAACCTTCAGGTGTGCGCAAATCGACCCCGTCCACTCGCGCGCTGGCAACCTATCCGACTCATCGCTGCGACCAGTGACGCTTCCAATACCCTCGTCGCGGTGTGGCCGAAATAAAGTTGCCGCCTGAGCAGGTTGCGGTCGGCGCACGAACCTTTGACAGGCCGCGTTCCGGGTGTGCTAGCCTCTCTAACAATGGTGATCCACTGGCCCCTGCTCCTGCTGGGAATTCTCCTGCTTTGGTTCCCGCGTCGATGGATGCGGTTCGGCACCGTCATCAAGCCGCGCCGCCGCCGCCGCAACACCTCGCCCGGCTGGAAGAGTGATCCGTGGAACCGGCAGGAGCCGGGTGACCCACGAATCAACGTCCGAATCGAATTCACGAAGCCACGTAATTTCATCGACTTTTTTCGCGCGGGCGTGGGCACGCTGGTGGTGCTCGGAGCCTATGATCTTCTGCCCGGCCTCACGGTGGCCGCCGGAGCCGGCGCGTTGGCCGCGCGGCAGCTTCTTGTAATCAAGCTTCTGATACTGCTTGTCGCGGTGCTGATACAAACCGTCCGCGTGGAGGAACGACGCCTCAGCTTTTTTGCTCCGGTATTTTTTCTCACCGGGTTGTCGATTGGCCTCTGCGGACCCTGGGCCGCGCTGTTTGCGCTGCTGCTGGTCTGGTCGGTCAGCCCCATGTTTGCCAACGCCCAGGCGTTCCTGGTCGCGTATGCCCTGCTGCTCGGTGGCTTCGGCGTGATGTTCAGGTCCGTGAGTCTCACCTACGTCGGGACGGCCGCCGGGCTCTGCTTCCTGCCCGTTCTGCTGAGCCTGTTGACCAAGCGACGGCTGGGCGTGTTCACGCGCAAGCCGGTGCACATGCACGGGGCGTCGTGAGTGGAACGAGCGCGCGAGTCTGGCTGGCCGCCGCCCGGCCGCGCACGCTTTCGGCGGCGGTCGCGCCGGTCGTGGTGGGTTCCGCTCTCGCGGCGCACGACGGCTGTTTCGACGGCGGAGCCGCAACACTCTGTGTGACGTTTGCGCTGCTGATCCAAATCGGCACGAATTTCGCAAACGATTACTACGATTTCGTGCACGGAGCGGATAATGCGGCGCGCGTCGGCCCGCGCCGCGCGGTGGCGGCGGGACTGGTTTCGCCGGCCACGATGCGGCGGGCGATGCTTGGCACCTTGGCGGCGGCATTTCTCGCCGGCCTGGGCCTGGTGGCATGGGGCGGGCCCTGGCTGATTGCAATTGGCATCGCGAGCGTCGCCTGTGGCATCGCCTATACGGGCGGGCCGTGGCCGCTCGGCTATCATGGTCTCGGTGATGTTTTCGTATTCATTTTCTTTGGACTCGTTGCCGTCGGAGCCACGTATTTCGTGCAGGCGGGCCGCTGGACGCCGGATGCCTTTCTCGCCGCCGTTCCGGTCGGACTGCTCGCCACGAATATTCTTGTGGTGAACAATTATCGGGATGCCGTCACCGACGCGGCGGCGGGCAAACGCACGCTGGTGGTCCGGTTCGGTCGGAGCGCGGCGCGGGCTCAGTTCGCCGCGTCGCTGGCGGTTGCTCTGGCCATGCCGCTGGTGTTTGCGGCACGTGGATTTGGTCGTTGGTCACTCCTGCCCCTGGTGCTCACGCCAATTGCCTGGTCGCATGTGCGCCGGTTGCAGCCCGGCAAATCCCCGGCCGAGCTGATCGCCCTGCTGGGCGATACCGGAAAGCTGCTGGCGCTCTATGCGGTGCTGTTTGCCGCCGGGTTGGTTTGCGCGGCTCGAATATCCTGAGCTCCTGGACAGATTCTATTCGCGCGCACGAGCTGCGGTTGCACTCCAAATACGAATGTTACGCCCAATTGGTGAAAACCGCGATGTTTTCCCGCACCGGAGCCGTGGCGAACGCGTTACGGTACAGTCGGGCCTCACGGGCGAAGCGGTCGATGTTTGGCGTGCGCACCGATTCGTTGCCGTAACAGCCGAAATCAGGACAGACATCCTCGATAATCAGCCACAGCACGTTCGGCCTGGCGGGCGGCACGGCGCCAGCCCATCCCTGTCCGGCGGATGCGAGGAGCGCGAGAACGAGGACGTGCAATCGCGTCATCGAAGTGCGGCCATCGTTCGCGACGCTCGTGTGCTCCCCGGCGAGCGGTCGGCGGCAGCTCAGTCCTCGGGCAGCGCCTTGCCCTTGGTTTCGGGGGCCCAGATGAGGGCGACGACACCGAGCAGGAAGATGAAGGAAAGAGTCGTGGCCGCCTTGCGGAAGGGTTGATCCACCCCGCCCTCGATCAGCTGACGGTTCATGAACATGAGCAGCGGGGGAAAGGCCGCCGCGAGATAACGGACCGTGTTGTAGCAGAAGCCCACTCCCGTGCCGCGCAGCCGGGTCGGAAACAACTCGGGGAAATAAATGGCGTATCCACCGAAGACCGACAGCTGCGCGAAGCCCATCAGCGGCAGCATCCAATATGCGTCCGCTCCTGAGTGCAGGCTGTTGAACACGAAGATCGTCACCCCGAAGCACAGCAGAAACGCCACCAGGAAGGCCGGTTTGCGGCCGAACCGCGTGGCCACGAAGGTAAATGCCACCATGCCGAGAAAAGAGCCAACGTCCTGCAAGGCGAGGCCGTAGCCGCGCACGGTGTCCACGACATGCTGGGGTTCTCCCTTGAGCGCGGTGGAGATGAGTTCGGGTGAGAAAAATCCTACGCCCCACAATCCTGCCATGCCGGCCAGGCCGAGGCCGACGCCGACGAGCACATTTCGCCGCCAAGTCGGATGGCGGAAGAGTTCTGGAATCGAGCCGGCTTTGTGAATGCCGTCCTTCGCCCGCTGCTTGGCGACTTTCCACATCTCCGGCTCGCGCAAAATGAACAGCGTCGGAACGACGAGGAGCGCCGGCAGGATGCCGATGAAGAACAGGATTCGCCACCCGCTCATACCGAAAAGAAAATCCGCCCGGCCGGGCTGGATTTGCGTGCTGATGAGCGAGCCCATGATGTTGCCGACGGCGGAGAGCGCCTGCAACGATCCGAGCGCCACCGCCCGAATCCGTGAGGGAACGCTCTCGGCGACCAGCGTCGTGGCGGCGCCGAACATGCCACCCACGCCGAGTCCGACGAGGAAGCGGTACGTCATGAACTCGGTTACCGTGTGGGCAAAACCCGAAAGGCCGGTGAATCCGGAATAGACGAGAAGCGTGACGGCCATCGTCTTCACGCGGCCCAGCTTGTCACTCATCGTCCCGAAAATGATCCCGCCCGTGGCCCAACCCACGAGCATGATTCCGGTCGCCCAGCCGACGAGGTCCTTGACGGCCGCATCCGCGGTGGCGACACCGAGGATCTCGCGCATGGCCGGCTCGCGCGCCAGGGCGAAGAGCCGCTGATCCATGCAGTCGAAAAGCCAGCCGGCGGAGGCAATTATCACGACGAGCCAGTGGTACAATGTCACTGGCTGATCCGGGCCTAGGGCAGTTGAAGTTTTGTCCGGCTTAAGGGAATCCTGCGGAGAAATCATGGCGTTTCCTGATAGGGGAGGGGAATTTCGTGCCCACTCGTTTCGAGGAAGTCAATCGATGGCGACACACGATCGTCAGAAGGTGTTTGGCTTGGGCGCATCAGTAGCGCGGACACGAGAGATGGCGCCGCACGGCGTAGCGTTGCCACAACCGGAAAATCCGGCTCGATCGGCCTGTGGTCACCCAATCCCCCTGTCACGGCGAATCCCAGTGCGGCCCGACATGGTCGGTCATGGCGGCCGCATTTTTTTTCGCGTCGCCGATGATGTTCCTCGCTGCCGCCGCGACATCCAAAGCGGCGGTTCTCCGGCCGGCGGCGAAGATTGAGAACCGTCGCGTGCTCGACCTGCCTCCGCGGGAGGGAAATCCGCGCAACAGCGAAGGCGCGTTCATCGAACTGCGCGACGGTCGGATTCTCTTCGTGTACAGCCAATTTATCGGCGCGAGTGGCAGTGACCATGCGAAAGCGCGACTCGCCGCACGTTTTTCCATTTCACGAAGGAGGCGGTGTTGCTGGCGTATTGTGCCGGTGGCGAATCGGACCGGAGCCGGCTCGCGCGACTGAGGCTGACGAAGATTTCCCGGTCGGAGTTGAAGTGACGCGGTGAGCGTGCGTATCCGCCGCCCAATCACAGGAGGCGATCTCGTATTCGTGGCTGCGAGCGCCAGCGAGTGGATAAGCGGGTCCACCCGGCGTGCTCGCAGCTGCGGCAGGACGCGCTACGATCTTTAGACACCAACGAAACGTGCGCTTGTCGCTGCCGGTTTCGCGCTCCAGGGTCGCGGAGTGATTCGCGCCGGCCTTGACACTCCAGCGGCGACCCTCGCCGAGATCCAGGGGCTTTATGGTGCGTTTTCATTCCCCGAAAGACTTTTGCAGAAGATCTGGCTGCGCGGTGATTTCAACCGCACGGGCGCGGTCACCACGGATGGTCGACGGATTCGCGTTGTCCACGCGGGCAAGTGGAATCTCCTCGGCGGTCCTGATTTTCTCAACGCCCGGTTGCGTTTCGACGACGGGCCGGAAATCACCGGTGACGTGGAGGCGCACCTGCGAGCGCCCGACTGGGAGAATCACCGGCACGCCCTCGACGCCGCGTATGACAACGTGGTGTTGCATGTCGTGCTGTTTCCGCCCGAACCAGGCCGGGTGACGCGAGGCGTCGGTGGTCGCGAAATTCCGGTTCTCGTGTTGCTCCCGCTGCTGCATCACGACTTGGAGGAGTTTGCCGCCGATGAAGCGGTGGAGTCGCTGGCCGACCGCGCGGCGGCGCGCATACCGGAGGAACTGGGATTGTTGGCCACGCCGGATTTGATTTTGCTGTTGCGCCGGCACGCGGGCGACCGGTGGCGGCAGAAGGTTCACTTCGCGCGCCTGCGAATCCAACGGCTCGGTTGGGAGGCGGCATGTCATCACGCGGCGCTCGAGATTCTCGGATATCGATTCAATCGAGCGCCGATGCTCCGGATCGCAGGTGAACATCCTTTGGGACAGTGGGCGGCTGGCGCCGTGAAGGCAGATGATCTCTATGGAGCGGAGGAGGGAGGGTGGAGTCTGCAGGGCGTCAGACCGGCGAATCATCCACGCACGCGTCTTCGGCAATATGCACGTTGGGCTCAGCAGCGGCCTGGCTGGCCGCGGGCGGTGGAGGCGCTGGTGACGAAATCGAGCAAAGTGCCGGCGGAGCTGCTCACGCGTGATGCGCGACGAAGGGGTGACTTGTCGGAACTGCGTGAAACGGTGGCGCGAGAAATATGCGACCACGCGATCGGCGGCACGCGGTTGGACAATCTGATCTGCGACGGGTTGCTGCCGTTGCTTGCCGCCCATGCGGCGCGCGAAGCCGAGTCGATTTGGTTCCATTGGTGGGTGGGCGATTTGCCGCCGATTTTAATGACCGGGTTGCGGGCGCTTGGAATCGTTGACGGAAAGGCGCAGCCGGCGTGTCACGGCGTTGCACAAGGCCTGCTGGGCTGGCTGCTTGAGCGAGAGCGAAAAAGCTGAGCGCCCGCGGCAGGTGTGATGCTTGACAAAATTTTCGACCAGCCGATACGTTTACCGACTCTATCACACTCACTTTTCAAAAAGTGGGCCCTGCGGCCCGCTTTTTTTTTCCCATTAATCCACCCTCATGAGCAGCGAAATTCTTTCCGTCCTGGAATACATGGAGAAGGAGAAAGGCATTCCTCGGGCCGATATGATCGCCACGATTGCAAATGCCTTGAAGACTGCGGCGCAAAAGGGCGTGAATTCGGGTCAGGAACTCAAGATTGAGATCAATCCGAAGAACGGGCAGTTGCACGCATGGGCGATGATGAAAGTGGTCGATTCCGTCAGCAATCCCAAGACCGAGATTCATGTGGAGAAGGCGCAGGCCGTAAAGCCGGGCGCGGTGATCGGCGAACTCGTGGAGAAGGAAGTGGATCCGTCGACGCTGGGCCGAATTGCCGCGCAGACGGCCCGTCAGGCGGTCATGCAGCGTTTGCGGCAGTTCGAGAAGGATCGGATCTACGACGATTTCAAGGACCAGGTCGGCAACATTGTCACGGGCACGGTTCGCCGCCGCGAGCGCAACGATTTGTTCGTCGAATTGGGCAAGGCCGAGGCGATTATGCCGGCAAAAGAGCAGGTGCCTGGCGAGGAATACCAGCCCGGTGAGCGCATTCGCTGCCTGCTGATGGAAATTCAGAGCACGCCTCGCGGCCCGGAAATCATCCTCAGCCGCGCGTCACCAAAGTTTGTCCGCCGGCTGTTTGAACTCGAGGTGACCGAAGTTGCGGACGGTACGGTGCGGATCGACGCATTTGCCCGGGAGCCCGGTTACCGGACGAAGATCGCTGTCACGAGCACGGATCCCAAGGTGGATCCGGTTGGTGCGTGCGTCGGAGCGCGCGGTGCGCGCGTGAAGACGATTGTTCGCGAACTCGGTGGAGAGAAGATCGACATCATCAAGTACTATGCGAATCCGCGCGAAATGATCATCGAGGCGCTGAAGCCGGCGGTGCCGCGCGAGATCGTGCTCGATGAGAAGACCCACCGGATTCTCTTGAAAGTGGCGACGGATGATTTGGCGGTCGCCATTGGCCGCAAGGGCCAGAATGCGCGGCTCACTTCGCGTTTGGTCGGCTGGCGCCTTGACATCGAGGAGTTCAAGGCTGTTGGTGCCGACCCTGAAGGTGACGCCAAGCGCAAGCTCGTCACCTCCCTTGGAATTCCCGAGAACACGGCACTACGGCTGGTCAAAGCCGGTTTTGTTTCGCTCGAACTCTTCGAAGGAGTGGAAGCCAACGATTTGGAAGGCGCCGGGTTTTCACCCGAGGAAGCAGCTGATATTATCAGCCGTGTCGTCCGGAAATAACTTTTAGCCCATTTAGACTACTGCTGCATGAGCATTCGCATCCACAAACTTGCCGAGGAACTCGGCATGGAAAACAAGCAACTGATGACGCTCCTCAAGGAGCGCAGAATCATTGCGCAGGATGTGAAGTCTGTTTCGAGCACGGTCGACAACATCAACGCCTCCGCCCTGCGCGAGGAGTTTGCCACCACCGCCCATGTCGCGCCGGCCGCGCAAGGTGCCCATGCCGCCGAAGCGGGCGCGAGTGCGCACGCTGCGCCGTTCGTGGGCCAGTCGACGGCTGCCGCCACGCTTGCTGCCGAGACGCCCTCCGCGGCATCAAAAGTGCTTCTGCCGACGGGAGTGTTCGTAAAGTCGAAGCAGGACATTGATCGCGAAAAAGAAGCTGCCGCGGCGAAGGCCGCGATCGCCAAGGCGCCGCCACCTTCCGCACCCTTTGCCGCGGCCGCCCCCCGTGCAGCGGGCCCCGTGACGCCGCGCTACGTTTCCTCGCCGCCGCCCATCGCGCGCATGCCGGTGACGACGCCGAGTGCGCCGCGACCGTCCAGTCCGCCGCACGTAACTCTGCCCACGCCCCCGGTGCGCCCGCCGGCACCGACCGTTCATTCCGCGCCGCCCGCTCCGCCGCCCGTGGCCCCGCCTCCGGTGGCGGCGCCGGCGGCTGTCCCGCCGCCAGCGGCGGTCGCGTCAGCGCCCTTCCCTGCGGCGCCGGCACCGCGGGTCGTTTCCGCTCCGCCTTCTTTGCCTGTGCCGATGCCAGTCGGAAAGGCGCCCTCCGCTCCGCCGTTCATCTCGCCGCGCATGCCGGCCCCCGTGATGGCTCCGAAGCCGCCACCGCTGCCGGGTGCGCCCGCCACGGCCGGAGCAGACACGCCGGCCCTGGCGGCCGATGGCACGCGCGCGGACGTCAAGATTCTTCACCTCAAGCCGCCGATCGTCGTCCGCGACTTCGCCGCGGCGCTGGGTCTGAAGCCGTTCAAGCTCATTTCCGAACTGAACCAGCTGGTTGGGTTCGCCGCGATGAACTCGAACATCGACGAGTCCGTCGCGCAGAAGGTCGCCGAGAAGTACGGGTTCCTCCTGGACATCAAGCATCGCGGTGACGCCGCGACGCAGCAGGCCGCAAAAGAGGCCAAGAAGGAAAAGAAGCCCGATGAGGACGAGTCGAAGCTCCTGGAGTCGCGGCCGCCGGTCGTTTGCATCCTGGGTCACGTCGACCACGGCAAGACCACGTTGCTCGACTCGATTCGCAAGGCGAACGTTGCCGCGGGCGAGGCGGGCGGCATCACGCAGCATATCGGCGCCTACCAAATCGAATTTCGCGATCGGATGATCACGTTCTTGGATACACCGGGCCATGCCGCCTTCACCAAGATGCGCGCCCGCGGGGCGAGCGTCACCGACATCGCGATTCTCGTGGTCGCGGCCGATGACGGTTTCATGCCGCAAACGGACGAGGCTCTGAAGATCGCGCTGGCCGAGAAGGAACTGCATCCCGAGCGGTTCGCGCTCATCGTGGCCGTCAACAAGATCGACGTGAAGGGCGCCAACCTGGATCAGGTGAAGAATCAGATGCAGCAGCGCAATATCGCCCCCGAGGATTGGGGTGGCGAAACGATCACGGTTCCCGTGTCGGCGCTCAAGAATCAGGGCATCGACACGTTGCTCGACATGATCCTGCTCCAGGCGGACGTCCTCGAGCTCAAGGCGAATTGCAAGACCGAGGCGACCGGCATCGTCATCGAATCTGAAATCGATTTTGGCCGCGGACCGCTCGCCACCGTGATCGTGCAGCGCGGGACGCTCCGCGTGGGCGACGCGATCGTGTGCGGCACGTGCTTCGCGCGCGTGCGCGCGATGTTCGACGACAAGGGGAAGAACCTCAAGGAAGCGCCCCCGGCCATGCCCGTCCGCGTGATTGGCTGGAGCGGCACGCCGGAAAGCGGCACGGCCTTCAAGGTGGTGAAGAACGTGCGGGAAGCCGAGAAGATCGCGGAGGTGGAGCAACTGCGGATAAAGCAGGTGGCCACGACCGCGGCCGCCGTCCCCAAGGGCGTTTCGGTTGAGCAGCTCTTTGCGAACATTGCGGCCACGCAGGCCAAAGTGCTCAAGCTGATCGTCAAGACCGACGTGTTTGGCTCCTCCGAAGCCGTGCGCGTTGTCCTCGAATCAATCAAGAGCACCAAGGTGCAGCTCGAGATTGTCGCAATTGATGTCGGCCTCGTGACCAAGAACGACGTGCTGATGGCGGGCGCGGCGGGCGCGTTGATCATCGGCTTCCACACGAAGCTGGAGAATGGCGTCACCCCGCTGGCAAAGCATCACGGCGTGCGGATCGAGACTTTCGACATCATCTATGAAATGGGCGACAAGGTGCGCGAGATCCTCGCCGACCTGCTCGAGCCCGACATCAAGGAACTCAAGACGGGCGCGGCCGAGGTGCGACAGGTGTTCCCGCTGGCCAAGGGTTTTGTGGCGGGCTGCCTCGTCACCGAGGGCAAGATCAACCGCAACGCCGCCGCGCGACTCCGTCGCGGCAAGGAAACCGTGCACGAGGGAAAGATCGCGACGCTCAAGCGATTCAAGGACGACGCCAACGAAGTGCGCGCCGGCCTCGAGTGCGGCATCAAGCTCGACGACTTCAATGGCTACCAGGCCGGCGATGTCATCGAATGCTTCGAGATCCAGAAGGTCCGGGCCAGCCTCTAGCGATTTCGGTTCGCCGAAAATGGAGACGGGATGGAGCTGATATTCCCGGTATCCGGTTTCCGAATTCCGAAAATCCGATGTCCAACCGCACCCTTCGCGTCAATGAGCTGATCCAACGCGAGATCAGTGACATCCTCCGGAAGCGCTACCAGACCGAGTCCGTGACGATGACCGTCACGGAAGTCCGCGTGTCGCCGGATCTGCGCGACGGTCGCGTGTTCGTTTCCGTCATCGGCGACGAAGCAAACGCCGAGAAGAAGATTCAATGGTTGCGTGGTGTCGCGGCGGATATCCGCGAGGAACTCGGGCGCCGGATTATCCTGAAGTATCTCCCCCGCTTCGAGTATTTGCTCGACGCATCGGCCGTGCGCGGAGCCCGCATTCTCCAGATGCTGGACGAGATCGAACATCCCCCGGGCAAAGCGGAGGACGACAGGTGAATACGTTCCACCTCCGCGGGTTTTATCCGCGGTGGTGGCGCGGCATGGAGACGAGTCGCTAAATCATCGTGGAAAATTTTTATCCCGCACTTTCCGCCGGGTTCGCGCGGCTGCTCGAGCGATTGGAGGGCCGGAGGGTCGCGGTGATCGGCCACGCGCGGCCTGACGGCGATTGCATTGGTGCCCAGGTGGCGCTGGCGCGGGTGCTCGCCACGCGCGGATTCGATGTGATTTGCGTCAACTCGGATCCGGTGCCGCGGCGGCTGCAATTCCTCGTTCCGGGCATGACTTTCTTTCGCACCGACGAGGTGTTGAAAAATCCCGAGGAACGCGCCGCGATTTTCGTCGATTGCGCCGACCACGCGCGCGGCGGCGAACGGCTGAAAGGCCGGTATCCGGCGCCGGTTGCCGTGATTGATCACCACCTGTCCAATATCGGTTACGCCGAGGCGAATCTGGTCGACAGCGACTCGGCCGCCACGTGCGAGATATTGGCCGGTGTATTTCTCGACAACGAATTGTTCGTGGATGCACAGGCCGCGCAGGCGCTCTTTACGGGTATCCTGACCGATACCGGTCAATTTCGGTTCAACTCGACCTCGCGCCGGTGTTTCATGCTGGCGGGCGAACTCGTCGCACGCGGCGCCAAACCGGCGGAAGCGGGCTACGAACTTTACGAACGCGAAACGGTGGGAAAATTGCGGCTCCTCCAGCATTTTCTTTCCACGTTGAAACTGGAGTGCGCGGGTCGGGCGTGCATCGGCACGCTGCCGCCCGGCATCTTCGAAAGCACCGGCGCCGACGGCGAAGACACGGAGGGGTTGGTCGATTATGCCCGATCCATCGAAGGCGTGGAGATTGGCGCACTGATTGAGCAGCGGCCGGATGGCACGGTGAAGGCGAGCTTGCGGGCGAAAAGCCCGGCATTCCGCGTTGATCTTCTGGCGGCGAAGTTCAACGGCGGCGGCCATGCGTGCGCGGCGGGTCTCAATTTAAAGACAGGCACGGAAAATTTTTATGCGCGGTTCGTCGCGGCCATGGCGGAGCGGATTGCAATCGTCGACGCCGAGAGGAAAGGTTGAAGCATGCTTGGACCGGTTAAGGAGATGGACGGCATTCTGCTCGTGGACAAACCGCGCGATCACACGTCGCACGACGTGGTGGCGCGGCTGCGCGGAAAGTTGAAAATGAAGCGGGTGGGACACGCCGGCACGCTGGATCCGATGGCGACGGGCCTGCTGATCATGCTCATCGGCAAGGCCACGCGTGTATCCCAATACCTGATCAGCCTCGACAAGGAATACGAAGGCACAATCGAACTCGGGAAGGTCACCGATACGCAGGACGCCGATGGCGAGGTGATGGAGACGCGTCCCATCCCGCCGCTCACGCTGCCCGAGGTCGAAGCCGCGGTGAAAACATTCCTCGGCGACCAATACCAGATGCCGCCGATGTATTCCGCGATCAAGATTGGCGGCGTGCCGCTCTACAAGAGTGCGCGCAAAGGCGAGGAGGTTGCGCGCGAACCACGGTTTATTCGGGTGATGAGTTGGGATGTGACGCGATTTGAATCGCCGCAGATTGATTTCCGGCTCCGCTGCACAAAAGGTACGTATGTGCGCACGCTCGCCCACGATCTCGGCCAGAAACTTGGCTGCGGAGCGCACCTCTCCGCGCTCCGGCGGACCGCGACGGAGAAGTTTCACGTGTCGCAGGCGCTCACGCTGGAACAGCTTCAGGCGATGTCGCTGCCGGAAATCGAGAAGCGACTGATCGCACCGCGGGATGCCGTGCCGACCTTTGTGCTGTGAACGCGGGGGCGCAGTCTGATCGCCTCGATGGCCTGCTGCCGGCGCGACCATTGCACCTGGCGATCGGCATGTTCGACGGCGTTCATCTGGGCCATCGCGCGGTCATCGAGGCCGCCGTGCAGTCGGCGCGGCGCAGCGGCGGAATCGCCGGAGTGCTGACGTTTTATCCGCATCCGAGTGCGCTCTTCCGGCCCGAGGCGCCGACCCGTTTGATCCAGGATACGCCGACCAAGATGCACGTCGTGAGATCGCTGGGAGTGGAGCTGGTGATCACGCAGCCTTTCACTCCGGAATTTGCGGCGGTCGAGGCGGAGGAGTTTGTGGCCTGGGTGAAGCAGCTGCGGCCCGAGTTGGTGGCGATTTATGTGGGCGAAAATTTTCGCTTCGGTCGCGGTCGACGCGGCGATGTCGCGCTGCTGGTCGCCACGGCTCGAGCCCACGGCGTCCGTGTCTTCAGCGCGCCGCGAGTGAAACTCGATGGGGAGCCGATCAGCAGCACACGCATTCGCGCACTGCTCGAGGGGGGGGAAATCGAGGCGGCGAACGCAATGATGGGCTACTGCTATTTCGCCAGCGGCGTGGTGACGCCCGGCAAGCGGCTCGGGCGTTCAATCGGATTCCCGACGTTGAACGTGCCGTGGGCCCCGGAATTGCGGCCGCGGTTGGGCGTGTATGCGGTCCGCGTCAGCGGCGCGAAGGCCGCGTCGCCTCTTGCAGGAGTGGCGAACTATGGGGTGCGTCCCACGGTCGAGGAAAAAAGTGAACCGCGGGTGGAAGTGCACGTGCTCGGCGAATGCCCCTTTGGCGAGGGTGATGTGCTCACCGTGGAATGGCTGCGTTTCCTCCGACCCGAGGTGAAGTTTGTGGGGCTTGATGAGTTGCGCGCGCAAATCGCGCGCGATCGCGACGCGGCCCTTGCGGCGCTGGCCTGACGTGGCTGCAGGCGCCTGCTCGTGCGCGCCCCCCGAGCCGTCGCGGGGAAAGAGCCGCCACGTTCCGGCATCACCAAGAGTCGCTACTTTTTCCCAACGTCCGGTGATGTTCTTCATCCGAGGATCCTCGAGTTCGATCGTGTGCACCAGTCCGTACCATGGTCGTCCGGATGCCGGCAGGGCGCTCACGTACTGACGTGCGTTTTCCGTGGATACGGAGTCCCAGCGAATAACCGGAAAATCGATGTAGAATTAAAGCGGTCCACTGAACAGCATCGAACCTACGTGGCTGCACCTGCCAGATCGTGGCTGCGAAACCGCCCGATCGTGGATGCCCTTCCACTCGTGGGCGCTCGCAGCCACGACTTCCAGAGCGAACGAACTACCGGAGCGATTTGTCCAACTCGCGCCGCATTGCCTTCAATTCGTCCAGTTGCTTCTGGAGCGACTGTTTCTCTTCCTTCGTCTTCGCCTGTGCGATTGCCTCGATGATGTCCTTCTCGGCTTCCATCAACTCGACGCGTTCGCTGGCCACGTGTTGTCGAAACTGCGCGGAGTCACCGCCGAAAATTGCGAGGGGTTTCGCGATGCTCACATCGTTCAGCGCCTTGTCCATTTCACTCGCCTTCGTGTGTTTCTTCTCGCGCGCGATTTCCTCGTCCTGCTTGGCGAGTTTTTGATCGAGTACGGTGATGCGGCTCTTTCTCACCTCAACCTTGGGCATCACGGTCGGGGCGGCTTTTTCCGACTTGGATTTCGTAGCGGCACTGGCGGAAGCCTCGGCCGGTGCCGGTGTCAGGGGCGCGGTTTCAGATGCGGGCGTGCCTGGGGTGGGGGGAGCCGTCGGAGCAACTGTTGGCGCGGCCGGCGTCTCCTTTTTTGAAGCGGTTGCCGCAGAAGCGGCTGCTGGCTGCTTTTTCGCCTCCTCCAACATTCGTGCCCTTACCGCCGCCTTCATGTTGGTCCGCGGTGTGTCCTCCGTAACCCCCTGCGCGGCCCACAACACTCCGGCGAAACACGCCGCCGCCGCGGCAAATGAGATCAAACGCAGGTTCATCATCGACGAGAACAAGGTATGCCAACCTTCGTGAGAGTCGAGGCGTGACGTGCGTAGGGCGGGCTTCCGGCGGTGTCGCGTTCCACCGCATTCGCGGCTGGGTGCGAAAAAAAAGGGATGCCATCGTGTGGCATCCCGTGTTGAAAATCCGTCAGATGCCCGGCCGAAGCCGGACGACGTCACATTACAGGCCGCGCATTTTCCCGCCGTAGATCGCGCTCGCGCCGAGTTCTTCCTCGATGCGCAGGAGTTGGTTGTACTTCGCCACGCGATCGGTCCGGCAAAGCGACCCAGTCTTGATCTGACCGGCGTTCGTCGCCACCGCGATGTCGGCAATCGTCACATCCTCGGTTTCACCGGAACGATGCGAGATGACCGCCGTGTAGTTGGCTTCCTTCGCCATCTCCACCGCGTCGAACGTTTCCGTCAGCGACCCAATCTGGTTCACCTTCACGAGAATCGAATTCGCTGTGCCGGTCTCGATGCCCTTCTTCAGGAACTCGGTGTTCGTGACAAACAGATCATCGCCGACAAGTTGGATGTCCTTGCCGATCGCATCGGTGAGTTTCTTCCAAGTTACCCAATCTCCTTCGGCGCATCCGTCCTCGATTGAAATGATCGGATACTTCGACGTCAGCGTGCGATAGAACTCCACCATCTCGTCACCCGTCAGCACCTTGCCCGATGACTTCTTGAAGACATAGTGCTTCTTCTCCTTCACGTAGAACTCGGATGAGGCGACGTCGAGGGCGAGGTTGATGTCCTTGCCGAGCTTGTAGCCGGCGTTTTTCACCGCGAGCGCGATGACGTCCAATGCCGCCTCGGCCGACTCGAGCTTCGGGGCGAAGCCGCCCTCGTCGCCCACTGCGGTCGCAAGCCCCTTGTCCTTCAAAACTTTTTTCAGCGAGTGGAACACTTCGCAGCCCATCCGCAGCGCCTCCGAGAACGAAGCGGCGCCCGTCGGCATGATCATGAACTCCTGAAAATCGATGGGTGCGTCGGAATGCGCGCCGCCGTTCATGATGTTCATCATCGGCACGGGCAGTACCTTCGCGTTCGGCCCACCGAGATATTTGTAGAGGGGCTGGCCGAGCGCGGCGGCGGCGGCGTGGGCCGTCGCCATGGAAACACCCAGAATGGCGTTGGCACCGAGCTTCGACTTCGTGCTGGTGCCGTCGAGTTTCAGCATCGTGCGATCCACGCCGATCTGGTCGAGCGCGTCGGCCCCGATGAGGGTCGGCGCGATTTTGGACTTCACGTTGCTGACGGCGTTCTGGACGCCCTTGCCCAGGTACCGCTTCTTGTCTCCGTCGCGGAGTTCCAGCGCCTCGTGCTCGCCCGTCGAGGCGCCCGAGGGAACGGCTGCCCGGCCGAGTGTGCCACAAGCGAGGCGCACATCGACTTCAACAGTCGGATTTCCGCGCGAATCGATGATTTCGCGCGCGGTGATGGCGGAGATGGTTGTATTCATGCTGGTAGAAAAAGGGAGAAGTGACCGTATGTTATGTGCTGCCGTGTTCGTCGAAACCCGAGCATTCGAGGTTGCAGCAAACAGGCGCGCCGCCGGGAGGGGAAGGGAAAAGTGCACCGGGAAAGCACACCGGCGCTTTCCAGGATGGATGGCTTGGGGCAATCCATTCACGGGCGACTGCGGATGCAGTTCGGCTCCGCGCTACCGGCTCAATTTCTTTCGCAAATACGGCGCCGTGGGGCTGCGCTTGGTTTTCAGCAACCCCGCCAGATCCCCCTGATACATCAACTCGCCACCATCGGGTCCGCCGACGGGACCCAGTTCGATGATGTAGTCCGCCTCCGCCAGGATGTCCAGGTGGTGCTCGATCACAACGACCGTGTGCCCCTGGTCCACGAGCGAATGCAGCACGCGAATCAATTTTTCGCAGTCGCTGAGGTGCAGCCCGATCGTCGGTTCCTCCAGCAGATACAGGTTTCGCGGCTGCTCGCCCCGGCTGCGTTCCCGATACGTCGCCAGACCGCCGGAGAGTTCGGTCACGAGCTTCAACCGTTGCGCCTCGCCGCCGGACAGCGTGGGCGAACTCTGGCCAAGGGTGAGGTAACCCAGCCCGCAGTCCACCATCAGCTGACACACCTGCGACAGCTGCGAGTGGAAGTCGAAAAACTGCGCCGCTTCCTCGAACGTGAGTTGCAGCACCTCGCCGATGTTCTTGCCTTTCCACGTGATGTCGGCGAGGTCCGCGCTGTAGCGCGCGCCGCGGCAATCGTCGCAGGGCAGATACGTGTCCGGCATGAACGCCATTTCCAGACGTATGCGGCCGGCGCCCTCGCAGGTCGGGCAGCGTCCACCCGCCGTGTTGAAGGAGAAGCGTGATGCCGTGTATCCTCGCATCTTGGACTCGGGCAGCGAGGCGAAGAACTGCCGGATCTGATCGAACACGCCGAGGTACGTCGCGGGCGTGGAACGGGGCGTCTTGCCGATCGGCGATTGATCGACTTCGACTACGCGACGGAAGCCGCTCGCGCCGCGCAATTCGTGGAACGGCGCCGCGGGGCCGTCACCCGCGCCGAGCGCGTCGGCGGTCGCGAAGCCGGTCGCCTTCACGAATTCGCGGCCGGTCAGCTTGCGGGACCGCTTGGTGATGGCGTGGGTCACGGCCGGATACAGCAAATCGCGAAACAGGGTGGATTTTCCCGCGCCGCTCGGTCCGGCCACCATGATCAGCCGTCCGAGTGGCAATCGCAGGTCGAAGCCCTTGAGGTTGCGAAACTCCGCGTGGCGGAGTTCGAGCCACTCGCGGTGAAATGGCGCGGGCCCGCCGGGTTTCTTCTTTTGCAGCAGGGCCCGCACGGGAGGGACCTGCGTCAGCACGTTCGATTTCACCGGGCGATATTCGCCGCGGAACGGATGCGTGATGCCTTTGGCGAGGAAGAGTCCCGTCAGTGATTTGTCACTACGCTTGATCTCGTCCGGCGTGCCGTTCGCCAGGATTTCGCCGCCGTGGATGCCGGCCGCGGGGCCGAGATCAATGATCCAGTCCGCACGTTCCATCAACTCGTCGTCGTGCTCGACGACCAGCAGGGTGTTCCCTTTTTCACGCAACGCCTGGAGGGTTTCGATCAGCCGATCGTTGTCGCGCGCGTGCAACCCGATGCTCGGCTCGTCGAGCACGTAGAGCACGCCGGAAAGATTCGAGCCCAGCTGGGCTGCCAGCCGGATCCGCTGCGCCTCTCCGCCCGAGAGCGTTTCCGTCGGGCGATCGAGGGACAGATAGCCAAGCCCCACGTGATCGAGAAAACGAAGCCGCTCCTGAATTTGCGGGACAATGTCCTGCACGATCAGTTTGCCGCGGGCATCGAGCTCCAGATTGCGCAGATGCCGGAGCAGTTCGGACGGCGTGCTGCGGAGCAGTTCGGGCAGCGACAAGCTCGCGGGCGATATTCCGGTCCGCGGACGAGCCGTGATGCGAGGACGCGAAACGTTGCTTCGGAAGTGCAGCTTCACCGCCCGGCCGATACGATTCAGCCGCGTGCCGAGACAATCGGGACATGGCTGCCCCTCGTCGGAAACATCCTCCGAATCGACTCCGAACTCCCTCAGACGAGCAATCGGATCGTCGTTGTCCTCGTCATCCGGCTCCAGCATCCAGGGAAAAACGCGGCCATGTCCGCGGCACGTGGGGCACCAGCCGCGGGGCGAGTTGAACGAAAAATTCTTAGGATCCAGCTCCGGGAATGATTCCCCGGTTTCGATGTCCGTGCGCGTCGTGGAGAACCACGACAGGATCTTTCCGGCTGGTGTGAGCAGGAAGCACGCGCCTTTGCCCAGCTTCAGCGCCTTGTCCAGGGCCTCGCTCTGGAAATTCAGCCCGCCCGCGGAAAGATTCTGACTGCGCAGATCGGCCACCACCGCCTCGACATCGTGCTCCTTGTAGCGATCGAGTTTCTCGAAGGCGTTCACGCGAAGGAGTCGCCCGTCGGCGCGCATCAGCTCGTAGCCTTGTTTCTCGAGCCAGGTGGCGATCGGCTGGTGATGACCTTTGCGTCCGCGAATCAGCGGCGCGCACAGATAGAGGTGTTTCGACTTCCGCGCCGCCGGCGACGCCAGCACGCGGCCCAGCAGTTTCTTCAACGCGCCCGCCGAGAGCGGCGTGACCGGCCGATCCGTGTCGGGGTGATGCTGCACACCGAGCCGCGCGTAAAGCAGCCGCAGGTACTGCGCGACCTCCGTGATCGTCGCGACCGTCGATTTGCGCGAGCCGCGCGTCACGCGCTGCTCAATGGCCACCGTCGGCGGAATTCCGGTCAATCGATCAACGGCGGGGCGGGGGAGCTGTTCGACGAATTGCCGCGCGTACGGCGACATTGATTCCATGAACCGCCGCTGCCCTTCGGCGAACACGATGTCGAAGGCGAGCGTGGATTTTCCTGATCCGGAAACACCCGTGACGACGTTCAACTGCCGGTGCGGAATCGTCAGCGAGATATTCTTCAGGTTGTTCTCGCGCGCGCCGACGATGGACAATTGCGGTATCCGGATTTCGGATGGTGGTTTGCCGTGGTATGGGCCCGGCGCTTCGGCCGCCATCCGGCCCTGACCCGCATTCCGCGATCCGAAATCCTCCAACGCACTCCGCAAAAAGGGCGATGTCTCGGTGTGGGCGGACGCGACGAGTTCGGGCGGGCCTTCCGCCACGATGCGGCCACCGTTGGCACCGGCATCGGGTCCGATTTCCATCAACCAGTCGGCGGACTTGAGCACATCGAGATTGTGTTCAATCACGACGACACTGTGGCCGCGATCGACGAGCGCCTGGAGGACGGAAAGCAGTCGCTTCACATCGTGGCGGTGCAACCCCGTCGTTGGTTCATCCAGCAGGAGCAAAGCTCCGGCCGGCGACGGTTTTCCATTTTGGCTTTTGGTCAACGCGGGGGCGGCCACTCGGCTCTCGGGAGAGTCCGCTCCAAAGCTGCCGAGATAGCGAACCAGCTTGAGCCGCTGCGATTCACCACCACTCAGCGTGTTGAGCGGCTGTCCGAGCGTGAGGTAGCCGAGCCCGACGGAATCGAGAGCGCCCAGCCGCCGCTGGACGTCAGGATGTTCAGCGAAGAGCGGCAATGCGTCGGTGACACTCGTCGCCAGCAGGTCGGCGACCGAGCGATCGTTCCAACGAATCGCCAGCACCTCCGCTTTGAACCGGCGGCTTTCACACACCGGGCACGGCACGAAGACGTCCGACAGAAATTGCATCTCCACCCGCTCATAGCCAAGCCCGAGGCAGTGATCACAACGTCCATCGCCGCTGTTGAAGGAGAATGACGACGCGCTGAATCCGGCGGCCTGCGCGGCCGGCGTCTCAGCATACAGCTCGCGGATCAGCTCCCACGCTTCCGTGTAGAGCGCGGGGTTTGAACGCGGTGTGCGCGAAAGCGGCGACTGATCGACGAGTACAATTTCGCTGAAAGCGATGTCGCTCGTGATGGATTCAATCGCGGCAGGATCGTCCGTAATCTGGAGCCGCTGCGTGAGCAGGCCTTGATAAATCACATTGTCGAGCAGCGTGGATTTGCCGGAGCCGGAAACACCACTGAGGCACACGAGACGCTGGAGCGGCAGTCGAAACGTCAACTGCGCGATGTTGTGCTTCGACGCGTTGGTAAACGTCAGCCACTGGTCCCCACCGGCAGACTTGCGGTCGCCCAGAGAACTGACCGGATCTCCGGCGAGCGCGCTCATGATGGGCCCCTTCGCCGGAACCCGCCTCGAAACCCGCGTGCCCCGACGCGCTTGGCCGTTCGCGGCCACTTCTTCGCGCATGGTCTCGCCCACTGCCGGCGCGACGGCGCGCCGTTGCGCCGGCACTTCCACCCATTCACGGCCGGACAAATATGCGCCCGTAATGCTCGCCGGCGACGCCAGCATTTCGGCCACCGAACCCTGAAAAACGATATTGCCACCGCGATGGCCCGGTTCGGGTCCCACTTCGATGATGTGATCGGCGGCGCGAATCATCGCCTCGTCGTGTTCGACCACGACCACGGTGTTCCCGGCGTCGGTGAGCGTACGAATGATGGCGATGAGCCGGTTGATGTCGCGCGGATGGAGGCCGACGCTCGGTTCATCGAGCACGAACAGCGTGTCGATCAGCGATGTGCCGAGGCAGCTCGTCAGGTTCACGCGTTCCACCTCGCCGCCGGAAAGCGTGCGCGAGGTGCGGTCCAGCGTCAGATAGCCGAGGCCGACCTGCTCGAGATAACCCAGCCGCGTCAGAATCGATTCGAGCGCGAGATCGGCGGAACGGTCCTGAAGTGCGGATTTCGGGTCGCGTTGAGCGGATTGGGAAATCAGCGCCAGCAGTTCCGAGACCGGCAACTGGTAAAGCTCGGGCAGGGTGCGTCCCTGCCATTTCCAGCAAAGCGCTTCGGGCTGGAGCCGCTGTCCGCCGCAGTCGGGACACGGATTGTACGTGCGATAGCGGGAAAGAAACACCCGCACGTGCATCTTGTAGGTGTTCTTTTCCAGCCAGCGGAAAAAACCTTTCACTCCATACCAGCACTCCGGCCACGACTTGCCCTCCTCCTCATTGTAGCCGGGCTCGCCGTCGATGACAAAGCGCTGCTGTTCGGGCGACAGCGACGCGAACGGAACATGAGTCGGGATCCTTTTCGTTTTCGCGAAGACGAGCAGGTCCTTCTTGGAATCGCCGTACACATCGCTCTCCCAGCACTTGATCGCGCCTTCATTGATCGAGAGTGATTGATCGGGCAGCGCGAGCCGGTAATCGATTTCGATCACGCGACCAAACCCGCGGCATTTCGGGCAGGCGCCCAGCGGCGAGTTGAAAGAAAAAAGCGGCGGCGTCGCCGGCCGGAACGTGCGATTTGTCTTGGGCGAATGAAGGCCGCGCGAGTAGTGGCCATCTTCCGCAAACCGTCCGGCGCCGGCTTCTCGAAAGATGAAAACTTCTCCTTTGCCGAAGTGCAGCGCGGTTTCAACGGCTTCGATGAAGCGTGCGCTTTGGTCCGCATTGAGCGTGACGCGATCCTGTACGACGAAGAGCTGTCTGGCGTCTGCCAGTGCTTCAGGCTTGGCGAAAAGATCGTCGACACGATGGACCGTGACTTCGCCGCTGGCAGCTTCCCGTGGGCCGTTTCCCTTTTCGGCATCGTGGCCCGAAGCGACGAGCACACGCACGTAGGATTGCCCCTTCAGGTTTTCGAGAATCTCCGGCCACGAAAGGTTGTCCGGTTTGGCGATTTTGAACGCGATCAGCGCGGTCTTGCCGTCGAGAGCGGCCCGCACCTTCGCCCAGATCGTCTGGGGATTGTCGTCTTCCACTTTTTCGCCCGTCGCGGGATCGAAGCAGTCGGCAACATGGCTGAACCATACTTTGAAAAAATCGGTCAGCTCCGTCATCGTGCCGACGGTGGAGCGCGACGTCTTGACCGTATTCGTTTGCTGGATCGCGATCGATGGGCGGATGTTTTCGATCGAGTCGACTTTCGGCTTGTCGAGCAGTTCGAGGAACTGCCGCGTGTAGGCGCTGAACGTCTCGACGTAGCGGCGCTGGCCCTCGACATGCAGCGTGTCGAACACCAGCGAGGATTTGCCAGCCCCGCTGAGGCCGGTGACAACGATGTACCGGCCGAGCGGCACATCGAGATCGAAGCCTTTCAGGTTGTTTTGGCGGACGCCGCGCAGCCGAATGCATTCGGGTTTGGCGGGAGCGAACGTGGTGGCTGGCAAGTGCACGGAGGGCCTCCACGGATGGGCGCGAATGCGCCGAACGCAACTCGGCTCGATGAAGCTTTCCAACCCGCTGCAGCTGAAAAAGGTTGGCGCGCCGTTGTCCGTCGGGCGTTAGCGCAAGCTGGCGCCGGGTGCTTTGGCGCGGCGGGGCGGCAGCGGGTTTTCCGAGAGTGTCAGCATGGCGCCGGCGGCCTTGATTGCGGTTACCACTTCGGCGTCGGGTCGCAGATCCGTTACGATCGTAAACCGTGGCTCGAACGGCGCCGTGAGGCTCAACGCCTTTCGGCCGAACTTCGAGTAGTCCAGCCCGAAGACCGTGCGTTCCGCGGCCGCGATCATCTTGCGCTGCGCCGCAATGATCAGCGGGTTGTGATTCCAGACACCCTTTCCGGTGATGCCCGTGCCACCGAGGATGGCGACGTCGGCATGCACCTGGTCGAGCGACTGTTCGCACAAGGGACCCACGAGCACGCCCATCCGGCCAAAGATGCTTCCGCCGGTGACGATCGTTTCAACGTTTCCGATTTCGCCGAAGAGGCTGGCGACGGGGAGCGAATTGGTAATGGCGCGGATTCGCTTTTCGGCCAGCAGCCGGGCGACCGCGAACGTGGTGCTGCCGCCATCGAGAATCACGGTCATGCCCGGCTCGACCTTGTCGGCAATCAGGCGGGCGATGGCGAGTTTTTCATTCGCCTGCTTCTGCGTGCGCGTACCGAAATCGTAATCCTGCGCGAGCACGTCGGTTTCGATGAGTGACGCGCCGCCATGATGGCGCCGTACGATCCCGCGTTGTTCGAGCGTGTCGAGCGCGCGACGGACAGTGGAAAGCGAGCTGCCAAACCGAACCGAGAGTGTGCGCAGATCGGAATACTTGTGCTCGCGGATATGCCGTTCGATCAAGTCGGTGCGTTGCTTGTTGGTCATGCTCGAGTCTCGTCGCCACAGGAGTCACACGAAACCGGCTGGGAGCGCAAGGAGCGGAATGGCGCCGGCCCGGTGCGTGCGTTTCGATGTCCCGATCGGGACATCGAAACGCATGGGCGTGAAACGCCGGCGACGCTATGATGGCGGGGTGTCTGCTCGGAGCCGTTGAAAAAGGTCGAGGTAGGCGGCGACCTGACGCGCGGGGTCGAAGCTCTGCCGGGCGGCTTGGCGGGCGATGGTACTCCGTTCCGCCCGCACGGCCGCGGGTTCGGTCATCAACCGAACAAGGGCGGCACAAAACGCCTCGTGATCGTTCCGCGGAATGGCCCAGCCCGTGTGGTCGGGAACAAAACACTCGCGGATGCCCTGCGCTTCATAGGCGACCGCGGGCAAGCCATGGGCCTGCGCCTCGATGAGGAAGTTCGACAACGCTTCGCTCCAGGACGCGTGGACCGCAATGTCCGCGGCGCAATAAATGGCGGAGGGATTCGCGTGGAAACCAAGGAAACGCACGCGTGGCAGCACGCCCAAAGTCGCGGCGCGCTGCTCGCAGGCAGCGCGCGCGGGTCCCTCACCGGCAAGCCACAGTTGCCAGTTTCTTGTGACCGGCAGTCTGGCCACGATCTCGATGAGTTCCCGTTGATTTTTCTCCGGCCGGAACATGGCCACGCACACCATCACCTGGGTGTCGGCGCCAGCGGCGTGCTCCCGCCGCAGAGCTTCGTTACGCACGAGCGAGGCCTCGGGCGGAAATACGAGGGAGTTGTGGATGACCGAGATTTTCGGGCCGGCGATCCGATACTCACGGATCAGCGTGTCGCGCGCATCCCGACTGTTTGCCACGATATGGGGAACCTCGATGAGGGTTTGTTGAAACCACGACGGCAGGTTCTTGCCCGTGCGCATGGTGGCGATGACGGAGGCGTTGGAACCTTGGCGGCGAAAAGCGCGCTGCACGGAAGCACCGCGGCAATTTGCCATGCGACCCATGCAAAGCACGACGTCCGGCGCAGCGTTCGTGACTGTCGTGTGCAGCCGGGGCGCGAACCAGTCGAGTCCGAGATCGAATGATTGGAGGCTGGCGCGCGTGACGTTGGGAGCAACGCCGCCATCGAGCGCGCCACCGGGGCGGAACGTCAACAGGGTGGAGGCGTGACCCGCGGCGGCAAACGCGTTGGCCAGCAACACGGATTGGCGTTCGGTCCCGCCGCTGCGCAGATAATCCTGCAGGATCAGGATTTTCATTGCTGAACCGAAGGTCCGGGCGATGGTGTGCCCTTCACGCCCATGAATTCTCCGTTCAGGCAATTGCTGTTGCGCTGGTTGGTGCTCGCGTTGGGTGTGATGCTGGCGACGTACATCGTGCCCGGGATCGACTGCAGCGACGGGCGGACCCTGTTCGTGGTCGTGGTGCTGCTGAGCTTCTTCAACGCCATCCTGAAGCCGCTGCTCGTGCTATTCACGCTGCCGTTCATCGTGCTCACGATGGGTCTGGGGATCGTCGTAATCAATGCCTTGTTGTTTATGCTGGTCGGAAGAATCGTCGCCGGCTTCCACGTGGAGACATTTTGGTCGGCGGTTGGCGGGGCGATTGTGGTGAGCCTCACAAATCTGGTGGTGACGTCGGTGACACGTGGAGCCAAGCGCCCGCAACCAGGTCCACCCGTCCCACCGCCCAAGTCGAACAAGGATGATGTGATCGACATTTGAGCTGAACGCTTTCCGTTTGACGGTTGTTTGGGCGATGGCGACGGTGCGGAATGGCTGAAACTACGGAATACGATCTCATCGTCATCGGGGGTGGCCCCGCAGGCTACGCGGGTGCGATTCGGGCCGGTCAGCTCGGCAAAAAGGTCGCGTGCATCGAACTCGAACGCGCCGGCGGCACCTGTCTGAACTGGGGCTGCATTCCGACGAAGGCGCTGCTGAAGAGCGCGGAAATGTTTCGCTCGTTCAACAAGGCGGAGGCCTTTGGGCTCGTCGCGAAAGACGTCGGTTTCGATTTCGGCAAAGTGATGGAGCGCTCCCGCGGTGTCGCCGGACAAATGGCCAAGGGCGTCGAATTCCTGTTTCGCAAGAACAAGGTCGATTACTTCATCGGCCGCGGACAAATCACCGTGCCCGGAATGGTCGAGATCGTGGAGGGCGAGCACAAAGGGAAGTTTTTCAAGGCCAGGAACGTGCTCCTCGCGACGGGCGCGAAGCCGCGACGGTTGCCGGACATCCCGGTCGATGGCGAACGCGTGATGACGTCGCGCGAGGCGCTCGTGCCGCGGAAGAGCCCGCCGAAGTCGATCGTGATCATCGGCGCCGGCGCCATCGGCGTGGAGTTCGCGTATTTCTACAATGCGTTTGGGTCAAAGGTGACGCTGGTCGAGATGCTGCCGCAGGTGGTGCCGGTCGAGGACGAGGACGTGGCGAAAGCACTCCAGCGTTCGTTTGAGAAGCAAGGGATCACGGTGCACGTGAATACGAAGGTCGAAAACGTGCGCGTGAGGAAGACCGGGGTTGATCTGACGCTCGTGAAGGCGGGCGAGGCCAATTCGACCGAAGTCGAAACGGAGACGTTGCTGATCGCGATTGGCGTCATACCGAACCTCGAAGGCGCGCTTTCGTCGAAGGTGAAGCTCGAACTGGAGCGCGGCTACGTGAAGGTGAACGACAACTACGAGACGAGCGTCAAAGGCATCTTCGCGGCCGGAGACATCATCGGCCCGCCCTGGCTGGCGCACGTGGCGACCTTCGAGGCGGTCAACGCCGTCAATGCCATCTTTGGGCACGGACATTGGAGTCGCGTGAACATTTTCCCGGGCTGCACGTATTGCCAGCCGCAGATTGCAAGCACCGGCCTCACGGAGAAGGCGTGCAAGGAAAAGGGACTCGACTACAAGGTCGGCAAGTTCCCGTTCACCGCGTCAGGCAAGGCGGTGGCCGCCGGCGACTCGGAGGGTTTCGTCAAAGTTATCAGCGACGCGAAGACGGGCGAAATTTTCGGGGTGCACATTCTCGGCAACGAGGCGCCCGAGTTGATTGCGGAATACGTGCTGGCGATGAACATGGAAGGCACGGTCGATGAAGTGCACCGTTCGATTCACGCCCACCCAACGCTGAGCGAAGCGCTGATGGAAGCCGCGGCCGCGACGACAGGTGAGGCGATTCACATCTGACGACGGACGACTGAGGACGGACGACGGACGGCGGACGATGTCGACTCCGTAGCGCATCAGTCGTCGGCACCGCGGGGACGGCTCCGGCTCAGAGCAACGATGTGAACCATCGCGCGAAACTGCGCATAGCCCTTCCAGAGGGATTCATATCCTGGATACACATCACACTTGCGATTCAGGTAACCACCCATTTTCGCAATCACGATAATTGCTTCGTTCAGGAGGAGATTCTTTTTTTGCCAATAGCTCGAGCACGTCGCATTCGTCGGAACTAAAGATCAGGTCACTCGGCAAGCCGGGAACTTCGCGACCGAGGAGGACGAGCAGCATGATGCGCCAGGCAATGACCGCGTCCAGGATGATGGCGCGCAGCAGGGTTTCGGCGTGGTGGTTCTGATGCGCTTCAATTTTGCAGCCACTTTTCAGTACGCGGTGCCATTCTTCGATACGCCAGCGCCGGCAATACCAGCGCACGCACTTCAAGGCCTGCTTGAGGGAGACGACCTGAACGGTGCAGATTCAGCGCGTGGTCCAACGCGTGGGAGGCGCGGCGCAGGAATGGCAGCAGCGGCCAGCAAAACCGGGAAGCTGTCAGGTTTGTGATGCGCTTGTCAT
>JBBRCR010000021.1:0-35501 GCA_038204695.1 Opitutales bacterium | reverse complement strand
GATTCGCTCGCGATGCAGTGCGATCGGATGTTCGCCTCGAAAGTGGAACCGTTTCAGTTCCTCGGGGCGGCGCGGCTCTTTCCATTCACGATCTATCATCTGGCGGTGTTGTTTCAGCGGCCGGTGATGTTTTGTTTTGGCATGCCGGACGCGGCGGAAGGCACCCGGGTGTTGCCGTCACCGCTGTTTCGGCCGGATGCATCGATTGGCCGTGAAGAAAATCTTCACCGCGGACGGGCGCACTTTCAGTCCGTGCTCGCGCGGCTGGAAATGCTGGTCCGGCAGCGTCCGATGCTCTGGTTCAACTTTCAGCCCATGAATCCCATCGTGCCGTCATCGATGTCCACGGGGGAATTTCCCGGGCCCGCAACGACAATGAGAACTCCCCCTTCGCTCAAGCCACCGCGCAGGCCTTGAGGGTGGCCTCCATCGTGCGCAACCGCTCGACGAGTCAGCCCACCTCGGTGCGCGATTGCGGTGGCGGATTTACCGCCGCTGTGGCGGCTGCTCGCCGGCGGCGATCGGAGTCACGGCCCCGGCGTCTCGTCGCCCAAGTCGAACACTCCAGCGGTTACGGACGGCAGCGCCTTGGCGGTTTCACAAATTTTCGCACAAGGTGTGGCTTCACAGCGGGGACGGTGCTGTAATTTGTCCCGAAGCCCCCTTGTCGCGCGCATGCTGTCCGCCGCCTACCAGTTCACCCTCTATTACGGCACCCTCGGGGCTTTCGCGGTCGCCGCGCTGGGCCTGAACGTCTTCTTCTGGATTCGGTTCAGGCCGGAAACAAATCCGGCCACGGAACGATTCGTGCGGCTTTGCATTCACGGGCTCTTCCGCCAGGTCATCCGTTGGGCTTCCTTCGCCGGCCTCGCCACGTTCGAGTTCCGCGGCTTCGAACCCGCGCCCGTGGGCGGCGTCGTGATGGTGGCGAATCATCCGGGACTGCTCGACGCCGTGTACTTCCTGGCTCATCTCCCCAATGCGATTTGCGTATTCAAACCTTCCATTCGTCGCAACCCGTTGTTCGGACCCGGCGCCGTGCGTGCCGGATACCTGGCCGCCAATCACCACCTGACGCTTGTCCGGGAGGCGGCGGCCAAGGTGCGCGCGGGGGCCACGCTGGTCGTGTTTCCCGAGGGAACGCGTACGCCCGCCAATCGCACGATCGGTCCCTTCAAACCCGGATTTGCCCTGATGGCACGTTGCGCGAATGCGCCCGTGCAACTGGTCCGGATCAGTGTCACCGCGGGGGTCTTCACCAAGGACGCGGGCTGGTGGAAAGTTCCTCCGCTCCCGGCGCACGTCGTGTTGCAGGCGGGCCCGCGCCTCGATCCGGCGCTCGCGCCGTCGTTGGATGCATTCGTCGCCCAGGTCGAAGCATGGTATCGTGATGCCGGCACTTCACCAACCGCCGCTCCGCTTGAAACCGGGCCATCGGTAACGCCCACACCAGCATGATCGTTTCCCCGACGCATCTCGTCGTGCTGCCCAGCTACAACCCGGGCCCGCGGCTGGCGGCAGTAATCGCAGACGTGCTCGCCCACTGGCAAAAGGTCCTGCTGGTCGTCGACGGCAGCACGGACGGCAGCGAAATCCCGCTGCTCGAGCGCGCGCGGCAGGACCCGGCCTTCTCGCTCCTCCAGCTTCCCCGGAACACCGGCAAAGGCGGCGCCGTGCTGGCCGGAGCGCGCTGGGCGCAGGCGCGCGGATTCACGCACATGCTGACGATGGACGCGGATGGCCAGCATGTGGCCGCTTGCGTGCCTGAGTTCATGGCCGCGTCGCGCCGCCATCCCGGCGCGCTGGTGCTGGGCCGTCCGGTTTTTCCGCCCAATGTGCCGGCGGAGCGCTTGCATGGTCGGAAGATCAGCGTGGGGCTCGTGCGTTGTTCGTTGCTCGGTGACGGCATCGACGACCCGTTGTTTGGGTTTCGCGTGTATCCGATTGGACCGCTGCTCGCGGTGCTGGGCGACCGGGTTACGGGGCGGCGTTACGATTTCGACACGGAGGCGGCGGTCCGGCTGTGCTGGGCCGGGGTGCGACCGATCAACCTGCCGGCGCCGGTGCGCTATTTTTCGCGGGCGGAGGGCGGCGTATCCCATTTTCATTACGTGTGGGACAATCTCACCCTGACGGGCATGCACATCCGTTTGCTCACCGAACTCCTGTTCTCCCGCATCCCGGGCGTTCTTCGCCATCGCCGGCGCTGGCGGACGGAAGCTGCGCTGGCAATGGAACCAACGGCCGCCGCCGCGGACGCAGGCGCATGATCTGTCGGTTCATCCGGTCGCTGTCCTGGCTGTCGCTGATCGCGGCGCTGGTGACCACCCCTGGCGTGTTCGCGGCGGACGAGTCACTGATCGATCCCCGGCATCGGCTGAACCCGGAAAGCCCGGTCTGGCGACAACTCGGGGAACAACTGGCCGTCCTGCGTCCGGTGGTGGCCGATTTTGCCGAGTGGCGTTTTTTTCCCTTTCGCCCGGAACCAGTCGGACTGGTGGGGACGGTGCGGATCGCGGGCGGTCGCGGCCTGAGCCTGCAGTATACGGCGCCCGAGGAACGGATCGTGATTGTCGATGCTGAAGGCATGCTGGTGCGCGATCGACACGGCGCCGCGGTCCCGCCGGCCGACGCGAGGATGCAGGCGGCAAACGAAGCGCTGCTTCACATCCTGCAGCTCGACCTGGCGGCGCTCGCCCAGTCGTTTGAACTCTTCGGCCGGGGTGAGAGCGGGGCGTGGTCACTTGCGCTGGTGCCGCGGGCGGATGCGGTTCGCGGTGCAATTGGCAATATTTTTGTGGATGGCGAAAAGGCCGCGGTGCGTCGAATCGAATTCCGTCGCAGTGCGAAGCAGCATATCGACATCACGATGGCCGCGCCGCGCGAAGCGGCGTTCACGCCCGAAGAGCTGAAGCGATATTTCCGGTAGAATCCTTGACTCCGAAACTCGATGTAAACAGGTCAAGTTTTTCCAATCCCAATCCAACCACCGATGCCACAGATAAACACAGTTAAAGGCACCGCTCTGAATCTGCGCCCATCTGTGAAATCTGTGGCTGAATGGGTCTGAGGCAGTGCCTCGCTGGAGTTACTGTGCCCAGTTTGCTGCTCAATGCCTGCAAGCGTCAGCGAGGGATCGGGTCTTCTCCGTCTTCCATGTCTTCCCAGTCTTATGCGTCTTCCCCGATGCCGTTATACGCGCTACTCATTTCAACGGTCCGTACATTTTTCTCTGCGCGCTCCGAGGGCCGCGGCGATTTCCAGCGAGTCGGTTTCAGATGTCCATGAGCCTTTACCGCCGTCGCGTGATCGCCTGGATCGTGATCGGGCTGTTCAGCACATTGGGCCTGATTTGGCTCGCCCGTCTGGATTACGGAAAAAAAATCTCCACGGATGTCCTGGATCTGATTCCAGCCGGTGAACGCGATCCGCAGCTCGCGCTCGTGCGGGAACTGGCGAGCAAAGCGGAGGCGCGCACGATGCTGTTCGTGCTCACGGAAGGCGGGGGCAGGCAGGTCCCGGTCGATATTGCCCGGCGTTTTGCGGAGGAACTCGGACGCGCGCCGGCTTTCAACACCGCCGTGGCGCTCGCTGATTCCACCTGGCGGGACGCGCTGGGCCACGAGCTGTTCGCGCTGCGCTTTTCACTGCTCTTTCCCCTCTGGCTTCGCCACCAGCGGGACGCGTTCGAAGCAGCGCGAGCGACTTCGTTTACGGAGTGGCTGGCAGAGCGGGCCGCCCGGGAGTTGGGGGAGTTTTTGTCCACGCCGGAGGCGCTCGCATTTCAGGATCTGATTCCGTCGGATCCATTGCTGTTGCTGCCCCGGACGCTCACGCGTTTGCGCGGCGCGGTCTTTTCGTCCGATCCTGGCGCCGATCAGTCGGGGTTGGTGTGGGCGCAGATCGCCGCGTCGCCGCTGAGCGAAGAGGGCCAGCAGCCGGTGTTCGCGGCGATTGCCGAAGCGAGGGCGGCCCTCACGGCGGAGGCGCCCTCGCTCGCGGTCGCCTACACTGGCGTCAACCGCTTTGCGCACGTGAGCCGGACGCGGATTCAGGGCGAAGTCACGTGGCTGAACACGGCCTCGCTACTCGCAGTATTTGCGGTGGCGATACTGTTTATTCCCCGGTTCCTGCGCAGCCTGCACCTGGTGCCGGTCGTGCTGCTGGCGCTGCTCGCCGGCTGGGTCGCGACAACCATGGCCTTCGAGCGTGTGCACATCATCGTGCTGGTGATTGGGGCGCTGCTCGCGGGGATCGCAATCGACTATGGTTTTCACATTTTTGCCCACCCACCGGCGAGGGCGGGCGAACCTTATCTGGAGAAACTGCGGCGGCTGCTGAAGCCGCTCCTGGCGAGCTGTCTCTCGACCGCGGTGGGCTTTGGATTCCTGCTGCTGACGGATCTGCCGCTGCTGCGCCAGCTTGGTGTATTCGTAATGGCAGGACTGATCGGGGCCGCGGTGTTTGCCGGCGTTTATTTCGCCACGCTCGAAAGTCCATTCCTGGTGACGCGCTCGTTTGGATGGCGGCCGCCCCGCGGCGCTCGTGCGCAAAGGCGATTCCGCCTCGTGGTCGGCGCGATCGCGTTGGTGGCTTTACCCGGCCTGGCCCGCATTTCCTGGCAGGACGATATTCGCGAACTCGAGGTGCCCGCGCCGGAGCTGAAGCGGGAGGACGCGCAAGTCCGGGCGGCGTTTGGGGAGCAGACTGGGCGCACCGTTTTGCTCACCCATGGCCGCACACTGGATGACGCGCGGGTGGCGCTGAACCGGCTGGAATCGTGGTATGCCGGCCGCGGGACAACCATCATGAACCTCGGGGTCGTGATCCCCACGGCGGCCGATTATGCGGCGGCGATTGCGTTCGTGCGTGAGCCCGGGGAGTTCGCCCGGATTTTGCGGGCGTCGCTGCAACGGCAGGGCTTCGACGCCGGCGAGTTCGCGCCGTTTTTCAGTGCCCTGTCGCGCTTCGCGGCCGAAAACGCGGCGGGCGATCGGCCGGCGGCCATCGCCCGGTTCCGGGCGAAACTGGTCGGGCCGGCCGGGTTGCTGTTGCACGGCGGGCCGGCGTTGAGCTGGTTTATCAGCATCGTGAATACACCTGCCGCCGCGCCGCCGCCCGCGGAATTCAACACCATCCCGGTCAGCCAGCTGCAATCACTGAACGAGCTTTTCACGCGTTACCGGAAGTCGGCGGTCACGCTCAGTGCCGGCGGACTCGGACTGATTGGCGTGGGTGTGTTGCTCGCTTACGGATGGCGCGAGGGCCGGCGGATCTTCGCCATTCCGGCCGGCGTCTGCCTCGGGGTTTTGGGTGCATTTGGGTGGATGGGCCACCCGCTCAACCTCTTTCATCTGCTCGGTGCGTTTCTGGCCGTCTGCCTCACGCACGATTACGCCATCTTCTCCGCGGCGATGGTGCGTAAGGGCGAGCCCGCGCCGCCTTCCGTCCGGCTCTCCGCCCTCACGACCGCGGCGTCGTTTGGCGTGCTCGCCTGCAGTGCGATCCCGGTGGTGCGCGCGCTTGGTTTGACGGTGGCGTTGATGGTGCTCGGCGCCCTGCTGGTGATCGAACGGGAACCACGGCGGGGAGTCGCCGGCGAGCCATGAGCCAACCCGGTTCCACACCGGTGCGTACCGACGGAGCGCGCCTCGCGCGGGGTGCGCTGGGGCAAGCGTGGGAGCGCACGCTGGTCCGCCGGGCGGGTGATCGGGCCGTGGTCGAAGCGGCGACGGGACGGACCTGCACGTTTGCCGAACTCGATGCGCTGGCGGTCGCGTGGCTCGATCGCCATGAGGTTGCGGCCGCCGGGTTGCGGCAACGTGCCGTGGTGGTGGCCGGACCGAACAGCATCGACTGGCTGGCGGTTTTCCTCGGGCTGCTGCGGGCGGGCGCCGTGGTGGTGCCGGTCGACGGCAGCGAACCGGCCGCCACGCAGCGCCACATCGGCGAGCGCCTGCGGGCGGCGTATTGGTATCACGGTGACAAATTGGTGGCGCTGGCCGGAGCCAGGCGATTTCGCGATCCGGCGGCGTGTTTGATCAAGCTGACGTCGGGTACGACGGGCGACCCGCGGCCACTCGTGTTCACGGCGGCGCAAATGCTGGCCGACGCCCGGCAGGTGACGGGCAGCATGGGCATTCACGACCGCGATCTGAATTACGCGCTGATTCCCTTCGGCCATTCCTACGGGCTCGGCAATCTCACGCTTCCCCTGATCGCCCACGGTGTGCCGTTGGTCTGCGGCTCCGCCCCGCTCCCGCAGGCCATTGCCGCCGAGTTCGAGCGCTGGCAGCCGAGCGTGTTTCCCACGGTGCCGGCGGTGTACCGCGCGCTGGTCGCGTCCGACGTCGGTGCAACGGCCTTCGCGAGCCTGCGGCTGGCAATCTCGGCGGGCGCTGCGCTTCCACCCGAGGTGGCGCGGGATTTTCGGGGCCGGTTCGGCCGGACGATCCACAACTTCTACGGGTCGAGCGAGACGGGGGGCATTGCGTATGACAAAACTGGAGTCGCGACGCTGGCGGGTGGCGTCGGCACCCGGCTGCGGGGGGTCGGCATCAAGCCGCTGCGCAGCGGGCGAATCGAGATTTGCAGCCCGGCCGTTTTCTCGCACGGAAATCCGCGGCGGTGTTCCCGGCAGGGATGCTGGGTGCCGGCGGATTGCGCCACGCTGGATTCTCGCGGGCAGCTCAGGTTGCTTGGCCGGCGCGGCTCGACGGTGAAGCTCGGAGCCCGGCGGCTCAATGTGGCCGAAGTGGTGGCGGCCCTGCGCCGGTTGAGCGGCGTGCGCGACGCATGGATCGGACTGGCGGGCGGCGTTGAACCCGTGCTGGGGGCGGCGGTCGCCACGGAGCGGAAACCGGCCGAGCTTCGCGCCGGGCTGCTCACCTCCGTTGCTCCGTGGAAAATTCCGAAACGGTGGGCGATCATGAGGGAGTTGCCGGTCACGCCCCGCGGAAAACTCGATCGAAGGGTGCTGCAGAAGGCCGTGTTTGGAGCGTGATGTCGCACCGTGGATGCGAACGCCCGGGAATTGGATCGAGTGGCGGCGAGCGCCCGCGAGTGGATTCGAGTCGTGCCATCCATTCGCTGGCGCTCGCAGCCACGAATGCAATTCCGTCAGCTTTGGCTCAGCACGGCCTCGATCTCCACGCGCAGATCCGTCCGGCATAGATCCGCGAGCAGATAGCTGACGTTATCGCCGGGTTGGAGGAGGTGTCGCTCGAGATACGCTCGAGCCGCCGGCAGGTCGGCGGCTTGGCGGAGATAGATTTTGAACGCGCGCGCCCACCCATTCTCCGCGCCGACCGCCGCGCCGGCGCCAGCGGTCTGCGCGATCACCTGCAGATTTTCAACCGTGCAGGGCAGCTGGCCCGCGAGGTCGTTCGGCGCCAGCGTAAGATGCCCGCGAATCGATGCCGTGCCGGAGATGAACAGCTTCGTCCCGGCGTTTGTCGTCACCAAGGTCGCCCTCGAGAAACTCGGCGGCCGCGGCCCGTAGTCCGCCGGGTATTCGAACGCGGGAACCTGGTGCGGATTTTCGAAGTGGCGCGGCACGTTCTCGTGCGCAAAAAACGCGACCGCCAGCGCGCCGCCGGGAATCCCGACGGCTGAACCAGCCGGCAGATCGCGTTCGAAGCCGGGGCCAAACTTTTCCTCGAACGCGACCGAGCGGCCGCGACAAAAGCGCCGATAGGTCTCCAAACCGTCGTGAATCGCGTTGATGTGCGGAACGTAATTCCAAATCCGACACAGCCGCAGTCCTCCCGCCGCCGCGAAGATGCGCCCATAGAGTTCCCGCGTTGCCTCTTCCAGGGGGGCAGGTGCCGCCGCGACGGTGAATCCGCCCATGTTCGGCCCAGCCCGAAAAACGGTGCAGCCATCGCTCGATGAAACAGCCGCGTGCTCGAACAGCACCTCGCTGCGCGATCCAGCGAGAACCGGCAGCGCGAGGTCCAGCACGGATTCGGCCGCCGCGGAAGCCACATCGACCCTCTGTGCTCCAAACCGGACCCGGCACGGCGAACCCGGGTTCCCGTTCAAACGGGGAGCCGTCGGCGACGTAGGGTGAGTATCGGGTGGTGCAGACAAGGAGAGGGGCGGGAGCTGGAAAGCTCCTTTGTCCAGTGATATTTTGATCCGTTCAATGTTTTCTTTGCCGCCGGTCGGCTGGGGGGTCGGTTGACCGAGCCGTGTTTTGTGTTACCTCTGCTCCTTCATGCCTAAAGGAACCAGCTCGAGGGCTACCCGGCGGGTGCGAAAATCGTCCGGAAAAGCAGCCGAATCCAGGCTCGCACCGGCTGTTCGCGTGCTCACCGGCACGGTGTTCATTACCCGGCAGGTTCATTTCAATGCCGCGCACCGGCTGCACAATCCGACGCGCAGCCAGCAGTGGAACGAGGAGAAGTACGGCCTGTGCACGAATCCGCACTGGCACGGTCATAATTACGTTCTGGAGGTCACGGTCTCCGGCCAGCCGGATCCGGTAACCGGATACGTGTTGGATTTGAGCGAGCTCAAGCGGATCGTCCATGCCGCCGTGGTCGACAAATGCGATCACCGCAATCTGAACACCGACGTCGACTTTCTCCAGGGTGTCATCCCTTCGACGGAAAATCTCGTCATCGCCTTCTGGCAGCAAATCGAGCCACGCCTCCCGGCCGGCCGGCTCCATCGCGTGCGGCTCTACGAAACACCCCGCAACTTCGCCGAATACGCCGGCCCGGACGCGACTTCCCTTTGATTCAGATCCCGGATTGGCTCCCCCGTGGCCGCGGTTGTTATCGTCACCAACCGCCCGGTTCGCGTCCCAAAAACGAAACATGAGCAAAACCAAATCAATGTATCTGCACCGCTCCGCCGGCGGGGCACCGGCCCGGATCACCCGCAGTTACGACCAGAAATTCCGCGTGACCGATCGGTACCGGGCGAGCATGCCGGACATGATGGAAGCGGCGCATGATGCGATCCAGGGCGCGCACGTACCCATCCAGCAGGTGGGGGTGCACAACTTCCGGCTCCCGCTGAAATTTCGCACGAAAAAGGGCGCCGTGCTCACGCTGGAGGCAAGTGTCACCGGCACGGTTTCCCTCGAGGCCGACTTGAAGGGCATCAACATGAGCCGGATCGTGCGCTCGTTTTATGAACACAAGGACGAGGTGTTCACCGGCGAATGGATGGGCCGGATCCTGTCGTCCTATCTGCGCAACGTGAAGAGCAAGGACGCGCGGTTGAGGGTGAATTTCTCGTATCCAATGATTCAACGCAGCCTGCGCAGCGGGCTGGAGGGTTATCAGTTTTACGAGGTCGCTTTCGAGGGGGTGATGACGCGGGCGGGCGATTATCGGCGATTCATCCACTTCGATTTTGTGTATTCGTCCGCCTGCCCGTGCTCGGCCGAGCTGTCGGAGCATGCGCGCGAACAGCGCAGCGCCTACACCGTGCCGCATTCGCAGCGCAGCAAGGCCCGGCTCGTTTTGGAAGAGCGGCCCGGGAAAAAGATCTGGATCGAGGACGTCCAGGCGCACTGCGCCCGCGCGCTCCGCACCGAGACTCAGGTCATGGTCAAACGCGAAGACGAACAGGCCTTCGCCGAGTTGAATGGCGCCCACCTCAAGTTCGTGGAGGATGCGGCGCGTCTCCTGTACAAGGAATTCGACGCCGACCGGCGAATCCGCGACTTCCGCATCGCGTGCTCACATCTCGAGTCGCTCCATTCGCATGATGCCGTCAGCGTCATCTGCAAGGGAGTGAAAGGCGGGTTCAGCGCCGACTTCATGGATTTCGGATCGCTCGTCTGCTGAGTCGTGCTGGCGCTCGCAGCCACGATTCCACTCGCTCGCGCTCGTGCGAATGCACGGGAAAGGGAACCCGCCGCAGGGTGCTCCGAGTCGCGACGCGAATTCGCGTCTATTAGCGTCTATTCGCGGTTCAACTCGGGAAGACGGGAAAGAGAATACGACGCGGAAGATTCCGAAGTCTTCCGAGTCTCGCGTTCTTTCATGTCTCGCGTTCTTCATCGGTGTGCTCCGTGAATCGCACCATGAGCAATCCCGTCGTTCTCATCACCGGCGCATCGCAGGGCATCGGCGCAGCCATCGCGAAGGTCTTCGCCGCGGAACTGCGTGGCGTGCAGCTGGCGCTCGTCGCGCGCAACGAGAAAAAGCTGCTGGATGTCGCGCTGACGTGTGCGAAGTCCGGGGCGGCCGCGGAGGTCTTTCCCTGCGATGTGACGAACGAGGCGTCGGTCAGCGCGATGGAGGCGGCAGTGAGCAAACGGTTTGGCGGCGTTGAGGTGTTGATCAACAATGCCGGCAAATTCGAGGGAGCGATGCTGACCGAGATGAGCGTCGAGCAATTCGATCGGCTGATCGCGGCGAACCTGCGCAGTGTTTTCCTCGTCTCGCGCGCCTTCATCCCGTCGATGGTGAAACGCGGCTCCGGTGATATTTTCAACATGAGCTCGATCGCCGCGCTCACGGCTTATCCGGGCGGCGCCGGCTATTCGGCCGCCAAGGCTGGCGTCGCGGTATTGAGCAAGATCATGCGCGCCGAGCTGCGTGACAAAGGCGTGCGCGTGTGCTGCGTTTTCCCCGGCGCGACGTGGTCCCCTTCATGGGAGGGCAGTGCGATCGCGGAAGAACGCATGATGCCGGCCACCGATGTCGCGCGGGCATTCCTGGATATTTACCGGCTGTCGCGCAGCACGGTCGTCGAGGAAATTGTGCTCCGGCCGCAGCGTGGGGATGTTTGATCGGACGACGGACGACCGCTGACGGACGACCGACGGCTGACGGCGGAGGACGGACGACGGACTATCCGCGGTTCGGATACGGCGGTGTTGCCCCGCGGCACGTGGCCACCCATTCGCCGGTGCGACCGGCATGCGCGAGTGCCGTGACATCATCCGCCCCGCCCAGGAGCTTCGCCAGCAGGGCCGCCAGAAAGGCATCGCCGGATCCCACTGTATCCACGACGGAAACACGCCGGCCGGGCTCCGCGTGCCAGCGTCCGTCCCGCAGCAAACCCGCACCGTCCGCTCCGGAGGTGATCACGACCACACTGCAGCCGGTGCTGGCCGCCAGCGTGCGCGCATGAGCCTCGGCTTGATCCGGCCGCGCGGGTTCAGCGCACAACCGGGCGGCTTCCTCGGCGTTCAGCTTCAAGACCGTTGCCCGCGTGGCGAGCTGCCGCACCAGCGCAAGATCGTCGTGGGGCGGCCGTAGATTCACGTCGAACACACGCAGGGCGTTCACGGGTAGCTCGCCCAGCAGTGTGTCGAGCGAGCGCTGATTGGACGCGGAGCGCTGCGCGAGCGAGCCAAACACGAGCGCCGCCGCGTGTTGGACGGGTTCGCGCGCGGGTTCCGCGGGAATGTGATCCCAGGCCACGTCGCGGATGATGTCGTAACGCGCATCACCGCGTTCGTTGAGCACCGCGCGGACATAGCCGGTCGGGATGCCGTCGAGCGATGCAATGGCCGACGTCGCGATGCGCCACTCGCGCAGCCGGCGCCGCAATTCCTCGCCCAGCACATCGCGGCCCACGGCCGACGCGATGTGCGCCTCGAGCCCGTGTTGGTGCAGATGATACGCGACGTTGAACGGGGCGCCGCCCGGGAATGCGCCCTCCGGCAGGAAATCCCACAGGATTTCGCCGAAGCAAACGACAGTGGGAGCAGGAGGCGGGGAGGACACTACAGCAGCGTTCCCTGCTGCCCGGTGAGCGGCTTCAAACCGATCGCGTGATAACCTTTGGCGGTGAGCACGCGCCCCTGCGGCGTTCGTTGCAGGTAGCCTTCCTGGATGAGGAACGGTTCGTGCACTTCCTCGAGCGTCTCGGCCTCCTCGGCAACGGCCATCGCTATGGTGCTCATGCCCACCGGTCCGCCGCGATAATTCTCCGCCATGACCCGCAGCATCCGCTTGTCCATTTCATCGAGTCCGGCGGCATCGATCTCAAGCAGTTCGAGCGCGGCGGCGGCGACCGGCCGCGTGATCTCGCCCTGCGCCCGCTCCTGCGCGAAGTCGCGCACGAAGTTAATCAGGTTGTTCGCCACGCGCGGCGTGCCCCGGGAGCGGGACGCAATTTCGCGCGCCCCGGCCACGTCGATCGGCACCTTCAACAATCCGCAACTGCGCCGCACGATCGTCTCCAGCGTCGGAATGTCATAATAATCGAGTCGCGTCTGCAGCGTGAAGCGCGACCGCAACGGCGCCGTCAGCAGTCCACTGCGCGTCGTCGCGCCAATCAGCGTGAATCGCGGAATCGTGAGGCGTACGCTGCGGGCGTTCGGCCCCTGGTCGATCATGATGTCGAGCCGGAAGTCCTCCATCGCGGAGTAGAGATACTCCTCCACCGTTTTCGGGATCCGATGGATTTCGTCGATGAACAGGATGTCGCCCTCCTCGAGGTTGGTGAGCAGCCCCGCCAGATCGCCGGCCTTTTCGACCACCGGACCCGAGGTGATCCGCACGTTGCGGCCGAGTTCGTGACCGAGAATGAAAGCCAGCGTCGTCTTGCCGAGGCCGGGCGGCCCGGAGAGCAGAATGTGATTGAGCGCTTCGCCGCGTTTCTTTGCCGCGCCCACCATCACTTGGAGTCGCTCGATCGTTTTCGGTTGACCGGTGAAATCGGCAAACGAGAGCGGCCTTAGCGCCGCCTCGACGGGGCTGACCGGAGCGGACAGGGTCGACGTGATATAACCGAGACCCTTCGGCGCTGACGCGCCGCCAATTTCGGATTTTGGATTTCGGATTTCGGATTGGGCCATCGCCGATTGCGGGTTTCGTATTGGCTCGAGGACGAGATGTCGGGCGCGAGTTCAGCCGCTGCATTTCCAATCCGCAATCCGCAATCCGCAATCCCACATCCGCAACGATCAAAGGCGGAATCAAAATGTGCGGCTTGGGCAACCGGTTGGTCTTGGCGAGATCGCAGGCGGGCGCCGGCCAGGCATGTCGTATTCGCCGGAGCGGCAGCTTTCCAGCCGCCGAAGTACGTTCGGTCGACCGCTCCGGCTGACGGGAAAGTCGCCCTTCCGGTCAACCGCGTCCTTGGCGCGACGCCATGCGCGGTGGCAAATCTGCGGAGCAAGCGCAGGGGTCGCGGGGACGGCCGAAGGATTTCCGGCAGATTACGCCGCGACACCGCATCTGATTTTCTTCGACAAGATTCGCAGCGTGGCATTGATGAAATCCTCGCGATCCGTTGCTTGAAAACCGCCGCCCCAAATGTCCGGGCGTTTCGGATTTTCATCCCCTTGAGTCAACCCCGTTACTCCTCCTCATGTTTGCTCGTCCCATCCGATTATCGCGCCGGGCAACGTTCCTGCACCGGTTTTGCGCGGTGCTCGCCCTCTCAGGATCTGCCGTGGCGCAGACTCTGCCGCCGGCCAGCCCGGACCCGGCCGCGGCGGGTTCCGACTCAATCGTCGAGCTTTCACCGTTCGTGATTACGGGCGGTGCCGACACCGGCTGGGTGGCCACGGAAACGCTCGCCGGTAGCCGGCTGCGCACCGACTTCCGGGATGTTCCAAATCAGATCGAGACGCTGACCATGGAGTTCATGCAGGATCTTGGGGTAACAAACCTCGACCAGGCGCTCATCTATACAGCGAACGTCGAGAACGCCTCCGACTTCATGCCGGTCACCGCCAATGGCAATTACGTGTCGGACCCCGGCCTGGGTGGGCGCGTACGGGGGATCGGCTCGGGTACGCTCACGCGAAATTTTTTCAAGGTCCAGAACCCCACGGATAATTTCAATCTCGATCGGGCCACCGTGGCCAGCGGCCCCAATGCCATCCTCTTCGGCCTGGGCAGCCCGGCCGGCATTCTCGACGCCTCGCCCGCCCGCGCGCTGATGCGCAACCGCTACGGCTTCGAAATCCAGTACGATTCGGAGAGTTCCAAGCGCGCGACGTTCGATGCCAATTTCGTGGTGACGCCGCAGAAGCTCGCGATTCGCCTGATGGGACTTTCCAAGCGCGAATACACCGAAAAGATGCCGAATCTCGATCGCGACGAACGTCTTTACGGGGCGATCACGTTCAAGCCCTTCACCGGCACCACGCTCGTCCTCCAGGGGGAGAAAGACTCGCGCAACTGGAACCGGGCGGGCCGTATCACTCCCACCGATATGTTCACGCCGTGGCTGATCGCGGACCAGGTGGCGGGCAGCGGCTACACGACCGCGAAGCCCATCTACGACAACACGAGTTTCCCCGACATTGCGAACAACCGCATCTTCACCCGGGCCGGCACGGCTCCCGTCGTGATCCAGGGCGGATCGGTCGAAACGCGGAGCTGGAACAACTCCGTCAGTGTCCGCAGCCCGGGGTCGCTCCCGGGCGTCGACCAGACTTTCGATTCGGGCGGAGGCTTCACCCTGCGCGATCCCAAACGGTTTCCTTTCGACGTGAACATCGTCGGAACGGGCCGCACCAGCGTGCTCGGCGGCACGACCAAGACGGTGATCCTCGAGCAAAAGCTCGCCCGCAACCTGTTCCTCGAACTCGCCTACAATCGCGAGGACGCCCTGAATCACAAAATCAGCGGCGGGGCCACCTCCGGCAGCAGTGAATTCCGGCTCGAGGTGGACGCGAACCGCTATATACCGGGCACGACCACGCCCAATCCGAATGTTGGCCAGCTATATTATCAAGGCACCGCCAGCAATACGCTTGAATTTCATGACCGCGACGACTGGCGCGCCACGCTCTCATACGAACTCGACCTCGCCAAAACCTCCGGGGCGCGCGGCGGGTGGGCGAAGTGGCTCGGTCACCACCGGCTTTCCGGACTATATACAGGCACGAAGTCCAACGATCGCGCCCAGCAGCAATTCGAGCGGCGGATTCTGGACGATCCGGTGATCCCCGGCGTTGCCTTGCGCGCGAAGACGATCTCCGGCTGGGCCAACGATGCTTCGCGCGTGCCGCAGTTCCGCCACTATTTCACCAACCCGTACGACCCGACGGTCGCCAGCGGCTCCATGACCGGCGACATGTCGCTCACCGATGCCAACGGCCAGCCGTACACGCTGTATTTATACGACACCCCCCTTCGCGCCGCGGACGGCAAGCGCCTCGCCGCCGGTCAGGTTGCCTCCGGCAGCCTGAACAAGGTGAGCGCGCAGATTTTCGCCTGGCAGGGGTTCTTCCTGCCCGATCGCGAGCGGCGCGACCGGCTCGTGCTCACGTATGGATACCGCAAGGACACCGCCAAGTCCGCGACGCTGGACACGGCGTCGACCACGCAGGATTTTTCGGGGCTGTTTCCCGTGCTGTGGGATGCGAGTTATGCCGACTACGGTCCGACGCAATCGGGGATCAACCGAAACATCGGGGTCGTCGTGCGGCCTCTCCGCTGGCTGTCAGCGTTCTATAACAAATCGACCACCTTCGATCTCAACATCGGGCGCTACAATCCGTTCGGTAACGACATTTCCGGCGCCGGCGGCGACGGCCGCGACTATGGCATCCGGCTTGATCTGTTGACCGGCAAAATCGCGCTGCGGTTCAATAAATACGAGAATGCGCTCGGCCCGCAGCGCGCCGCCAATCAGATCAACCAGTTTCGCGACTTCTTCTTCAATATAGAGCAGCGCGTGCTCGCGCTGGATCCGTCGACGCCGACCATCAATGTCAACGATGGCAACCGGCGCGGCTACCGCGTCGCCGGCCGTCCGAATTACTATATCATGTCCGACTTTCGCTCCACCGGCTACGAGGCGGAGTTGAACATTACCCCCTCCCGCAACTGGAACATCCGGATGAATGGGGCCAAGTCCGAGGCGGTGGAGTCCAACATCGGCGGGCCGTGGTTTGCGTGGCACGAAGCGCGGCTGCCCGCGTGGAAGGCCGTCGTCGCCCGGAACGGTGAACTCGACGCCTCCGGCCGGCCGGTGACCTGGAGCACCGCGCCGTACAATGCCGCCCAGCCGACCGGGCAGACGCTCGAACAATATTACAACAGCACCCTCGTCGGCCAGGCCCTCGCGTTCATGACCGCGGCCGACGGACGCGCGACCGCGACGGCCCGCGGGGGCCGGGCGAATCTCATCACGAACTACCGCTTCAGCGAGGGCCGGCTCAAGGGCTTCAATATCGGCGGCGCCTATCGGTGGCGGTCCGCGCCCACGATCGGTTACGGCGTCAAGAAATCGGCGAGCGGCAGCACCGTGCTTGATCTGGACACGGCTTACGAGGGCAAGGCCGAAAGCTACGTGGATTTTCTCGCCGGTTATCGCGGCCGCATGCAGGCGTTTGGCGGATTCAACTACCGCGTCCAACTCAATGTGCGCAATCTGCTCAACGAAAACGATCCCGTACCGGTGGGCGCGCTGACCACGGGTGCGATCTCTCGGCTGGCCACGGTCGACTCACGGGTGATCGTGATGACCTTCGCGGTGGATTTTTGAAGGATGATTAACGCAGGAGTGTCTTCTATGATTCCCGCTGGCCGCGTGAGCTACGAGGTTTTCGCGCGCGGCACGAACCTCGCCAATGTCACGGCCCGCGAGAACACGTCATTCCTGAAACTGTTCGCGCCGTTGCCCGGTCGCGGCGCGTCGGCCGGGGTGCGCATGAGTTTCTAACCCGGATCCTTTATGGCGCCGAGGTTCGCGGTACGGACGACATCAGCTTGCGATGATTGATTTCCCGCGGCCCTGCTATATGATCTTCAAACCATGAAGCTGCCTCATTCCACCGTAAGAAAGAAATCCCAACGCGAGCTGCTGTCCCTGGTGCTGTTACTGGGCGGGCTGACTGCAATACTGGCGGGGTGCGGCGATTCTTCGCGCGCGCCCGCCGCAGCCGCAGCCAATCCAGCCGCGAGTCCGGGGGAACCCTGGACGGCATCGCAACTGATGGAACCGGCGGAGTTGGCGAAAATCCTGAGCGACCCTGCAGGGAGGAAGCCGTACGTGATCGACATCGGTACGCCCAGCCTGATTCGCGGCGGACGAATCAAGGACTCGATCGTCATCGGGTCAGGCTCCGACCCGAAGAATCTGGAGAAACTGCGCGCCACCGTGAGCACGTATTCAAAAGATGCCGACCTGGTCATCTATTGCGGATGCTGCCCATTTCGGGACTGTCCCAATATCCGGCCGGCGTTCAAGGTGCTTCAGGAAATGAAGCTCACCCGGGCCAGGCTGCTGAATATCCCAACCACGTTAAAAGCCGACTGGATCAGCAAGGGCTATCCGTCGGAACAGTAGGGGAACGTAGGTTACGTTTTCGTCATTGTCGGCGTTGTGTCGCCGGAGTCCTACCTGGCGCGGCGAAGCCGCCATCAGCTTCGGCGCCACCTCCATTGCCCTCTGCGAGCGCGCTCTCAAAATGTTGTTTTTCCTGCGCGCAAAATTCCTCACGCAAAGTCCGCCACGGCCGCAACGGCTCACAAGAACTTTGCGATATGGGCGACCTGGGCGTGAGCTCGATCGAATGGAAGGCGTTGGTTGCGGCTCCGCCGCGCTAAGTCTCATGAGCAAAATCGCGCTCAGTGACTCGCGCCCGTTTCCTTCGCTTGCCGCTGGCCGCGGCAGGAAATTTCCGGGTTATCCGGTACTGGCTTACAGTACCGGGGCCATTCAGAGGCGTCGCACGACGGCGTAGAAGGCGCCGCACAGATCATTGTCGTCGTTGTCCACAAACCACGCCTGCAATCGCGTGGGACCGGCGGGAAGCGTCGCGCGGATCGTGATTGCGGATGCACCCGCGGCCGCGGGCGCGACGAGCTGCTGGCCGGCGATGCTCAGCCGGGCCCCGGCGATGGGCAGGGCCTTGCCGGCGGCATCGTACGACGCGGTGTGCGCCGTGTTCACCTCCGGCGGCCAGCGCAGCACACGAACCTCGCAGTCTCCCGCGCGCTCGACCTGCACGTTCCAATGGCCGCCGCGCGGGCCGCCCGCCGCCGCGCGCACGTGCTGCGCGCGGTCCGCGACGACATCGTACAGTTCCTGGCCGTGCACGAGCCGCCATTGGTTCCAGACAACGGCGGACTCCCACTTCTCGAGTTTCGCGCGACTGTATTGAACGACGAACTTCCGGTCGTGAAGCCGGCCGCTGCCCCTCAGGAGTGCGGCCAGGCTCGAGCCGTCAAACCGCGCGGACGATGACTTCTGTATAGCGCAGGGTTCGAGCAATGTTGGCGCGATGTCCTGGACCTGCGTCGGTGTCGCGATGTCGCGGGGCGAACCGAGGTTTCCCGCGGGCCAGCGGAACCAGCATGGCACGCGGTGCCCGCCGTCGTAGAAGCTCGTCTTGCCGTCGCGAAGGCCCGCGTTCCACACCCTGACGCCGGCGGTGCCGCCGTTGTCGGTCATGAACACGGGGATCGTGTTTTCGCGCAGCGGACACCATTCGTAGATCGATTCGATCAATCCGGGTCCTTTTCCGATGAACTTCAGTCGCTGCTCCAATGATCGATTCCGTCAGTTTCAAAGCACTGGGGAAGAGTGGGCGGCGCATGCCTTTCTCTGCTTCCTCCGCACCCTCCTGTAAATTCATTCCCCGTGCGGGCCGAGAAACCGTTTCCAATTCATCCGTCATTCGCGGCTTGGGTTCGAATGTCTTCTGCTGGGTTGTATCACTCTTGAGTCCTTGGGAGCGGAAAATTGGTGTCAACAGGTCAAGTTTTCCATCGGAGCGGCGACCTCCAGGTCGCCGACCCATCCGGTCCATCGAGCTGTCTTCGGCGGTCTGGAGACCGCCGTTCCAGGAGAGATCGCTCGATGTCCGCCCAGCTGAACATTAGCGAGGTGCCCATGACTTTTCAGTTCGACCGCGTTCGTTGCGATGGTCTGAGGGAGTGTTTCGTTGGATACACTACGAATTCCTTTTCTTATCGGTGGGAAGCATGAGATCGCGAAGCGGCGGGAGATTAAGCGGGCGGCCACGCGTGCGTGCGACGTCCATGGCCCCCTTGATCTGAATTTCGAAGAGACGCAGCTCGCGACATCGGCTATGACGGCCTCGACTCCTCACTCCAGCAAACCTCTACTATGGGGAACTCCCAGACGGGAACCTTCGCCTTCGGCCGATATGCTTCGCCCTCCTGCTCCACCGTCCGGCGGACCATCGCGGTAACGGTGGCTCGTTTCACCGCGCCGAGCCGCGGCCCCCACCTGGCTCGCCCTGCTTCGGAAAGTGCGGCAATGGGTACGCCTGCGGGAGTCTCGAGGTGTATCCACTTTCCACGGATCATGAACTGAACCTCGTCGCCGACGGAGGTCGCGCGAAGCGCCGCGTGGATCGCACTGTTCGCCGGTACACCGGCGGCAAAACCTACATAGAGTTCGGCCGGTCCGACGATGGCATACCTGCGCGTATCACCGCGCGGCGTCGAACCCGGTTCCAACGAACGCGGAGTGCGATCGATCACGTGCGGGCCCGACATCTCATGCGGAAAGCATGTGCCTCGATCCCGCCGCACCATCATCGTCAACGTTTCCTGTGCGCGCGTCGCCGCCACATAAAACACCCGTCGCTCCTCCTCCATTCGTTCCTGGTCAGCCGTGGGACGCCAGCCGCCATCGGCAATGATGACGTGCGGGAACTCGAGGCCTTTGGCTTTATGCGCCGTGACGAGAATGACACCGTCACCGGTTCGCTGATACCGCTGCCGTTCCGCAATGGCTTCGATGAAGAAGTCGCGAATCAACGAGACAGGAACCTCCGCCTCTCCGGCCTCCCCCGCCCACTCCGAACGGATTTCGTCCAGGAATCTCCACCAGCGATTGAACGCGGAGTCGCCACGCTGCCGCGTCAGCTCGGTGCGGACCGCGATGGCGGTCCAGGATTCGTGCTTCACGGTTGCGAGACATGCGAGCCACGCATGAATTTCCCGAATCCTGAATGGCGAAACGGGCATCTCATCGTCTCCACGCCAGTCCACCGGCACGCCGGCATCGTCCAGTGCTGCACGAATCGTAACCAGCACGTCGCGGGTGCGCGCCAGAATCGCAAACGCACCGTAACCCTGGCTGGTATCCAGTTTATATAGACGCTGGATCTCGGCAGCGACAAACCGGGCCTGAGCAGCCGCGTCCGCGACCATCACGCGCTGAACGTTTCCGCGCATGAGCGGGTCGAGCGCTTCCCATCGGCCACCCGGCGGGTCGTCATCCCGCGCGCGGTTCACCCGGATGGCATGCGCTATTTTCATGCGGTTCGTGTTTCTCGCAATCAGTCGATTCGTCGCCGCGATGATCGCCCAAGTGGATCGATAATTCTCGGTGAGATAATGCTCACGCGCCCGATAGTCGTCCTGGAACCGGCGGATGAACCTGACATTGGCGCCCTTGAACCCGTAAATCGACTGGTCGTCGTCACCCACCGCCATGATCGCGAGTTTGCGGTCCTCATCGATTTCCTTCCGGCCCGCGAGCGCGGAGATGAAGGCATATTCGCGTTCATCGACGTCCTGATATTCATCGACCAGAATGTGCGAAAAGCCGGCGAGAATCCGGTCGCGCATCTCGTCGGCGCGCAACCCATCGGCGCCCGTTTTCCCGGTGAGTAATTCGGTCGCCTCTTCAAGGATGCGGCTGAAATCGGGCAGGTCCTCACCGTCGCCCGCGCCGGCGAGGCTGCGTCCGAGCAGACGCAGGGCGAGGCTGTGGTAGGTTTGAATCATCACGCCGCAGGCGTTCCTGCCCACGAGTCGAAAAATGCTCCGCCGCAGCTGCAGCGCAGCGTGGCGGTTAAAACAGGCGACAAGTATTCGGTCGGCCCGGATGCGCTCGACGCGCAACAGGTAGGCACAGCGATGGGCGACGACCCGCGTCTTGCCCGAGCCCGGGCCGGCCAGAACCAGCATGTTGGCGTCGCCAGGTTCCGCGACAATCGCCTGCTGTATAGGATTGCGCAGATCGTCCACGATCTTGCGGAACGAATCGAGGCCGGTGGCCCGCTCGTAAACTTCCGGAGTTTCGCGGAGGAAACGGGCGGCAAAGGCGGCTTTGCCCATCTCGAAATAGGCCGAGATTAATCGCAGGTGCATCCCCAGCCGTTCCACGCCCTGCCGGGCGTACTCGCCCATCACGTGAATCTGGAAGATCTTTTCGGAGTAATGGACGAGCAGCGCGGCGTAATCCCCCTTCGTGAAACGGCGCCGCTGCCCGCCTTTATTGTCCTCCAGCACCCGCATGCTCATGGCCTGCAGGATAAACGCCTTCCCGTTCTTCAGCTCGATGATCGCGCTGTCGTGCAGATATACTAAAAGATACTGGATGAATACGGGCACTGCTCGAACAACCGATATATCGAGGGTCAGATCGCCGCGAAATGCCTCCAGCACCTCCGCTTCGCTGAACTCCACCAACGCGACCTTTGATTCAACGCCCGGTGCGGCCTTGGCCTTCGCCATGAGAAGTCCAATGAGCACCGAGGCCGCGCTGTTGCGGATTGCTGACATCTCGAGGATTTCGGCCCACGACCCCGACACCCGCACCGGCGTATGATCGCGACCGGTATACCCCAGCTCGAGGAGTGCTCCGGGCCGGCCCATCTTTCGACCATCGGTGGACAGCGTCTTGAGCGTGCGAATCACGTCATCGGGCAGACTCGCGTGGCCAAGGGAAACGAGGTGCTGGTTGACGCGTCGCAAGGCAAGAGGCGTCCAGCCCTCCGGATTCGGTTCCTCATCACGCAGGAGGTGAATCAAATCGCGTTCCCGCGCCGAAGCTGCGGCCAGCATTTGGGCGGCGTGTGCGGTGCGGCCCACCCGTAGGCGGGCACTGTAATGCACATCCTTGCTGATCAGGCCGGCCTCCGGTCGCGCCATCTCGTTGAGCACTTGGAAAACGGGCGCATAGGGACTGACCCGCTCGTAGGCTGAACTGCGCATTTGGGCGTAGAGATCCTGCATGCGCGGCAGCTCCGCAATATCGTCGAGACTCGCCTGGTGTTCCGCGTCCTGCACCAGCAGAACGCTCATGACATCGAGCCAGAGGGCGCGCTTCTTTTCCGGAAGATCCAAGCGCGCAATGCGGGCGCGGGCGGACTCTTCATCCGCCACCAGTGGTCGGGCTTGAAATACTTTCGTGTGGTTTTCATCCCGCTCGAGGAATCCCTGTTTCTCCAGCACGGCGAGCGCGGTGCGAACCTTCGAGCCGCGCTGTTCGTCACTTTCCTCGAGCAAATTCGCCGGCTCGATCGGATCATCGAGGATCTCGGTGACTGTCAGCGTGACGGGTTTGCCGTCGCCATGATCGGCGCGGAGAATTGCCCGCCAAATCTGGTCGATGTCGCGTTTCTCGATCCGGGCGAGCGCAAGCAATCCAAACTGCGTCTCGAGATCCTCGGGGTTGTACAGCAGTACGCATTCGGCGGGCTGCTGATCACGCCCCGCGCGTCCTGCTTCCTGGATATAGTTTTCCAACGAACCCGGCGTGTCCACGTGGACGACAAGCCGAATGTCGGGTTTGTCGATGCCCATGCCAAACGCATTGGTCGCCACGACCACTTGCAGGCGGCCCGCCAGGTAATCGTCGAGGACGGTTTTCTTTTCCTCGGCCGATAGGCCGGCGTGGAATGCGGCGCACGACCAGCCCACCGGGGGCGATGCGAGCCGGGTGGCGAAATCCTGCACTCGCTTGCGCGTTGCCGCGAAAACCACCGCGGCCCCGAGCCCGTCGCCGATCCGCTCGGTGAGCAGCGTATGCAGCCGGGCGGGCTTTTCATGCTCGGTGACTTTTTCAATGCGATAACTGAGATTTTGGCGGGACGTGCCCCCATCGAGGAGTACCAGACCATGCCCGAGTTGATGCTGAAAGTGCCGGGCGATTTCGCCCTTCACGTCGTCTTTGGCGGTCGCTGTTACACACATGACCGGAGGGACAGGCACGTGCTGCTCTGCCGCCAGTTCGCGGATGAAGCGTGCGACATAAACGTAATCCGGTCTGAAATCGTGGCCCCATTGGGAAAGGCAGTGGGCTTCGTCGAAGACCCAGCAACCGATTTCGCGTTGCAAAATGGTTCGTTTGAAGGAGCTGTTTCGAACCTGCTCCGGAGAAACATACAGGATGCCGATGCTGCCCAGACGTACGGCCTCTCGCACCTCCGCCTTTTCCGGCGGCGTTTGCATCCCGTTGAGCGCGGCGACGCAGGACGTGGAAGTCTTTTCAATCAGGCCGTCGACCTGATCCTTCATCAATGCCTGCAGTGGCGTCAGAACGATGGTCAGCGAGCCGGTGGTGAAGTAGCGGTGGAGCGCCGGCACCTGAAAGCACAGGGATTTGCCTCCGCCCGTGGGCAGGATGCCAAGCACGGAAGCTCCCGTCATGGCCTGCCGGACGATTTCCTCCTGCAAGCTGACCCCCGGCCGGCCGGCCAGAGCGGGTTCAGGGCGAAACGCCTCGTATCCAAAAAAGCGTTGCAGTTGCCTGGTTGGGCTTAGCGTCTGGCTGCACCACGGGCAGTGCGGAGCACGACAGGGAGTGGCCCGCAAGTGCCGGATGGCCGTCGCCGTTTGTGGGAATCGATGCCGCACCCAGCCGGGAAGCACCGAGTCGGACCCTGCGACCGGCAGCCACGCGAGGACATACGCCAGAGCAGCATAATGTGCAGTGTCGGCGCGGGCCTGCGCCCATTCCTCGATGGCGGCACCTGGACAGACGAGCCCTTGGGTTTGGCTGGCCCATGCGGCATCCGCCTCGACGTCCGCCAGGAGTGGCACACCCAGGTGGGAAAAAAGCAGCTCGAATCCCGCGGAGCCATTCCACGGCAGTTCTGCCCGGCCGAGCAGCCATCGCGTTAGCGCGAGTCGTTCCGCGCCGCGCGGTTCATCCAGCACAGCGCGAAGGGCGGCGACCGCATCCTTCAAAATAACCTGGCTGGATTCGCAATCACGCGCCGGGTGATTCTTCGATGATCGAACGAGACGGTCATCCTTGGTCAGCCGGTGATAGGGATTCCGCGGAAAGGCGAGCGGCGAAAGGTAGAGCGTATCAATGGCCGGAAGCCGCCGCAGTTCGGGAATGGCAAAAGCGGCATCGAGCAACGGCAGGTCATGGAAAATAATATTGTGGCCGCCAATATATAGGCTGGAACCCGCGATGCCCTGCACCGCCCGCAGCAAACCAGCGACGGCCTGCCGCCCAATCACCTCCCGCCGAAAAGAGTTTCCCCAGATTGCGCCCAGCCCGAAAATCTCGCCGCCAGGAACTGCCTCTATGTCCAGGAAAAGCCCTGAGTCGCTCGAAAACGGCGGCGGTGTCACGATTGTCCCGGCCTCCTGTAAAAATTCAGCGCTCTGAAATCGTCGCAAACCTGCACGATTCGGATCGATATCAGCACACCCTGTACGCGCGTTTTTGCCCGTAGCGCCGGTCTCCGACTGGCGGAACGCCGGTCAAAGACCGGCGCCACTCCCGGCGGCGGCCCCGGCGTGTGGGATGTTCTCATAGCAGCTGTGAATTTTCCGGGTTAGTTTAGCCGCAATTTCTCGAAGTGTGGGCGGTGAGCCGCAACCCTTTATGTTCAGAAACCCAGCGTTGTCTCCAGAATTGCAGTACGTGGCTCATGGCAAAAGTACCGTGAAATAGCCCCATCCGAAGATGCCAGCGCAGCCCCCGGCAGGTTGTCGTTCAGGACATTGCGCACGTTGAGCCGGACCTTGCAGCTTGTCCGGCCGCTCCATTTGAAATCCTGGCGCAGCAGGGCATCCCAAGTGAGTTTCGGCGCGCGGTGAGGTGGATTGTTCAGGTCGACGGCGAATCTGCCACGGTCGGGGATCAGCGGACCACCACCGGATCCTCATGTCGCGAACCTGCCATCGTCATTTCCACTCCACGTCCGCCCCGAGGCTCTGGAGGTTTTCGACGAAGCGGGGATGGGCGCGCATGATCGTATCCGCATTCTTAACCACCGAACGGCCGGGAATGCTTGCGGCAATCATGTACAGCGCCACCGCGGCGCGGATGATGTAAGGCGCGTCGACCGTGGCGGGACGCAGCGGCCGGTTGCCAAACACGATCACGCGGTGCGGATCGCTGACGACGACGTGGGCGCCGAACTTCGACAGCTCCGCCATCCACGTGAAGCCGCCTTCGTACACCTTGTTCCAAAACTGGATGGCGCCCTTTGCGCGCACCGACAGCGCGATCATGCAGGGCAGCAGGTCGACGGGAAAATACGGCCACGGTGCCGCTTCGATCTTCGGCAGCAGATTGCTGGTGAACGGGGTCTCGATCACCAGCGACTGGTTGCGCCGCACGATGGCGGTGTCGCCCTGGTGTTCGATGACCACGCCGAGTTTGGCGAACGCGCGGCTGATCAGGTCGAAGTGGTGCGGCAGCGAATGCCGCACCTTGACCTCGCCGCCGGTGATGGCGCCGAGTGCCAGGAACGTGACGACCTCGTGGTAGTCCGTGTTGATTTTGAAGGTGCCACCGTTGAGCCGCGCCACGCCTTCGACCGTCAGCATGCTTGTGCCCAGTCCCGATATTTTTGCGCCCATGCCGGTGAGCACGGCGCAGAGATCCTGCACGTGCGGTTCGCTGGCGGCGTTGATCAGGACCGACGTGCCCTCGGCGAGGGCGGCCGCCATCACGAAATTTTCGGTCGCGGTCACCGACATGTAATCGGGCCAGTGGCGCGCGCCGCGAAACTTTCGCGTCAGCCGCAGGGTGAGTTCGCCGTTGTGCGACACTTTCGCGCCCAGCTTTTCGAGGATGTCGAGGTGAGGATCGAGTTCGCGGACGCCGAGCGAGCAGCCTTTCGCGTTCGTCGGCAGCGTGATTTTCCTCATGCGCTGGAGCAACGGCGCAAAAAGGAGCACCGAGGAACGCATGCCGGAGGGCAGTTCCCCCTCGAGCCGGCGGGCGTCGAACGTGGCATGCTCGATCACCATCGTGCCAGCGGTCCGGTCCCATTCGATGCGCGAGCCTTGTTGCTGGAAGAACGTGACCAGCTTCTCGACATCGGTGATTTCCGGCACATTGCGCAGCATGATGCGCTCGTCGGTGAGGAGTGACGCGCAGAGAATCGGCAGCACCGAATTCTTGTTGCCGGAAGGCGTGATGCTGCCGGAGAGCGGCTTCCCGCCGTTGACGATGAGATCGGCCATTCGGATAAAAAGACCCAAGGGACCAAAGGACCAAAAGACCACGGGACTAAAGACCAAAAGAAAAAGACCAAAGGATTTTCGTCCTTTGGTCCTTCATCCCTTGGGTCCCTTGGGTCCCTTGGTCTCTGGTCTTTTCCTAGATGGCGCCGCCGCCCTGCTGGCCTTCCGGCCGCGGGCCGCCCTCGCCGCCCCGGCCGCCGCCTTCACCTCCGTGACGTCCGCGACCGCCACGCCGCCGCCGCCGGCGCCTTGGACCGTAGTCGCCTTCGCCTTGGAACTCGTCGCCACTGCGCGGCGCTTCGCCCGGCTGGCCTTGAACGTAGCCTTCACGGGGTCCGCGATTCTCATCGCGGTAACCACCGCGACCGCGGTCACCACCACCACCGCGATGGCGATACTGGCCTTCGCGATCATCGCGACGGACCTCTGGAGCGGGCGCCGCGTCCGTCGGCGTGCTGCCGCCAAACAGGTTCTTCAACCAACCCATGAAGCCAGTGGGTTTCGCTGGCGCCGCCTGCACCGGCCGCGGGGGCTGTGGGCTGCGAGGTTCGTACGGGCGCTCATCGCGACGGCCACCTTCGCGGCGGGGACCGTCCCGAAATTCGCCTTCACGGCGTGGGCCATCACGGAAGTCGCCTTCGCGGCGTTCCCGTGGCTCGAACGAACGCGGACGCTGATCGCGCGCGTCACGCGGGTCCCGCGCGTCACGCGGGTCACGCGGATCAAACGAACGTGGCTCGCGACGCTCCGATTCGGCGCGTTCGCGCGGTTGGAAAACCGCGCGCTCGTCGGCCCTTCCGGGTGCGGCGGCGCTGGAGGGCGGTTGACCGGAGGGAGCCTCCCAATGCACGGCGGGGCGTTTCGCCGTTTCGGGCGGAAGAATGTTGAGTTCCGACTTGGCGGCCTGCTCCTCCGCGGAGCGTGAAACCGGTTGCGTCGGGGGCAATGCTTCGGCCCGCGCGACGGGGAGGGGCGGGGTTGGCTCGGGCGCCGCGGCGACGACCTCGGGCTTCGCGGCGGGGAGCGGGGGAGCGGCCTGTGGAGCAGGCTCGTTGACAACAGGCGAGCTCACCGACGTCTCGCCGGTGAACGGATTCTTGTATTCGCTTTGCGACTTGATCACCTCGACCGACGTCGGTTTGTAGGCGGCCGAACTGCTGGTGGTGCCGCCCGTGCTCGGAGCGCTGACCACCGGGCGTTTTCCACGCGCGAGGCCGGAGCCGCGAGTGGCGCCAAACGCACCGAATTTCGGCGCGGCTTCAGCGGTTGGGGGTGTCGGTGCCGCGGGAGCGGCTGGGGTGACTGTCGCCTTCGGGGTGTCCGCCGCTGCCGGTTGTTCTGCGCCTTGGGGCGCAGATGCGGGCGGCGTTGCGGGCAAGTCGACCTGCCCGGTATCGGGCGCGTCTGACTTATCTGGATCTGGCATTTGTGTGGTTTGTTTTTGAGCGAATCGCTCACCCAAAGGGGAGCGACCGCGATGGTTAATGGCACCCGGAGCGCGCAAGCGCTCGACGCGTGCATGAAGAGCGGACCATCGCCTCGGTTTTCCCCGCCGGCAACTGTAAATTCCGGACGGCCGCCGCCGGCCCATCGGTCGCTGCGCAAATCGGGGTTGCCCGCCGCCCACGCAACCCGCCCGCAGGCCGGGAGAAAACGCCACTTGTCACTTGCCAGCGCCAAGATGGTGGGCCAAGCCTCGCCCCATGGACAAACTCGAGGAGATTTTCCAGATGCAGGATGCCCTGAACCGCCGGATCGGCGTCAACCTGCCGCCCCCCACGGACGAGGAGAAGGCGAAGTGGATTCTCAACTACACGCGCGCGTTGCAGCAGGAGACGGCCGAGCTCATCGACAGCGTGCCGTGGAAGTGGTGGGCAAAATATCAGAAGTTCGACGAGCAGAACGCGCGGGTCGAAGTCGTCGACCTGTTCCACTTTCTCGTCTCGCTCGCCCAGACGCTCGGCATGAGCGCGGAGGATGTTTACCAGGCGTACTTGAAGAAGAACGCCGTCAACCACGTGCGTCAGGAAACTGGATACGCTCGCAAGGACGAGGCCGACTCCAAGCACATCTGAGGTTTTCGCTCCGCCAAAGCCCAAGGAATCTAACGCGAAACGACGAACGCCGCGGTGACATCCACCGCCACGTTTCCGTTCTCCACGATCGAGGCCTTCAGCTTCAGCTTCGCCTTGCCGTAGCGGCCGAGCGCTTCCTTGAATTCGGAAATTGCGGCCTGCGCGGGACGCTCACAGATCGCCCGCAGGTCGCCGAGGACCGGCCGGCGATAGGCCGCCCGACTCTCCTTCACGACGATCCGCCACTCGGTCTTCTCCGCGCCCTTTTCGTTTTTCATCAGCTCCCAAACCACGCCGTAACCGGCCAGGGTCGCGAGTGAAACAAGGCTGCCGCCGAACGCGGTGTTGAGTGAATTTTTGTTCTGCTCCTTCGGTGCCGTCAGAACCAGGGATCGATCGTCGCTCAACTCCACGCCGACGCCCATCGCTTTCGCGAGCGGGATCATTTCGTGGAGAAACAGCTCCAAGGCTGGAACTTTGACCGATTTCATTCGGGCGGAAGTTGGAACATTATTCGGGCGGCGTCAAAGCATGTGCGGCAAGATCGGTGAAAGCCGCGTGAATGTGTGCGCCGCCGTGTGCTCATCGCGCCGTCACAACGATTCCGAAGGGGCGGATCGGCATGCTCCAGCCCTGAGCGTGCCGGCCGACTGCCAGGGAGGAGAACAAACGTGCCCCGCCTCGGCGCGGTTCGCGCATCCCATCCGGTTTAGCGCCGATTAAGTGTTGTAAGTCCTTCGCCGGTCACCGTGCAACGAGCCGACGCGCGGAAACCAAGTTGCGAGCCATGACACTTTTCGCTCCACTCGCGCGACTTTACTCCCATGGGTCGCTGCGCCTCCATTTTGCTTTTGCTGCTCCTCGCGGTCGCCGTCTTCGGTGTCGCCGGGCGCTCGTGGCTGCGAGCACCCGCAAGTAGGGTCCACTCGCTGGCGCTCGCAGCCGCGAAAGGCATGACAGAGTTTGAGCGCACCATCGGTCTGCCCATGCCGGAGCCGGTCGCGCCGCCGCCAGCTGCAGCCATGCCCATGCGAGGCGTCCTGTTCGAATTTGTCCGGCCGGCCAACGCCGCGGCGCTCGACGCGGCGTTGCCGGCTCCGTCCAAGGAAATCCATTACGTCAGGCTCAACCGGGATTTGATCACGGGCAAGGGTTCGCCGTTCTGGCAGCGTCCGGGTGATGGCCGCATCGTCGTGCCGCTGTCGCGTGATGCCACGCTGGTGGTGGTGATCGACGACAGCGAGATGTTGGGTGCAGATCGATTTGTCAGCCACGGGCGGGTGGAGGGCCGGCCCGCGAGCCGGGCCGTTTTCGCATATCATCACGGATTCCTGCATGCCTCGATCGAAGACCCCGTGTGGGGCAGCTTCGCGCTGCGGGTGGCGACCGAGGAGTTTTCCCAATTTTATCAGGTCGACCCAGCGCGGGTGGGAGACTGTGGCGGGGCGCGTCGTCCGGCGATCGATCAGGCCGTGCTGCGCGCGGCGGAAGCACGGCTGCGCGCGGGCGCTGCCGCGGCGGAAATCAAAGGCCGGTCTGATGCCGGCCTGGTCACACCGCCGGTCACGGCCGCGGCAGACAATCCCCAGCGGGCCGATCTGCACCTGATGATGCTCTACACGCCGGCCGTGCTTTCCACGATGACGGGGACGGCGCGGACGGACGCGTTGCAGAGTGCGTTCGACGCCGCGGTGGCGACGGTGAACTCCGTGTTCACCGCCAGCCTGATATCGGCGCGGGTGAAGCTCGTGCGGATCGCCGAAACGCCTTACGACGAGATGGCCAGCGCGTCGAACAAGGTCCAGGACGACGCTTTGACGGCCCTGTACCGCACGGACGACGGCCGGATGGACGGGATTCACGCGCTGCGGGATCAATCGGGTGCGGATATCGTTTGCCTCGCGCTGAACCGGAGCGATTCGGCCAGCAGCGGGCTGAGTTTCCTGCTCGACGCACCAGACGAACTCACGAGTCCGCTTTTTTCGTTCTGCATCGTGCAATATTCAAGTGTCGCGGGAACGACGGTGGTGGCGCACGAAATCGGTCACGTTCTCGGCTGCGCTCACGATCGGCCGAATGCGCTCTCGGGACCGGGGGCGTTCAGCTATAGCTACGGATATCGTTTCGTGGGCGCCGACGGACGAACTTATCGCGACATCATGGCCTACCCGCGGGCGAATGCGAACGATCTGCGCGAGCCCGCGGCCAACGAGCTTCCCTATTTTTCGAATCCGCGAATTATCCTTCCCGCACCCGTCAATGCCGCGATTGGCGTGGCCGCCGGCCAACCCGGCGAGTCTGACGACGCGTCAACGGTGGAGCAGTGTGCCTTTGCCGTCGCAAATTTCCGGTTGCAGACCGTGACCCCAGCCGGGGCGGGCACGCTCATTAACGTCGCCACGCGCGCCTTTGTGGGCAGCGGCGATGAGGTCTTGATTGGCGGGTTCGTCATCGGTGGGAGCGAAACGAAGCAGATGTTGGTGCGCGGGGTGGGGCCGGCGCTGAGGGGCTTTGGGGTGGCCGATGCGCTGGCTGATCCCGTGCTGCGGATTATGAGCGGAGTCCGCACGGTGGCGGAGAACGGCAACTGGAGCCTACAGGCGGCCACCGCGCCGGGCGACGTTGCCCGGGCGGCCGCAAGCGTGGGTGCGTTTCCCTTTGCCTCGGGCAGCGCCGATGCGGCGGTCGTGGTGTCGCTCGAACCCGGGGCGTACACCGCCGTGGTAGAGGGAGCCGCGGGAGCGACGGGACCGGGCCTGGTGGAGGCCTACGAACTGGTGCGCGGCGGCGGACGTATCGTAAACCTCGCGACGCGGGGCTACGTCGACAATCAGGGCAAGGAGATGGTGGGCGGATTCGTGGTGCAGGCGGACGCTGGAACGACGAAGCGCCTTCTGATTCGCGTGCTGGGGCCGACGCTCGAGCGGGTGTACAACATGGACGGTGCATTGTTCGATCCCTTCATGGAGTTGCGCGGCAACGATGGGCGGCTGCTCCTGGAGAACGACGATTGGAGCAACGGCGCCCGCGTGGTCCGGGGTGAGCGGGACGACTTCCAGCCGCTGGTCCAGCTCTACAGTGAAGAGAGAATCACGGCGACGGGCTTCGCTCCGCTGAATCGGCGCGAGCCCTGTGTGCTGGTGGATCTGCCCCCCGGCAACTATACCGTTGTGGTGAAGCCCTTCGAATTGCTCGATCCGAACCCCGACCTTGCGCAACCCGCGCAACCGGGGGTCGGCATCATCGAAGTGTACGAGATTCCGTAGCGAGCGGCGACGAGCTGCCGCCGGCCGAAGTTCACCGGCTTCTCCTTGGAGCGGTGGCGATTAATCGCCGGCTCTGGCTGGTTTCATTCGGTGACAGAGATTCGATTTGCGCCCGCCCGCGTTCTGTTAACGTTGGCCGGGTCTAGCGCGAACTCGCTCGCGACCGGACACTGCAACTCAACCGATCTTTGGACCCGAGGCTTCATCGCCATGCGAAAAGCACCCATGCTCCGCCCTGCCAGCCACGTCGCTTTCCCTTCGCGGAAAACCACGGAGGCGGCGTGAAAACAATTGTCGATTTTTCGCGCGCCCGCCGCGAGCAGCATCCGATTGTGATGATTGCCGCGTATGACGCCCTGATGGCACGGCTCGTCGCCAGCACGGAGGCCGACGCGATCCTCGTCGGCGACAGTGTCGCGATGGTCGTGCATGGGTTTCCTTCCACGTTGCAGGCGACGACCGAAATGATGGTCACCCACGTGGCGGCGGTGAGGCGCGGGGCGCCGGATATCGTCGTCGTTGCGGACATGCCGTTCCTCGCCGCCCGGCGCGGAGTCGCGGCCGCGACGGATGCCGCGGGCGCGTTGATGCAGGCCGGTGCCACCGCGGTGAAAATCGAGGGCATTGCCGGTCACGAGGAGGTCATCGCGCATCTGATCGAAAGCGGCATTCCCGTGATGGGTCACCTCGGACTCACTCCGCAGTCGGTCCATCAACTCGGCGGCTACCGCGTCCAGGGACGTGAGCCGGAGGCCGCGGCGCGTTTGCGCGAGGACGCGCGCACACTCGAGGAGCACGGCGCGTTTGCGGTCGTGCTCGAATGTGTGCCGGCGGCGCTCGCCGCCGCGATCACTGAGGAGCGCGCGATTCCGACGATCGGCATCGGCGCAGGCCCGTCGACCGCGGGACAAGTGCTCGTGCTATCCGACCTGCTCGGCCTCGATCCGAGTTTCCAGCCGCGATTTGCGCGGCGTTACCTTGATGGTGATGAGATGGTGCGCAACGCGATCAATCGTTTCGCCCGCGATGTGCGGACGGCGGGTTTTCCGACGGCGGCGGAGGTGCTGGCATGAAGCCGATCTTCTCGCAAATCGCGGAATGGCGGGCGTGCCGGACGGGCCCGGAGTGGCAGGGCCGCTCGGTGGGCTTCGTTCCGACCATGGGCGCATTGCACGCCGGGCACGAGGCGCTGCTCGCCCGCGCGCGGCGCGAGAACGAGCGGGTCGTGCTCAGCGTGTTTGTCAATCCGACGCAGTTTAACGACCCGCGCGATCTGGAGCAGTATCCACGAACGTTGGACACGGACGCCGAGCTCGCCGCTCCGTACGTCGATGCGATCCTGGCGCCCGCGCCGCAGGCGGTTTATCGCGACCATTATCTTTATCGCGTCACGGAGGATCAACTCAGCCGCCGTTGGGAGGGCGAGCACCGCCCCGGGCATTTCGACGGCGTGCTGACGGTGGTCCTCAAGCTGCTCAATCTCGTGCAGCCGCACCGCACCTATTTCGGCGAAAAGGACTGGCAGCAACTGCAGCTGGTGCGCGGCATGGTGGAGGCGTTCCTGCTGCCCGTGGAAATCGTGGCGTGCCCGACCGTGCGCGATCCCGACGGCCTCGCCCTCAGCTCGCGCAACCGCCGGCTCTCGCCGGCCGCGCGAGCCCAGGCGGCCAGCTTTCCGCGGATCCTTCAGACAGCCACCGAGCCGGCCGCCGCGAGGACCGCCCTGCGCGCGAAAGGCTTCGACGTCGATTACGTCGAGGATCACGACGGCGTGCGCCTGGCCGCCGTGCGGCTGGAGGGCGTCCGGTTGATCGATAACGTCCGGTTGCGCCGGTATTCACTGAACGGAGACGCACCCAATGATGGTTACGGTGGCCCGGACGCGAGGCATATGCCCCGGCCGCATCCCCAGTCGGCGGAATCACTCTGATGCCCGGCAACATCCTCTTCGTTCTCTCGGGCTCGATCGCGTGCTACAAGGCCTGCGAGGTCATCTCGCAGCTGGTGCAGCGGGGACATTGCGTCCGGGCCGTGGCCACGGCGGCGGCGCAGCGCTTTGTGGGCGAAGCCACGCTGGAGGGGCTGACGGGACAACGCGTTGGCACGGATCTTTTTGCGCCGGGCGGCGCCCTCGAGCACATCGCGCTCATCCGCTGGGCTGAGCTCACGATCGTTTGTCCAGCCACCGCGAATACAATTAACGCCATGGCAGCGGGTCTCGGGGACGAACTCGCGGGCGCGCTGCTGCTGGCGCATGACTGGAAAAAGCCGCTGTTAATCGCGCCGGCCATGAATCCCGCCATGTGGAGTCATCCGGCGACGGCGGCCGCCGTCGAGCGACTGCGCGGGTGGGGCGCGCGGTTTGTCCGCGTCGGCTCCGGCCGGACGGCGTGCGGCGAAATCGGCGAGGGGCGGCTCGCCGAGCCGGAGGAAATTCTATCGGCGATCGAGGCGGCGCTGATCCGGCCCGGGCGCCGTCTCCGGATTCTGGTGACAAGCGGTGGGACCGCCGAACCGATCGACGGCGTGCGCGTGATCACGAATACCAGCACCGGCCGCACCGGCGCGCTGATCGCGGAACACTTTGCCCGCCGCGGCCACGAGGTGACGCTGCTCCGCGCGCGCGGGACACCGGCGTTGCGCGGCGCCGGCCAGGAGGAGATTTTTACGACGTTTGCCGATCTCGATGCGGCGCTCAGCCGGCTGCTCGCCCGCGAGCGCTTTGACGCCGTCGTGCATGCGGCGGCTGTGAGCGATTTTTCCGTCGCGACGGTCGAAGTCGCAGGTGTCCCCCAAGCGCCCGGGCCGGCGAAGCTCGCGTCGAGCGCCGATCTCGTGATCCGGCTGCGGCGAAATCCCAAGCTGCTGGCGACCATTCGCCCCCGCAGCGGCAACCCCGACGTGCGCGTGGTCGCGTTCAAGCTGACGCGCGGAGCCGATGCCGGCGGCGTCCGCACGGCGGTGTTGTCGCTGTTCGCCGGTGGCACCGCCGATTTGGTGGTCCACAACGATCTCGCACGCTGGGAGGAGGGCGGGGTTTTTCCCGCCGACATCTGGGACGCGAGCGGTCGAATCATCCAGTCCTGCTCCGACCGCGGTGAGATCGGCCCGGCGCTGGAGCAGCTTCTTACCGTCACTACCGCCGGAGAAATCCCGCCGCCCGCGGTGTGCCGGCCGGCTGAGACGAGTCCCGCCGCCCGGGCCTAGACTCCGTGCCCCGCTCCGAGTCTCCCCGTCTTACCCGTCTTCCAAGTCTTCCAAGTCCTCCAAGTCTTCCAAGTCTTCCACGTCTTCCATGCTGCTCTGTCTCGACATTGGTAATACAACGATCCACGGCGGTGTTTTTGATGGCGGGCTGCGATTTCAATTTCGCAAGACCACCCACCCGCTCGGCGCGTCGGACGAATTCGGGGTCTTCTTCATTGCCGTGCTCCGCGAGGGCGGGGTCGACCCGCGCGCGATCGAGGGGGTTGCGATCGCGTCGGTGGTGCCGGCGGCGCTGCATCCCATCCGGAGCGCGTGCCTGAAGTACTTCGAGGCGGAACCGTTCATCCTGCAGGCGGGGGCCAAAACCGGATTGAAGGTCCGTTATCGCAATCCGCACGAGGTCGGTGCCGATCGGATCGCGGGCGCCATTGGGGCGATGCTCCGCCATCCTGCGGCCAACATCATCGTCGTGGACTGTGGCACGGCGACCACGCTCGATGTGATTACGGCCGAGGCCGAGTATTTGGGCGGGGCGATCCTGCCCGGCATCGGAATTTCCGTCGACACGCTGGCGGGACGGACCGCCAAACTGCCCGCGGTGGAAATCGTCCGGCCCGCGGTTTGTCTCGGACGCTCGACGGTCGAGAGCATCCAGGCGGGAGTGTATCACGGACATGTTGGCGCGATTCGACAGCTGGTGAAGGAGTTGTCGCGGGAGGCCTTCGGCGGCGAACGGCCACACGTGATCGGAACCGGCGGATTTGCGCGGATGCTCGAGCCCGAGAAACTCTTCGATGTGATCGTGCCGGAACTCGTGTTGGTCGGGCTGAAGCATGCCGCCGAACTGAACGCGGCCGAGTAGCGGCACGAAGACA
>JBBRCR010000020.1:0-36005 GCA_038204695.1 Opitutales bacterium | reverse complement strand
TGCCGCACCTGTTCACGGATGACATCGAGTTGGTCCGCGCCGAAGCGACGACCGAGCAATCGCGCCGGAATCGGCGCAGCAGATGGACGCGGACGTTCCTGCATCACCCCTCACCTCTGGACGTTTCCTGCAAACGTGTCCAGCCCCAAATGAGCAGCGTGACTTGTGTAGAAAGGTTTGGCGTCCCGCCCATGTTCCGGGTCCTGCCGGGCGTCCCGTGCGTGGATTGAGCGGTCGCTCAAAACGTGATTTGCCCATTGGCGTGCTCGGCGCCACACCCGGCTTGTGTCCGGCGATCTTCGCCCGTATCTCTGCCCGCCAGCCGTGCGATGACCACACGGCTTCAGCGCTGAACCTGCCACCATGACCAAATCTCTTCGCGCCTGCCTGCGCGGTTTTTTGCTTCCGCTGCTCCTGTTGAGCGGTGCCCATGCCCAATCGCTTCCTCCGGGTACGCCTGAAACCAAGACCGCGTCCCCGAAAATTGAGGACGAAGCCATCGTATTGAGCCCCTTCGAAGTCGCCGCGGAACGCGATGAAGGCTACGCGGCGCGCGAGACGCTCGCCGGCACGCGGTTCAAGTCGGACCTGAAGGACGTGCCTTCGCAGGTGTCCATCATGACCAAGGAGTTTCTCGAGGACATCGCGTCCGTCACGATGGAGGACGCGTATCGCTATTCGATCAACGTGGAGAACACGAACGAGTACATGTCCGCGACCAACGGGGGCGGCGACTTCAACACCGGCGTGCTCAACACCCGGTCGGCCAATCGTATCCGCGGACTCACTTCGCCCGGGGTGACGCACGACTTTTTTCAGACCGTGATTCTGCAGGACGCCTACAACACCGAGCGGCTGAGCATTTCGAGCGGCCCGAACGCCATCCTGTTCGGCAACGGCAACCCCGGTGGCATCGTCGACACCTCGTTCATTCGCCCCAATCTCCAGCGGCCCCGCTACGAGGTCAGTTTCCGCACGGACAACTACGGCTCGCTGCGCGGTTCGGTCGATCTCAACCAGCCCTTCGTCAGGGATGTGTTCGGTCTGCGCTTTGCCGCCGTGAAGTCGCGTCAGACTTCGTGGCGCGAACCGGGCGGCCGCGATGATGACCGCTACTTCGGCACCTTCACGCTGAGGCCCCTCAAATCGACGACCTTCCGCGCCTGCTACGAGGACGCGATGCTCGACATGACGACTCCGCGCAATGTGCGGTTCTCGGATCAGGTGACGCCGTGGATCCAGGCGGGACGGCCGGTCTTCAACAATGGGTTGAGCAATACCGCGTTGATCACGGGCCCGAACAGTACGCTTTTCGCCCGAAACACCTCGACGCGTAATGTCTTGATTCTCGGAGCAGCGGTGGCGGATCCGTATCTGATCTGGGGGGCCGGTGCTGCGACCAACATCGCCCTGCCCGCGACCCGCTACTCGGTTCATACGATCGGACCAGGCAGCCAGCCGAACCAGGTCGGGACCGATTCCTATTCGTACAGTCTGCCGTACGACGAATCGATTTCTCCGTTTGATGTGAGCATCAACGGCAATGGCACGCGGAACCTGATGTATGGAAAAACCTGGGGCCTCTCGCTCGAGCAGCGGCTGCCGGCGAACCTGTATTTCCAAATCGATTACAGCAACGAGCGCGTCCGGAATCCGATTTCCGATTTCCTGCGCGGCATCCAGTCGGCCATCCGGGCCGACGCGAACCAGTTCCTGCCGGATCGCGTGACTCCGAATCCGAATCTCGGCCGCTATTACGTCGAGGGGGAGCCGCGGGTTTTCGGTTTCCGGTCCGACAAGGAGGAATCGCGGGCCATGCTCTCCTACGAATTGGATCTGGCCAAAAACTCGGGCTGGACCCGCTGGCTGGGGCGTCATCGCGCCGCCGCCATGTATCAACGGTCCGAAGCCATGGATTTCCAGCAGGAATCCGTGCAGCGGGTGATTCCACCCGGCGTTTCGTTCGACGCGGCCCGTGAAGTCTGGGGCGGCGGCACCTACAACACTTTCGCGTTTCGCACGTATCTTTCGGATCCCAAGGATTCGCGGACGGGGAACACGTACTATATTACGGTGCCATTTGATCCGGTTCGCACGACGGCGTACCCGCTGCCCGATGGCAGCACCTACATGGCCGGTTACAGGAATCCGATCGGAGCCAGCGGTGCGGCGAACATGGTAAACAACCTCTCGGAGGGGCGCGTGTTCGCATTGCAGAATTTTTTCCTCCAGAACCGGCTCGTTACGAGTTTCGGCTGGCGCCGCGATAATATCCGCCAGGCCACCTACGTGACGCCGCGGCAAGGCGGAGCGACGTCCGCATTCGAGAACGCATTTGGCCTCGATGCGCCCACCCACTGGTCCGCGTACACCTCAGGCGCCACCGCGACGCAAGGCGCCGTCCTGCACGTGTTGTCGTGGGCTTCGGTTTTCTACAATCAATCCAGCACGTGGAATCCGCCCACGGGTTTGATCAATCCGGATGACGGGTCGCAGGTGCCGGGTGCCACGGGAAAAGGAAAAGACTACGGCATCATGCTTCGCATTCTGGACAATCGCGTGTCGCTTCGGCTGAACAAATACGAAAACACCTCCGGTCCGGCCGGCATCGAGGGCTTTCGCAACGCGATCATCCCGGTCGTGCAGAACATCGAAAACACGTTGATCGATCGGACGGAGGACGGAACCGTCAACGTCGCGCGGCCCCGTTATTATGATGCGGAGCAGGGCACGTATGTGCTGAGCGGTCTCACGGGCGAACTCGTCTCGGAGGGGTACGAGGCCGAGATCGTGGCGAACCCGCTTCGGAACTGGCGGCTCTCGGTGAGCGGCGCGCGAGCGAAAGCAACCGCGTCCAACATTGGCCGGCCGTGGGTGAACTTCATTCAGGAACGTGCGCCCATCTGGGCCGCGAACGCTAACCTCACCGGTCCTGGCGGAACGAATACAACGATCGGAACGCGCTACCTCGGAATCATCCAGACGCTGAACCAGATGAAACAGGCCGACGGACAAAAGGTGGAGAATGGACGCGACTGGCGCGTCAACGTCGTCACCCGCTATACTCTCACCGAGGGCAGGCTGCGCGGCGGTTTTGTCGGTGGCGGCTATCGGTTTCGCTCGCCGCAGGTGCTCGGCTACCGCGCGTCACTGGTGAAGAATGAATTCCCGCTGACCGGATCGCCGGTTGAGGTGCTGGTGCCTTCGCGCGACGCGCCAATCGAGGGCAAGGTTCTTTCCGAAACGGAACTGTTCTTCGGGTTCAGCCATAAGATCGCCAAACGGGTGAACTGGCGGGTGCAGCTGAATATTCGCAACGTCTTCGACAATCAGGACCCGCTGGCCCAGCGCGCGAATATCACGGAAGGCTTCACGACGATCTATGCGGTGCCGGAGCCGCGCAGTTTCATTCTGACGAATACGTTTTCGTTCTGAGCTCTCGCAGGCTTGGCTGCGAGCGTCCCGTAGTTGCGAGCGTGACGCGCTCTCGGCTGCAGCGACCTCCGCGGAACGGCGGCTTTCCAGCCGCCGAATTTACCTTCGACCGACCGGTGTCGGGCGACTGGAAAGTCGCCCCTCCGTTGACCCGACTACGGGGTCTTCAACGGCGTTCCGGGGAAAATCGCATTACCGCTTCCGCTTGCCGGCGCGATCCCACGTGGCCCGTCCATCAAAGAGATTGAAGCCCATCCCGGTCACGCTTTTCCCCTCGAGGCCCACGGCGCTCGCGGGAATTTCCAGCCGAACCCATTGTCCGGCTGTGGGAAGTTCGCCCATGAATCGCCGCGCCGGGCCGCCTTCCGTGCCCTCGATGATCAGGTTCTCCCCCCAATACGCCCGGTGCTCCCAATTCTCCGTCAACCAGGTGAGCATGATTTCCCGAGGCGGATTCGAGGGATCGAGAAAAACGTCGGCAAACAGGATGTCGCCCGCTTCCAGCGTGAGCGGCGTCGTCGCCCCGCTAAAGAAGTGGAAGTGCAGCCCGGCCGCCCCTTCGGATTGATGGGCGGCGGAACCCGAAAACGGCGCCGGATCCGAACGCACCCATTGCCAGCGATCATTCGGGGTGGCGAATGGCTGGGCGCCGGCGGGGAGTGCGTCGTCGAACCACACCGTCTCCGCCGGCGCGGAGGCGGCCCGTTCCCCGGCGGTGGGATCGCCGGCGTAACTGGCGAACGCGCCCTGGCTCGCGTTCACGTAGCTTCCGCTGGGCCCGTTCTGGACGGCGATCGCCCGAATCATATAGGTGTCGCCCTGAAGTGCGCGGTTCAGATCGGTGAAACGCGTGCCCGTCAACGGATCCCCGGTCAGGCGGGTGAACCCCCCGTCACCATTTGTGCGATACACGTGATAGCCGGCCACCTCGTCCGGCGAGGCTTGCCAGGTCACGAGGACGTCGGCGCCGGCCCGGCCGGCCTGCGCCTCCGATGGCGGTGCGATCACGTGCAGGCGCAATGTGGGATCGCCGAGCAGCGCGATATGGACGCCCCGCAGCTGCCGTTGCACGTGGTTCCAGTACTGGGTGCCCGGGTTGTTCTGGCTCAGCCGCATGCCGTAACCAATCGACTCGCCGGTGCCCATGGGATGCAGGAACAGATGCGGCCGGCCGGCCCAGGCGGCGGCCAGACCCAGATCCCGCGAGGCGAGCGCCGACCGCAGCACATTGTCCGACTGCGACCAGTCGCCAAACCAGCTGCCAAACATCAGGTAGAAGGCCGCTTTCGGCCGTGTATCCAGAAAATCACTCGCCCAGAAGTCGTTCCACTGGCCGTGCGCGCCGAGGTTGCTCACCGTAAAATCGCTGCCGGCGCCGCAACCGAAGGCCCACGTGTAGTCGTCGCGCACCAGCCGGCCCAGCCATCGTTCCTCGGGCGGCGCATTCACCTCCACGCGGGCGCTGACGATGCGGGCCGGCCCGAGGAGCGCCGAAAAAAGTCTGTAACCGTTTGCCGCATACGCCTGGCCGTTGCCGTCGCCGATGGCATTGCCGACCAGCGCCCGCGGGGCGGGACGGACGGCTGCCTGACGATAGGCGTGATTCTTGGCCAGGTAACGCTTCAGCAACTCGACTTCGGACGGATAGGGTGACGCGGCGTAAGTGCCCGGCAGGTCCGCAAAGTCGATCCGGCCCACCTGCAACTCGACGTCCGAGGGGAGCACGTTCTCGTCGAAGATGCCGTCGCCGTTCGCATCCCGCCATTCCCCGTCCATCTCGCCGTAATACACATCGGCGGGCAGGGGGCGCGCGCCGTGGCCGTCGATGTTGAGGGAGCCGGAGCGGACGACCGGCACGTGGCCCAGCAGCAACACGGCGCGCGTGCCCGCGCGGTCTCCCTGGTATTCTGCCTGGATGGCGGCGCGGATCTCGCGTGGTTGTCCATCCCGCGCGACGTCCTTGCGCACCACGATCCAGCCGTCGCCGGTGAGATCCTGCTCGAGCCGGGCGATGTCGCCGGTGAGTTCGCCGGCGATCGCCTGGTCGACGACGAGGACGATCTTCCCCCGGTTTTCGAGCAGGGGTGCCTGCACGCCAACCGCGATGTAACCGGAGGCGGTGATGTCGACGCCCAGCGAGCGCTTGATCACCTGGTATTCATAGCGAGCGCCGGTTTCGACATTCTCGTCGATGAATGAATTCGCATCGGCGGGGAGCGTGACGCCTTCGCCCCATGCGGATTCGCCCAGGCGCTTGCGGTGCACGGTGAAGTATTCGGCAGGCACCTGGTCGACGACCCAGGTCAGCTCGATGCGCGGCGGCGAAACGTGGGCCGCTGCCGTCAACTGCACGCTGTAGACCCAGGTCGACTCGGCGGCAGTGAGTTCTGGCCCGAAAAAAACGAGAAGGGCGGCAAGGGCAACGCGTGCTCTGGTCATGATATTGTCCGGCTAGTTGGCCGGCAGGCCATTGGAAGCGAACCGGGTGGGCATCGTCTTGGTCGCTGCGCCGGGTGAGGCGGGAAGCTCCGGTCGAGCGGCTGGGCGCGGCGAGGGGAGAACCGTCGCTTCCCGTACGCCGCGAGGGGATGTTCGAAATATTTGAAGACGGCGCTCGCGAGCAGCACGAGTCCGGTGCTGCTGGTGAGCAGACATATCATTGGATGGCTGCCGCCGGGCACGAAACGCGTGACGGCCACGAGCATGAAATAGTGGAGCAGATATATCCCGTAGCTGATCCGACCGACATGCGCCGGAATGCCGCGGCCCAGCACCGACGGGGAATGCGCCATCGCGACGCCCGCGAGCACGATCGTCATGGTGACGAACAGGAGTTCCGAGTCCCACTTGCTTTGGGATTCGAACGGATGGGTGAACAGCCAGACAATGCCAAGCAGAGCGGCGCCGGAGACCACGAAACGTTGTTGAACAAACGCCTTTACCGCTTCGTAACCGCGCCGCGACTCGAGCACGAAGGCCAGCAGCACGCCCCACAGGATCGGCTCCTGATAGCTGAGGGCGATCCGCCAGAAGGTGGAGGTCGCGTCGATATTCCCGAACAGTTGAATCGTGACGAACTTTATGACCAGTGCGGTCACCGTGAGGATCACGACACCGTTTCCCGGCAGGAACAAGAGCAGCAGGCTGGCGAGAAGATAAAATTGCTCTTCGGCCGCCAGGGACCACGCGAAGAAGAAAGGACCCTCCGTCGCGGTGGGCAGCAGGTTGCTGTAATAAAAGAAATACGAGGGCAGCTTCTGCCAGAAGAGCGCTTCCCCGGCGGCGCTTTGCGCATCGGAAAAGACAATCACGAGCGCCTGGAACGCGAGCACGGCATAATACAGCGGAAACAACCGGAACGCCCGCCGGGTGTAGAATCGGCCGAGCGATATACGCCCCGTTTCACGCTTTTCCCGCAGCAACAGCGTACAGATCAGAAAGCCGCTGATGGCGAAGAAGAATGAAACCCCGTAGCGCCCGTTATCCTGCAGGATCTGCAGCAGCGGTGATTCAAACCGCGGCAGGTGGTGCAGCAGCACCAGGAAAATCGAAATCGCGCGCAGCCCGTCGAGTCCCGAAAAATACGCCGACGCCCGAAAGTTTTCGAACGGCAGAAGCGGGTTGCGCGGCGATCCGTTTCCGGCGGGGGCGGGGGCGGAGAACGCGGTCACGTGGCGGGTGTTGATTTTCGGATAAACAGGCGATGGCGGGCGGAGAGAGCCGTGCCGCCATCAGGATCGTCGTCCGGCGCGGGGTGACGCCGGCATTCGTTTCAACAAGTTCGCGCCGCGCTAGCGTTCAGCATTGCAGGCGACGTGTTCGGGAGGAGATGGCTCAAAGCGGGCCGAGGGGCACGTTGACCCCCACCGGAGACGCGCGATCGCTGACCGCGCGGGCACCCTCGTTGACGCCGACGACGCGGACAAACGTATCCAGGATTGTGTTAACCAGCCTCGTGCCGACGCGGTACGGAGTTTGCGGAACGTATACGATGTCCTGCGGTTCGAGCAGGATGTCGCTGCTGACGCCGCGCAGGATCTGTCCCATGTCGACGAGCGCGACCTTTGGTTCGGCGAGCGAGCCGCGGACCAGCGCGACCTGCGACGTGTAGGCTTCGCGAATGTGCGTGCCGCCGGCCTGCGCCACGGCCTGCACGAGAGTAAGGCGCGGCGTGTATTCGATTGCGCGGGGGGTGTTGACCGCGCCGAGCACGTGCACACTGCCCCGGTTGGCGGAGGGCAGGTAGACAAAGTCGTCGGGTTGCAGGTAGATATTTTGGGAAAGGTCGCCCTCCTGGAGGAGTTTTTCGAAGTTCACGCGCAGGTGCCGTCCGTCGCGGATGACAAATGCCCTTTTCAGATCGGCGGCTTCGTCGCTGGCGCCGGAGGTCGCGGCCATGCTCATCGTGCCGCCGCCTTTGGTGGCAAGCGCGGTGGATGGGGCCGGACCGCCCGCGCTCGAGATGGCCTCCAGCAACGTCATGGGTCCAGAAAGTGAATACACGCCCGGGTTGTTCAGCCGGCCGAGCACCCAGATCTTCTGGCTTTGAGCGGAGACGAGCGAGACGGAGATCGGTGGATCCTCCCGCACGAAGCGCCGCATCTGTTGAGCGATGTTCGCGCGCGTCTGGCCGATGGTCATGCCCCAGACGTCCAGCCCGGGCAGCAGGTGAAAATAAATCCGGCCGTCCGGACCGACCACGGAGCGCGAGCGCGAAGCCACTTCGCCGATGATCTCGATGTCGAGCACATCACCCGGGCCGAGTCGGTATTCGGCGGTGGATGGATGCAGCAGGGCGGGATCCAGGGGCGGCAGATCACTGACCGTTTCGGGCGTGAACGTCGCGGGAGTGGCCGTCAGTGCGGGGCCGAGCTTCCGCGCCTTGGACGACTGACAGCCTGCCATCAGCACCACCGCGGCGAGGCTCGCGAGCGATGCAGTGCGGAGCAGATGGGTGTGGAATTTCATGATGGAAACAGCAGCTGAGTTGCGCGAATGCCGTCGCGTCAGTGGCGCGTGATCTTGTCACCGGTCCACATCACGACCGCGGAGGTGACGAACGCATTCGTCGCGGCGTTGAGCAGTTCCTCCGCATAAATCCACGGCCGGTCGCTCACGTACACGATGTCCTTTGGTTGCAGGGCGATGTCCGGGCGGCGGCCGTTCAACACATCGAGCGCGTCAATCGTGAGCGTCTCCGGGGTGGCCAGCCCGCCGCGAATGACGAGGAGTTTCTTGGTCCACGCGCGATCGGTGAAGCCGCCGCGGCCGGCAATCGCGCCGACCACGCCGACCGACGTGTTATAGATATGCGGCCCGGGAGTGCCGACGGCGCCGAGGACGTACACTTCCTTTTCCCCACCGCCGGGGAAATAGAGATAATCGTTGGGCTCGAGCGGCACGTTCTGCGTGAGGTCGCCCTGCAGAAAAAGACGTTCGAAATCCACCGGCACACGCTGGCCGTTGCGCGCGAGGAAGCTCCGCGAAAGATCGGCCAGCTCAATCAGGCTGCGGTCCGCCGCCATGCCGGTTTCCATGCCGCCGGCTCGCGCGACGGCTTCCAGCAATGTGGTCGGCCGCTCGAGGGGAAACGCACCGCGTTGCGCCACGCGCCCCAGCACAAAATATTTCTTGCTCTTGTAAGCGACGGGAACGACGAAGGCCTGCGGCGTGCGCCGGTACTTCGCCAGCTCCGTGTTCAGCTTTTCCCGAAACTCATCGACGGTCAGCCCGCCGGCCACGATATCCTGGGCCTCGAGGTACGTGACGCGGCCGTCGGGTCCGATCACCACCTGCTCGCGCGCGAGCTCGGGCTCGCCGTACAGACTGAAGTTCAGCACGTCGCCGGGGCCGAGCGTGAGTTTTTTCTGCCACTCGGCGCGTTGTTTCGGTGACACAATCGAGAAGGCCGCGGGATTCTCAGCCGGGACGACCACGCTGGCGTCGTCGGCCTTCAGGTTGTTACCCGTCAGCGCGAGCGTGCCGAGCAGCGCAAGGCAGCCGACCCAGCGTGAGAACCTGCCCTGCGTGACCGGCGTCATGGCCCGGTTCACGAACGTGCCGACGAGGTTGCACCGCGCGTGCCGCAGCGTCTGAAGCTGGGCGCGCGTGTCGATGGCGTCGGATTTTCCGCTCTCCACGAGCCAGGCGAGGTTGGGCAGATTGGAGGCGAGCAGCACTGACTCCGGCATGGAGGCCGGGGGCAGCTCCACGAGGATGACCACGTTGTCAATCTTGCGCCAGACGTTGAGCGCGCCCTGCCATTGCTTGCGGCGCTCGAGGTTCCACGTCCATCCCGGGAGCGGAATGTGGACCAGGGGATCGATATCAGTGCCCATAAGTTTTTCGGTTACCATGGCGGGGGTGAACAGCGCGCTCGCGGTCATCGCGGTGAAGTCGGAGTCACCGTCGAACGGCGAGCGGGCGAGATCGTTGGGGTGCGAGAGCAGGGTCGAGGTGCGGTTGCCGTATACGCCGTCCCGGCCCCCGGTTTCGGATTTGGCGTGCGCGCGGCCGTTCGCCGGTGCCCCGGCCATCGCCGGTTCCCCGGCGGCACCACTGCGGCCGACCATCACCGGCTCCGCGTCGTCTTCGGCGCCGTTCATTTCGGTCGTCGGCCGCGTGGCAATCGTGAGCACGCGGAAGCCGCACTTGCGCGCCGCGCCCGCGAGCAGATTGATCCAGGTGGAACGACCGTCGCCGGAGGACGACGATGTGATGCCACAGATGAGACCGTGATTCGGCGAGTAGGCGAGCCGGTCCTGCAACGCGATCCAGGTGCGAAACGCCCAGCCCTCCCGGGCGGACAGCGACATCTGCCGCAGGTCGCCGAGGGTCGCGAGCACGGGCAGACCCGTGACGCGCGTGACGTCGTCCTCGGTCTTCAGGCGTGTATCCACGAGTTCGCGACGGAGAACCTCGCCGCTGGCGAGCACCATGCCGAGGAGGCCGCAGAAAGCGGCCAGCAGCCCGACTTTGATCCACGGGTCGTGTTTGCCCACCGTGTCCATCGAGGCGGGCAGCATGACTTTGAAATTACCCGGAGGCTTGGACTGGAAGGTCTGGATGGCGCGTTCGCGGAGCAGGAGCAGCCGCTCGAGGTTCTCGAGTTCACGCACCTTGAGAAAAAGCAGTTCCCATTCTTCGCGGGTTACCTGGGTCGTGCGCCTGGGCGTGCCGTTTTCATCGGCGGCGCCCTGGGCCGCGGGTGCTTTTTGCAGCTCCGCTTCGGCCTGGATTTGGGCGATGGTGGCGCGTTGCGCGCGCACGGCCGGATGCATGTCGGTGTATTTGACGAGCAGTTTCGCCAGCTCGTCCTGGGCGGCCTGCAACCGGTTGGCGTTCCGACTGGTGGCGGTGGGCGGTGCGCTGGCCGCGAGGCTCGCGAGGTTGGCGGCCGCGATCGGGCCAAGTTCTTCGAACGCGCGGCGCGCGGGAACGAGATCGGCGCGAACCTGCCGGAGGTGCTCGGTCACGTAGGCGTCCGCTTCGTTGGCCTCGCGCCGCTGATGTTCCTGGGTGAACGCGATCACTTCGCGCGTGTAGGCGTTCGCCAGGTCGATGGCCGACGGCGGATTATTCCCGGTGGCCTGCACGGTCACGATGTCGCTCTGGCGCTCCGGCACCGGCCGGATCCGGCTGGAGAGTTCGCCGGGTGAGAGCGGCGGCTCCATCTTCTGCGCCATGCTGCGAAAAATTTCGCCCGAGCTGATCATGCCGACGAGCGTGGGACCATGCAGCTGCATCGGCCGGTAGGCATCGGTCGCCACCGGTGGTTCGAAGCGCACGATTTGCGTGCCGGCGGTGAAATACGTTTGCCACAGGCTGAGTCCGAGAAATGCGCCGCCGGCGGCTCCGAGCACCGCGCCAAAGAAGAGCCAGTACCACCGGCGGGCGGCGGGGCGGAGGAGCGACCACGCGTCGATGGAAAATCCGGGCCGCGGACCGCCCGTGGGACCGCCGGCGGCGGGGGCCGGCCGGGCGGAAGGGGCGGCGCGGCGCGAACCGGAGCCGGCGTGGCGTCCACGCTCGTACTCGTAACCGCTGCCAGGGGCGTGCTCAGTATCGGGAAGGTTTACCGGGAGACCATTTTGATTCATACGTCGGTGGGTGGCGCCTCCCGGATCGGAATCGGTGGGCCGACGTGCATCCTACGGTTCGGCGGGAAAGCTTACAGTAGGTTGAAACCTACATCGCGGTAGGGTGGACCCTCGCCCAGGGTAAACTGCTGGGCGGGCGGGGGCTGGGAGTTCTCCGCGAAAACGGCGGGCGGCGAGAGCGCCGGCGAAAAGGCGGGTGCAACGTCCCCGCCGGCCGACGCGACCGCTTACACCAGCTGATTCTGGATCGCGTAGTGAGTCAGTTCCGCGTTGTTCGCCATGCTCATCTTCTCGAGGATGCGCATGCGGTACGTGCTGATCGTCTTCACGCTCAGACCAAGGTCCTTCGCGATCGCGGTGGCCGTCTTGCCCGAGGCGATTTGGCGCAGGACCAGAAACTCGCGATCGGAAAGGCGCTCGTGCGGAGGGGTCTGCACATCGACCGCGAGATACGAAGCCATCTTTTCCGCCAGCGACGGGCTGACGTAGCGGCCGCCGCCCATCACCTTTTTCACCGCCCCCACCAATTCGTTCGGCGCGCTTTCCTTCGTCATGTAGCCGGCTGCGCCGATCTTCAGCAAACGGACGGCAAACTGATCTTCGGGATGCATGCTCAGCATGAGCACCGGCAGCTTGGGGCGCGACTTCTTGATCTCCTTGAGCACCTCGAGCCCGCTGCGGCCGGGCATCGTGATGTCGAGCACGACCACGTCCCAGTTTTCCTTCCAGACCTTGTCAATCGCCTCCTGCGCGCTGGCAGCCTCGCCAAATTCGGCGCGGGTGAATTCCTCCGCGAGGATCTGCTTCAGACCCTGACGGACGACGGCATGGTCATCGGTGATCAGAATTTTCATGGCGAAGGCGCGGCGGGTTCGTCCCGCTTGGCCGCGGGCAATGGTACCCGCAAGGTGACAGTGGTGCCCTTCCCGGGTTTCCCGTGCAGGGAAACGTCGCCGCCGATCAGCATCGCCCGCTCCCGCATGCCGAGGAGTCCAAGCGACCGGGTGCCGGCGATTTCCTCCTCGGAAATTCCGCGGCCGTTATCCTTCACGATCAGCAGAAGGTGCCCGGATTCCTCGGCCAGCCGCACCGCCACGCGCGTGGCTTTCGCGTGCCGGATGATATTGGTGAGCGTTTCCTGGAAGATGCGAAAGAAGACCGTCGTGAAGGCCTGATCCCACTCCGTTTCCGCCACGGTGGAGCGAATCTCGCAGGGAATGCCCGTTCGCGTCTGAAATTCGTTCGCCTGCCACTCGATCGCGGGCACCAGGCCGAGACTGTCGAGTATGCCCGGTCGCAACTCGGTCGCGATCCGCCGGACCGTCTGGATCGTTTCATCGATGTGGGTGGTCATCGTGCGGGCCTTGTCCGCGAGCGCCGGGCTGATCTTGGGCAGCCGGGTGGCGAGCCACGACATGTCGAGCTTCAGGCCGGTGAGCGCCTGGCCCAGCTCATCGTGGACCTCGCGGGCGATCCGCGTGCGCTCCTCTTCGCGCACGTACTGCAAATAGGTCGTGAGCGCGCGCAGTTGGTCGCGCGAGCGGCGCAGCTTGTCCTCGGCCGATTGCCGTTCGCGGCGATCCGCGGATTCACGCAGCGCGCGATGCACCGCCGGACCCAGGCGGGCGAGCCGTGTCTTCAGCACGTAGTCCGTGGCGCCGCTCTTCAGCGTCTCAATCGCCACTTCCTCGCCCATCGTTCCGGTGACGAAAATAAACGGCACCGAGGGCGCGCGCTCCTTCGCAATCGCGAGCGCGGCGTAGCCATCGAACAACGGCAGGGCGTAGTCCGACAGGATGATGTCCGGCGCGAGCTGCTCGAGTTGCTGGAGGTAATCATCGTGGGTCTCGACGCGCAGCAGCCGGAATTTCAGCCCACTTTCCCGCAGGAAATGCTCGATCAACTCGGCATGCGGGGCGTTGTCCTCCAACAGCAGCACGCGCAGTTCGCGGTCCGCGGGCGGGCTCGTGGGTCCGGTCTCGGTGCCGGGCGGCACCGAGGGGGCGGGCGGGTTGAGCTCGTGGCCATGGGTCATCGCGTGGTCACCTGGCCCCCCGAGGCGAGCTCCGTGACCCGGTTTTCCGGGGGCAGATGGTTGATGTGCATCCAGAACGTTTCGAGGTGCCGCAACACCGTCACGAAATTCCGGAACTCGACCGGCTTCACCACGTAGGCATTCGCGCCCAGATCGTAGCTGGTGCGCACATCGCGCTCGTTTTGCGAGGAGGTCAGCATCACCACCGGGGTGATCTTCAGCCGTTCGTCGGTCTTGATCTGCCGCAGGACTTCGATCCCGTCGAGTTTCGGCATCTTCACGTCGAGCAGCACGACGGTCGGGGTGTGCGTCGGCCGTTCCTGGTATCGGCCGCGGGCATACAAATAGTCCAGCGCCTCCACGCCGTCGCGGACGTGCACCACATGCGGCCGGGGTTCGTTCTGCGCGAGGGCATGCATCACGAGCTCCGCGACGACGGCGTCATCGTCCGCCAGCAGGATGTATTTTTCCGCCGGGATCATTTCTTCTCCTCCGGAAAGCAGGGCAGGGAGAAGTAGAACGTGGCCCCGCCCTCGATCGCACCTTCCGCCCAGGTGCGGCCACCGTGGCGCTGGATGATCCGGCGCACGATGGCGAGACCGATGCCGGTGCCTTCGAACTCGGTCGCCGAGTGCAGCCGCTGGAACACGCCGAAGAGCTTCGCCGCGTATTTCATGTCGAAACCGGCGCCATTGTCGCGAACGAAGAAGATGTTCTCCCGGTCGGTCGATTCGACGCCCACCTCGATTCTGGCCTCCGCCCGCGCCTGCGTGAACTTCAGGGCGTTCGCCATGAGATTGACCACGGCCTGCCGCAGCAGGAACGGGTCCCCCAGCACGTCCGGCAACGGCGGCAGGATCCAGGTGACCTGGCGGTCGCCGACCCGGCCCTGGAGCTCCCGCTGCACGTCCTGCACGGTGTCGCCGAGATTGACGCGCACCCGGTGCATCTCCGCCCGGCCGATGCGCGAAAACGCGAGCAGGTCGGCGATCATCCGGCCCATCTGTTCGCTGGAGTTGCAGATCGTCTGGAGGTGCCGGCGGCTCTTTTCGTCCAGCTTGGGCTCCAACTCGCCCCGCAACATCTCCACGAATCCCGCGATGTGGATCAGCGGCGCCCTCAAGTCATGAGAAATCGAATACGAGAACGCCTCCATTTCCTGGTAGGCGGCCTGCAGTTCCGCCGTGCGCTCCTGCACCTGTTTCTCGAGCTCCGTATACAGACGGCGGATCTCGTCCTCAGCCTGTTTGCGCTGCGTGATGTCGCGCGCAATCGTGGAAAAGCCCGTCAGCTTCCCGCCCTCGTCCCGCAGCGCGGTGAGAACAAAACTCGCCCAGAACTGGGAGCCATCCTTGCGCACGAGCCAGCGCTCGTCGTGGTAGTGGCCCTCGGCCGTGGCCACGGCGAGCGCCTCATCGGGTTTTTTCCGCTCGACGTCCTCCTGATTGTAGAAGCGATGGAAGCGCCGGCCGATGATTTCCTGCGTGCGATAGCCCTCGATCCGCTCGGCCCCCACATTCCAGGTGGTGATGCGGCCGTGCGTATCCAGCATGAAAATGGCGTAGTCCTCCACGCCTTCGACCAGCAGACGGAACCGTTCCTCGCTCTTGCGCAGGGCCTCCTCGGTGCGACGCCGCTCGGTGATGTCGCGGATGAAGCACGTGAAGACGGTCGGGCCGTCCCCCGGAATTTTCGTGATGCTGATTTCCACCGGAAATTCCGCGCCGTTCGCCCGCAGCGCCATCATCTCGGAACGGTGCCCGAGCGCGCGGCCGCGGCCGGTTTGCAGATAGCGGGCCATGCCCTTGCGGTGCATGTCCCCGCTCGTGCGCGGAATGATCAGCTCGGCCATGTCGCGCCCCAGCGCGAGCTCGCGGGAGTAGCCGAAGGTGCGCTCCGCGGCCGGGTTCCACTCGATGATTCTCCCGCCCTGATCAATCGAGACGATCGCATCGAGCGCGGTCTCGAGCACCGCCGCTTTGCGCGCCTCACTGCGCTGCAGCGCTTCCTCGCTGCGCCGGCGGTCCGTGATGTCGCGGATGAACGCCGTGAACAGCGGCGGCTCCGTCGAGGGAATCTGGGTGAGCGCGAGTTCAATCGGGAACTCCTCGCCGTTCTTGCGGCGGGCCATCACCTCGACCGCGCGGCCGATCAGGCTGCCCGCGCCGGTCATGACGTAATCGGCGAGGCCGGGCAGATATTTGTCCGTCATCGCGGGCGGCACGATCAGCGTTTCGAGCCGGTGGCCGAGCGCCTCCTCTCGCGTGTATCCAAAAATCCGCTCGGCGGCGGAATTCCACTCCCGGGCGATGCCTTTGTGATCGACGCTGACAATCGCATCGAGCGACGTCTCGAGCATCGCCGTCTTGCGCGCCTCGCTTTCCCGCAGGGCGGCGGCGGCCTCCTTTCGCGCCGTCACGTCATGCAGCAACAGCTGCACCGCGGGCTCGTCCTCGAACGTGAGGCGGGTCGCCGCCATTTCCACCGTGACCTCGGGGCCGTCGAGCCGGCGCAGCCGTTCCCCGGTGAAACCGCCGGCGCTGCCGCGGTGACCCGGACCGCTGCTCTGGCCCCAGGGGTGGTGGGAACCATGCTCGGCCAGCTCACGCAGCCGGTGCCCGATGTCCTCGCGTTCGTCCGCCGGCACCAGGTCGAGGAAGGGTTTCCCCAGCAGCTGCTCCGCGTCGCTCGCGCCCAGCAGCGTGCGCGTGGCTGAGTTGAGGAACACGATCTGGCCCTCGCGCAGGACCAGCAGGGCGTCGGGGCACAACTCCACCAGCCGGCGGTACCGTTCCTCGCTCCGGCGGAGCGATTCCTGATGACGCCGCCGCTCCGTCACGTCGCGCGTGACCTGGGTGAATCCGCGCAGCCGGTTTTCATCATCGCGCAGGGCGCGGATATCCACGTGGGCCCAGAACGGGTCGTCGCCCTTGCGCACGCGCCAGCCTTCGTCTTCAAAACGGCCTTTATCCCCGGCGATTTTGAGATCCTTTTCCGGTTTGCCCGTTTCGCGCTCGGCCGGCCGGTAGAAGCAGCTGAAATGCCGGCCGGTGACTTCGTGGGCCCGCGGCCCGAGCACAAGTTCGGCCCCGGCGTTCCAGCTCGATATCCGGCCCTCCGGATCGAGCATGAAAATGGCGTAATCCTTCACGCCGCTGACCAGCAGCCGGAAGCGTTCCTCGCTTTCGCGCAACTCGCGCTCGGCCAGCTTGCGCTTGATGCGCTCCTCGGCGAGGTGCAGCGCCCGCTGCACGGCCGGCACGAGGTTGGCCATGCGCGACTTGAGGACGTAGTCGGTCGCGCCGTTGCGCAGCGAGTCGATGGCGAGTTCCTCCCCCATCGAGCCGGTGACAAAGATGAACGGCGTTTCCGGACACCGCTCGCGCGCAATGGCGAGGGCGCTGAAGCCGTCGAACGCCGGCAGACCGTGATCGGAGAGAATGAGATCGGGCGGGTTTTGCTCGAGCTCGTGAATGAATTCCTCGCGCGTCTCCACCCGCTGGGCGTGAAAAGGCAGACCGCCGGTGCGCAGCTCATGACTGATGAGCATGACGTCGGCCGGGACGTCTTCGAGGACGAGGATGCGAAGTTCCTTGTTCACGAGGTGAAGGGGGAGCGGGCGCCCGATGGGCCGTGTGTCCCCGGTATAAAGTAGGACGGAAGTACCCCCCCGACTAGTGGGTCGGCACCTCCCGTCGCCCCATCATCGGGCGCGGGGGGCCGGGGCGGGAGAGGCGGGCGATGGGACGGGGCCGTGAAAAACGCCGGGGGGCACGGTGGAGCCGGGCGGTGGGTGGCCCCACGAGAACGGCGGGACCCGGTCACAAGAGACCGGATACGTCGCCGGGACGGTAACAGCGGAGGCAGGTGCATGCTGGGTGGCAGTCAGGGTGCGGCGTGAACCGCGGAGGTGAGGACGGCTGCGCGCACCCGGCCGGCACGAGCGTAAAGATCAATCATCCGGGCGGCCGTGAGCCGCCAGTCGAACTGGCGCGCGCGGGCCAGCCCGGCGCGGCGCAGTTGTGCGCGAAGGGCGGCGTCGTGGGCGAGCCGCGTGAGCGCTTGCTCCATCGCCTTGGTGTCCAGCGGATCGGCGAGCAACGCCGCGTCTCCGCACACCTCGGCGACGGCCCCGATGGACGAGGCGAGCACCGGGCAACCACAGGCCATCGCCTCCAATGGCGGCAGCCCGAAGCCTTCGAACAACGAAGGATAAACCGACAGGGTCGCCGCGCGATACCAGAGCGGCAGTTCCGCCGCCGGGACAAATCCGGCGCAGCGGATGTCCGCGGCGAAGGGGGAGCGTCGCACGAGATCGTGGATCACGTCGGCGCCATGCCAGTCGCTGCCGACCAGGGCGAGTTGCCACGGCGAGGGCGCGCTCGTTTTGAACTGGTTGAAGGCCGCGATCAGCCGCGCGTGGTTTTTCCCCGGGTGCTCGAGTCGCGCGACATAAAGCATGAACGGCGGATGCAAACCGTGACGGTCCGCCACGGTGTGGCTCGCACCGGTGCGGTCTTCCGGGGTGAACCGCTGATGATCGAGACCGTTGTGAACGACGGTGAGACGGTGGGCGGGAATGCGGAAAAAGCGGGTGATGTCATCGGCGGTCTGCTGGCTGACCGCCACGATTTCATCCTGCCGCTGCGCCAAAAACCGCCCGGCCACGCGGCCGTACAGCATGCGCATCCAGTCGTATTTCCCGGGCAGCCGGAAGGGCGCGAGGTCGTGGATGGTCGCGACCAGCGGGCAGGCGCGGCGCCAGACCATCCGGCGGTAACTGGGAACGTGCACTACGTCCAGGTCCAGCGTGCGGGCGAGTCCTGGCAGCGTGAACTGGTGCCAGAGGATGTCGCGCACCGCGGGCCGGAAAGTCTCGGCGACGGGAATGATGCGCATCGCATCGCGCGCGAAGTCGAACAGCGGCCGATCCTGCTCCAGCACAAACAGGGTGAATTCGTGCGGTCCCGGGCTGGCATGCAATGCCTTCACCAGGGCGAGCACATACTGACCGACGCCGGACTTGCCGCGTTGGATCACCGAGGTGGAGATCCCAATCCTCATTGCGCACCCTCCAGGAGCAGCTGATCGAGCTGCGTCAGCCGCAGCACGTTTTTCACATTCGGTTGCGCGTGGATGAAAAGAATCTGGACCGGCAGCTGTTGCGCCCACCGGGCGAGTCGCCGCATCAGCGCGGCGCCGGCACTGTCGATGAAGCGGAGCCGCGCGAGATCAACGATCACCAGCGTCGCGCCGGCCCGGGTGGACGCGAGCACGTGGTCGCGGGTCAAGTGCCAGACGTCATCGGCGTTCGCCGCGATGATCTCGCCACACCACGCGAGCGAGCGGGTCGGGCCCTCCTGCAGCACGTGGGCGTCGGGGTTGATCGCCTCCGCCTGCCTGGCCGCCTCGGCGACCGTGGCCGCGATCACGAAGTGATCCGTGAGCCGGAGTGAGCTGAGCGCACGGCGGACGCAGCCGCTCGGCGCCAGGAGCACAAAGTGGCGGCCCTGGGCGTGCAGACGTTTCCGCCAGCGGACCAGGAACGCCACGCCGGTTCCGTCGATGGCGCCCACCCTGGAGAGATCCACCACCCAGTGCGCGGCGAGGGCCGGGCCTTCCTGCCAGAACGCGGCGTTCCGCTCGAGCGCATGCCGGGTGAAACTCTCGCCTGGATCGACACTGCACCATTCCGGTGCGGGCAACGCGGTGAGGCGGGGCGTCGAGGTGCCCGTGCGCCGCGAAACGAGCCGGCACCATTGGGCGGCCAGCGTCGGGGCGAAGCACACGAGATCATCCGCGTAGCGGCGAAACAATCGTCGCGGCTCCTGCACCAGCCGGTAAATCCATTCCGTGCCGCTGTGTCGCATCCAGCCGGGTGCGCGTTTGACGCGGCCGGCCAGGAAATCGAGCGTGGCGCCGACGCCGATGGCGACCGGCACGCCGAGCGCCCGATGGTTCATGGCGATCCATTTTTCCTGTTTGGGGCATCCGAAGGAGACCAGCAGGATGTCCGGTCGCGCGGCGCGAACGCGCTGGATGATCTGCGCGTGATCCATCTCGAGCAGCGCGGCAAACGGCGGAGCGTAGTGGCCCACGATGTTCAACGCGGGAAACTCGCGGGTCAGTTTTTCGGCGGCCTGCTCCGCCACGCCGGGCGCGGCACCGAGGAAAAAAATCCGCTGCCCTTTTTCGGCGGCGCTGCGCAACAGGGCCGGGGCCAGATCGGAACCGGCGACGCGCTCCGGCAGTCGGTTGCCGAGCCAGCGTGAGGCCCAGACGAGCGGCGTGCCGTCGCACAACACGAGGTCGGCATCGAGCAGGATGCGGCGCAGTTCGACGTCCCGGTGGGCCTGGACGAGAAAGTCGACATTGGCCGTAACCACATAGTGGGGACGGCGCGACGCGATCATCTCGTCGATGCGCGCGATCGCTCCGGCGACCGTGACGGGATCGAAGGGGACGCCGAGAATAGCCACCGGCCAGGCGTGGGGTCGGGGCGAACGAATTTCGCCAACGAGGAGCGGGGCCTCCGGGGGGGGAGGGGAGTCGCCCACGATGGGAACCGAGGCGGAATTCATGTTCCCATTGAACTCCATTACGGCGGGGCGGGACATGGGTGCTGTCCCTTCCAGAATGGCCATGCACGGGGAAACCCGCATCGGTTCTGGGGCCAACACCTACTTCTGACGGAGGCGCCGCTGACCTACACTGTTGGGCGAAATGGTCCACCAGTTGAAAGAACTCCCCGGGCGGGGAGCGGATTGCTATCCGCTTTCACCGCTCCAGCAGGGCATGCTCTACCACAGTCTGCAGTCCGGGATCACCGGCGTGGATCTCGAACAGATTACCTGCGAGTTGCGGGAGTCAATCGATCCGGGGCGATTTCGGCAGGCGTGGACGCAAGTCGCCGCGCGTCATGAGATTCTTCGTACCGGTTTTCAGCTGGAGAATGGGGGCGAGCCGCGGCAGGTCGTTTATGCCGCGGGGGAGGTGCCGCTCGATTTTCGGTGCGTGGAGTGTCGCGACGAGAACGAATTGCGTCGTCGGTTCGCCGAATATCTCGCGGCGGATCGCCGGCAGGGTTTTCCGGATCTGGCGCAGCCGCTCTTTCGCGTGGCGCTCTTTCGGGTGGGCGCGGCGTGCAGCTGGTTTGTGACCACGTTTCATCACCTGCTGCTCGACGGCCGGGCGCTGGTGGTGATGTATCAGGAGGCGCTGGATCGGCACGATGCGCTGGTGAGTGGCTCGTCGCTCGACCTGCCGGCCCCGGTGCCATATCGCGCGTACATCGACTGGCTGCAGACGATCGACTGGCGTGGAGCCGAAACATTTTGGCGCGAATACCTCGAGGGCCTCACGGCGCCGACGATTCTCCCGCTCCCGAGGCCGGCGCCGGCCGCGCTCGACGATGTCGCGGCGCGCGGAGAACTCGCCTTTCGATTGCCGGCGGTCGTGACCGAAGAGCTGCGCAATGCGGCGCGCCAGCAGAAGGTCACGCTGAATACGATGGTGCAGGCCGCGTGGGCGATTGTGCTGAGCCGCTACACCGGCGAGTCCGACGTGGTGTTCGGCGCGGTCCGGGCGTGCCGGCATGTTCCCGTCGATGGCGCGGGCTCGATCGTCGGCCTGTTCATCAACACCGTGCCCGTGCGCGTGCGGGTGGATGCGGCCGCCCCGGTGGGACCCTGGTTGCGCGCACTGCGCGAACAATGGGTGGGCTTCCGCGATTATGAACACACGCCGTTGCTCAAGGTGCAGCAATGGAGCGACGTCGCCCCCGGCCGGGCGCTGTTCGAAACGCTCTTCAATTATCAGGAGCCATCGTGGGACACCGCGCTGCGGATGCTGGGCGGCAAATGGGAGCACCGCCATTTCGACATCATCAGCCAGCCCAATTACCCGCTGGCGGTCGACGCCTACGGCGGCACGCACATCACGATCAAGATGCTCTATGACCGCCGGCGGTTTGCCGACGAGGCGATCGCCCGGCTGCTGGGTCATTACCGCGTGACGCTGGAGTCTCTTGCCGCCGGGGCGGAGCAGGTGATGGGGCAAGTGCCGCTGCTGACCTCACGCGAACGCGATCAGCTTTGGGGGTTTGGGCACGGGACGCAGATGGAGCTGCCGCCGCACCGGGGTGTCCACCACGCGGTGGCGGAGCAGGCGACCCGTACCCCCCAGCGTGTGGCTGTCGTGGATACAACGGGAACGCTGACGTACGGCGAACTCAACCGCCGCGCGGACGCGCTCGCGGCCTGGCTGCTTTCCCATCGGGTCGGGGCCGACACGGTGGTCGCCGTGTACCTCGATCGCTCGGCCGACATGCTCGTGGCGTGGCTGGGCGTGCTGAAGTCCGGGGCCGCGTTCTGCCCGCTGGATCCCCATTCTCCGGCCGAGCGGCTCGCGTTCATCATGGAAGACTCGGGCGCACCGGTGGTCCTGACCAGCCAGCGGCGCTTGCGGCATCTGCCGACGAATGCGGCCGTCACCCTCTGTGTCGACGGGGACGAGTTTGCCCCTGCGCGGGCCGCCGAAACGAAAGGCCCCGTCGTGCTCCCCCGCGTGGCGCCAAACCAGCTGGCCTACGTCATCTATACGTCCGGCTCGACTGGTCAGCCGAAGGGCGTGCAGATCGAACATCACGCGCTGACGAACCTCGTGACGTGGCATCAGCGCACGTTTGCCGTCACGAGCGCCGATCGCGCGACGCAGGTGGCGAGTCCGGCCTTCGACGCCGCGGTCTGGGAGGTCTGGCCGTATCTCGCGGCGGGCGCGAGCCTGCATATCCCCGATGAGGATACGCGCATCTCGCCCGCGCAGCTCTGGCGCTGGCTGGCGGAAGAGAAGATCACGATTGCGTTCCTGCCGACCCCGCTGGTCGAGGCGGCGATGAAGGAGTTGTGGCCCTCCTCGATGATGCTCCGCGTTTTGCTCACCGGGGGCGACAAGCTGAAGCGGCCGGCGCCGGAAAACTTTCCTTGTGATTTGATCAACAACTACGGGCCGACCGAGTGCACGGTGGTGGCAACTTCCGGCGTGGTGGATCGCGCGATGGCGGCGGATGTCACCCCCACGATTGGCCGGCCGATTGCCAATACCAGCGTCTACGTGCTGGACGGATCGCTGCGGCCGGTGCCGGTCGGCGTGCCCGGCGAGCTGTGCATCGGCGGGCACGGCCTGGCCCGCGGTTACCTGCGCCGGCCCGAACTCACGGTCGAAAAATTCATCCCGCTGCCGGCATCGGTCGATCGGCCGCGGCCGGACGGCGAGTTGGGGAACGACCACGGCACGGGGGATCGCGTGTACCGGACGGGTGATCTCGTGCGGTGGACGGCGGGAGGAGAACTCGAATTTCTGGGGCGGCTCGACGGTCAGGTGAAGATTCGCGGCGGCCGGCTCGAACTCGGAGAAATCGAGGCGGCCCTGCACCGCCATCCCGCGGTGCGCGAGAGCGTCGTGCTGGTTCGCCCCGACGAACGGCAGCAGCCGCAACTCGTCGCTTACATCATTCCCGCCGCGGCGCCGTCCGTCTCCGAATCGACGCCGGGGCCGCGCCGGCTGGAATCGGACGTGACACTTTTTCTGCGCGAGAAACTGCCGGCGTACATGGTGCCGGCGGAGATCGTTTTCGTCCGCGAGTGGCCCCTGACGCGGAATGGCAAAATCGACCGCGATGCGCTGCCGGCCCCGGCCGGGCGTTCGACCGAGCCGTCCGGCGCATTCGCCGCACCGGCCACGCCCACCGAGCAGACCGTGGCGCGAGTGTGGTCGGAAATTCTCGGCCGCAGTCCGATTGGCCGGCACGAAAATTTCTTTGATCTCGGCGGGCATTCACTGCTGGCCGCGCAGGTGGTCTCGCGGCTGAACCACGCACTGCAGACCACGCTTTCGGTCCGGGCCGTGTTTGATCAGCCGACCGTGGCGGCCCTGGCGCGGGAACTGGAAACGTGCGCGCAGCAGGCGGACCCGGCCCCCCGAATGGCCGTGGCGCGGATGAAACGCCGGGCCGTCCGCCCCGAGGAAGTCCTGCAATCGAATTAACCGACATGGAAGCGTCTTCTCTTCTCCCTCCCGCGCTCGCGGCGAATGGCGCCCCGGAGCGCCCCATCCCGGCCTCCTCCGGTCAGCGCCGGCTGTGGTTTCTCGAGCAGATGGAACCGGGCTCGCCCCTCTATAATATTCCTTATCTCGTCCGCTTGAGCGGGCCGCTCGACGAACGCGCGCTGGATCGCGCGCTCGCCACCGTGGTGGAGCGGCACGAGGCGATCCGCACGATGTTTGTCGCCGTCGGTTCCGAGCCGACGCAAGTGATCAAGACATCCTGGTCGCTCGATTTGCCGGTGACCGATATTTCAATCATCCCGGATTCGGAACGCGAAGCGGAGCTGAACCGGCTGGCGCGGGAAGAGGCTCGGAAGCCCTTCGATCTCCAGAAGGATTTGCTGCTGCGCGTCCGCCTCGTCCGGCTCGCCGCGACCGAGCATGCGTTGATGGTGGTGATGCATCATATCGCGTCGGACGGCTGGTCGATGGGTGTCCTCTACAAGGAACTGGGGCTTTGTTACGACGCGTATGCCAACGGCCAGGCGCCGAAGCTGAACGAACTCCCGATCCAGTACGCCGACTATTCCGAGTGGCAGCACGAGTATTTGCAGGGTGAGACGCTCGGGCGGTTGATCGCATATTGGAAGCAGCAGATGGCGGGTGCGCCGTCGCTGCTGGAATTGCCCACGGATTTTGCGCGTCCCCCGCTGCAATCGCACCAGGGCGAGACGGTGATGGTCCAGCTGCCGGCGGCACTGGTGAGCGGCCTGCGCCAGCTGAGCCAGCAGAACCGGGTGACGTTTTTCATGACGTTGCTGGCCGGTTTCAACACGGTGCTGCACCGCTACACCGGCCAGACCGATTTGGTGGTGGGTTCGCTGCTGGCCGGGCGCGACGCGGCGGAGACGGAGGAACTGGTCGGCTTTTTCATCAACACGCTTCTGATGCGGAGCGACCTGGCGGGAGATCCGACGGTGAAGGAACTGCTGGCGCGCGTGCGCGATATGTCGCTGGCGGCGTTCGAGCATCGCGAGATGCCGTACGAGAGGCTGGTCGAGGAGTTGCAGCCGCAGCGCAATCTGAGCTTCGACCCGATTTGTCAGGTGTACTTCGCGCTCCAGAACATGCCGATGGCGCCGCTGAAGCTGAACGGCGTGAAGCTGGCCATCGAGCCGGTCTACACCGGCACGGCGAAATCGGATCTCACCGTCTGGGGCATCGAACAGCCGGATGGTTCGCTCGGCATCACCGCCGAATACGCGGTCGATTTGTTCAGGGGCGAAACCATCCAGCGGTTCCTCGGCCATTTTCAGGCCGTGCTGGAAGGCATGGTCGCCGAGCCGGGGCGGAAGCTTTCCGCATTGTCGCTGCTGACCGCGGAAGAGCGGCGGCGTGCGCTCGTCGAGTGGAACGCGACGGCGGCCGAGTATCCACAGGAGCGATGCATCCACCAGCTCTTCGAGGAGCAGGTGAGCCGTACGCCGCAGGCCACCGCGTTGGTGTTCGATGACCAGGAGCTCACTTATGAGCAACTGAACACCCGCGCAGAGGCGGTCGCGGCGCAATTGCGCCGCCACGGGGTGGCCCCCGACGTGCTCGTTGGCATCTGCGTCGAACGTTCGCTCGACATGCTGGTCGGCCTGCTCGGCATTCACAAAGCCGGGGGCGCCTACGTGCCGCTCGACCCGACGTATCCAAAGGAGCGGATCGGGTTCATGCTCCAGGATTCCCAGGCGCCGGTGCTGATCACGCAGCTGAGTCTGTTGCGCAAGCTCCCGCCGCACCAGGCGGCCGTGATCTGCCTGGATGATGCCGGTGAAAACGCGGGCCCGGCGGCGGAATCGCCGGCTGCGCCCCTGCCGGACGAGCGCGCGCCAACGGCCGGGAATCTCGCGTACGTCCTCTATACGTCCGGCTCCACCGGCAATCCGAAGGGCGTGATGGTCACGCACCGCAACGTCGTGAATTTTTTCGCCGGCATGGATCAGGCGCTCGGACGCGAACCCGGCGTCTGGCTCGCGGTGACCAGCATCTCGTTCGACATCTCGGTGCTCGAGCTGTTCTGGACGCTCACCCGCGGCTTCAAGGTGATCGTGCTTTCGGATGCGGCGAAACTGCCGGGGTTGGCCGACGCAAAACGCGCCGCGTCCGCCCGGAAGCCGCTTGATTTCAGCCTGTTTTACTTTGCGAGCGTGGATGATTCCGGGGAGGCGGATCCAAATCGCTACGAGCTCCTGCTCGAAGGCGCGAAGTTCGCCGACCAGCACGGCTTCAAGGCGGTGTGGACACCGGAGCGCCACTTTCACTCCTTCGGCGGACTGTATCCAAATCCTGCGGTCGTCGGCGCGGCCCTCGCGGCGGTGACGCAGAAGGTGGAGATTCGCGCCGGCAGCGTGGTGTCGCCGTTGCATCATCCGCTGCGGATCGCCGAGGAGTGGTCGGTGGTGGATAATCTTTCGCACGGCCGCGCCGGCATCTCGTTTGCGAACGGCTGGCATGATCGCGACTTCACGCTCCGGCCGGAAAACTTCGCGGGGCGGCGCGACATCATGCGGCAAAACATCGAGATGGTGCGCCGGCTCTGGCAGGGCGAGACGGTTGAGTTTCCCGGTGGCCGCGGGAATCCCGTACGGGTGAAGATTTATCCGCGGCCGATTCAGAAGCAGCTGCCAGTTTGGATCACGGCGGCGGGAAATCCGGATACGTTCAAGCTCGCCGGGCAGATGGGCGCGGGCGTGCTCACGCACCTGCTCGGGCAGGAGCTCGATGACCTCGCGGAGAAGATCCGCATTTACCGCCGGGCGCGGCGGGAGGCCGGCCACGACGAGGGCTGCGTCACGATCGCGCTGCACACGTTCGTGGGCGACGATCTCCAGAAGGTGAAGGCGACCGTGCACGATCCGTTGTGCCGCTATCTGGCCGACTCGGTCGATCTGCTTCAGGGGCTGACGCAGGCGCTGTATCCCGGCGCCGAGATGAAGAGTCTCAAGCCGGAGGAGAAGCAGGCGCTGATTGAGTATTCATTCAACCGTTACTTCGAGATTTGCGGGCTGCTGGGCACGCCCGAAACCTGCCGCCGGATTCTGGCGAAGCTCTCGGCGATCGGGATCGACGAGGTGGCCTGCCTGATCGATTTCGGCGTCGAGCCGGGGCGGGCGCTCGAGAGCCTGGAGCTCCTTGATCGCGTGCGCCGTGAATGCCAGGCGGCGGCCATCACGGAAAATTCCGCGGGCGCACCGGCCCGCACGGTTTCGCTGGTCGAGCAGATGCAGCGGCACCAGGTCACGCACCTCCAGTGCACGCCGTCGTTTGCGCGTTTGCTGCTGCAATCGCCGGCGACGAGCGAGGCGCTGCGTTCACTGAAGACGCTGATGGTCGGAGGCGAGGCGCTGCCCGTGGGGCTGGCGGAGCAGCTGATCGGCACGGTGGCGGGCGAGGTGATCAACATGTACGGCCCGACGGAGACGACGATTTGGTCGACGACGCACCGGGTCACGCGGGAGCCGAGTTCGACCGGTGCCGTGGCGATTGGGCGGCCGCTGGCGAATCAGCAGGTGTACGTGCTCGACGCGAACCGGCAGCCGATGCCGGTGGGCATACCGGGCGAGCTCTGGATTGGCGGCGACGGGGTGGCGCGCGGCTACTGGCAGCGGCCGGAGCTGACGAAGGAGAAGTTCACTCCGGATCCGTTCTCCGGGACGGAGCCCCCGCGCCTGCTGTACCGGACGGGCGACCTGGTTCGTTACCGGCCGGACGGTGTCATTGATTTTCTTGGACGCGTGGACCACCAGGTGAAGATTCGCGGCCATCGCATCGAACTGGGTGAGATCGAGGGCGCGCTGATGCAGCACTCGGACGTGAGGCAGGCGGTGGTGGTGCTCCGCACGGACAATCCGGACGATCCGCAGCTGGTCGCGTATGTCGTGCCGGCGGGTGGGGAGGCGCCCACGGCGAATGGGCTGCGCGAGTTTCTCAAGCAGAAGCTTCCCGAGCACATGGTGCCGGCCTTGTACGTCACGCTCGAAGAAATGCCGCTGACGCCGAACGGCAAAGTCGACCGCAAGGCGCTGCCGGCGCCGCAGGGCAGTCGCGTGAAATCCGAGGCGGAGTTCGTTCCGCCGGCCGGCGGAGTCGAGCAGGCGGTGGCGGCGATCTGGAAGGATATCCTCCATGTCGAGCAAATCGGCGTGGACGACAACTTCTTCGATTTCGGCGGCCACTCGTTGCAGGTGGTGCAGGTGCAGAACCGGCTGCGCGAGACGCTGAAGGTCGATGTGCCGGTGCTGAAACTCTTCCAGTTCCCGACCATTCGCACCCTGGCGAAATTCATGGGGGAGCAATCATCCGCCGGCGCGAAGGACGACTCGTTCCGGCAGAGGATCGAGGAGCGAAACAAACTGCGCCAGGGGGCGATGATTCGCCGGCGGGCGATGGCAGGTTCTGGCGCGGAGAACGGCGCTCGCTGAGGCCCGATGATGAATACAGACGAGCATCAGGAAAGCGTCGCGATCATCGGCATGGCCGGCCGCTTTCCCCAGGCGGGCAGTATCGAGCACTTCTGGCGCAACCTGCGCGAGGGCGTCGATGCCATTTCCTTTTTCAACGATGACCAGGTGGAATGGCTCCCGATCGAGCACGCGCCGAATCTGAAGGATCCGCGGTACGTCCGGGCCCGCGGTTTCGTGGAGCGGCCGGAGTGGTTCGATGCCGCGTTCTTCGGCGTGAACCCGCGCGAGGCCGACTTGATGGATCCACAGCACCGGGTGTTCCTCGAGTGTGCCTGGGAGGCGCTCGAAGCCGGTGGTTGCAATCCGGATACGTTCGGCGGGCTGATCGGCGTCTTCGCGGGGGCGAGCATGAACACGTATCTGCTCTCGAATCTGCTGACGAACGGGCCGCTCGTCGCCGACGCGGGGGTTTTCTCGGCGATGTTGGGCAACTCGGGCGACTGCCTGCCGACGCGCGTTTCGTACAAACTCAATCTCCGCGGGCCGAGCATCAACGTGCAGACGGCCTGCTCGACCTCGCTCGTGGCGGTATGCCTGGCCGCGCAAACGCTCCTCACGTATCGCTGTGACCTCGCGCTCGCGGGCGGCGTGTCGCTGCAGTTTCCGCGGCACCGCGGCCATCTGCACCAGGAAGGTGGCATCGTGTCCGACGATGGTCATTGCCGGAGCTTCGATGCCCGGGCGACCGGGACCGTCTTCAGCGATGGGGCCGGCGTCGTGGCGTTGAAACGGCTCAGCGAAGCGCGGGCCGACGGGGATCACATTCACGCGGTGATCCGGGGCAGTGCGATCAACAACGATGGTTCGGTGAAGATCGGCTACACCGCTCCCAGCATCGACGGGCAGGCCGAGTGCATCGCGATGGCGCTGGCGGAGGCCGGGGTGCCGCCGGAAACGATCGCCTACGTGGAAACGCACGGCACCGGCACGCCGCTCGGCGATCCGATCGAGATGGCCGGACTGACGAAGGCGTTCGGCCTCGGTGGTGAACGGCGCGACACCTGCGCGATTGGCTCGGTGAAGAGCAACGTCGGTCATCTCGACACCGCGGCGGGCGTGGCGGGATTAATCAAGGCCGTGCTCGCGCTGGAGCACGGGGAAATTCCGCCGAGCATCCATTTCGAGCAGCCGAATCCGCAAATCGATTTTGCGCACAGCCCGTTTTTCGTGGCGCGCACCCTGACGCCCTGGCCTCGGGGCGCCACCCCGCGACGGGCCGGAGTGAGCTCGTTCGGCATCGGTGGAACGAATGCCCACGTGGTGCTCGAGGAGCCGCCGGCGCTGGCGCCATCCGCTCCGTCGAAGCCGGGAAACCTGCTGGTGCTCTCCACCCGGACGGCGGCGGCGTTGGCGACGGCGACCGAAAATCTCGCGCGACATCTCGAAAAAAATCCGGCGGTGAATCTCGCGGACGTGGCGTTCACGCTGCAAACGGGCCGCAAGGTTTTCGCGCACCGGCGCGCCGTCGTGGCGGTGGATGGGGCCGATGCGGTGCAGGTGCTGGCGGGTCACGATGCGAAGCGCGTGAGCACCGCGGGTCCGGACACGGACGTCCGGCCGGTGGCGTTCATGTTTCCCGGCCAGGGCGCGCAGGCCATCAACATGGCGCGCGAGTTGGACGAGACCGAGCCGACGTTTCGCGCGAGGGTCGGGCGCAGTTGCGCGTTTTTGAAGCCGAAGCTCGGGCTGGATCTGCGAGACCTGCTTTTCCCGAAACCCGAAAATGCCGAAGCGGCGGCGAAGCTGCTCACAGAAACACGGCTCACGCAACCGGCGCTGTTCGTGATCGAGGAGGCGCTGGCCCAATTGTGGATGCAGTGGGGCGTCCAACCCGCCGCCATGATTGGCCACAGCCTCGGCGAGTATGTCGCCGCATGCCTCGCGGGCGTGTTCTCGCTCGAGGACGCCCTGGCGCTTGTCGCCGAACGTGCGCGGCTGATGCAGGCCCAGCCGGCGGGTGCGATGCTTGCCGTGCGGATCAGCCCGGCGGGCCTGGCGGAATACATGGAATCCAATTTGGCGCTCGCGGCAGTCAACGCTCCGGGTCTCTGCGTCGTTTCCGGACCATTCGACGCGGTGGACTCGATCGAGAAGAGGCTCGCTGCGGGCGCCATTCCTTCCAAACGACTCGCCACTTCGCATGCCTTCCATTCGGCGATGATGGAACCGGCGCTGCGTCCGCTGGCGGATTTCATGCGGCGGCTGAAACTGAACGCGCCGAAGATCCCGTGGGTCTCGAACGTGACCGGCACGTGGATTACGACCGCGCAGGCGACCAGCCCCGACTACTGGCTGACGCATGCGAGACAGACCGTGAGGTTCGCGGACGGCGTGGCGGAACTGGTGAAGAAGGGAAGCCGGGTGCTGCTGGAAGTCGGTCCCGGTTCAACCCTCACGAATCTAGCCCGGCAAAATCCCGCGGTGGGCAGCGGCGGCACCGTTGTGCTCGGCAGTCTGGGCGGCAGCCGGGCAACGGCGACGGATCGTATGGCCATGCTGAATACGCTCGGCGCACTCTGGGCGGCAGGCTGCCCGATCGACTGGCGCGGCGGATTCTATCGCGACGAGCGGCGGCGCATCGTGCCGCTGCCGACGTATCCGTTCGAACGCAAGCGGCACTGGGTGGAGCCCGGCCCGCGGTTCAGCCTGGCGCCGGCGCTGCCGGCGGGAAACGCGCTGCCCGCCACCGCGCACGAAGCGCAGACCCTTCCCGCGGCGGTCAACGGTGTCGTGATCGATGGCGCTGTCGCGGGGAATTCAACGCCCGCATCATCCGGCGCAATTGGCACGGAGGCGGACCCGGTGCTGGCGGCGTTGAAGCAGATCTTCCAGGAGTTGTCCGGCATCGACCTGACCACGGCTGGCCTGGACGAGTCGTTTTACCAGCTGGGCTTTGATTCCCTTTTCCTCACGCAGGCGAGCATCGCCGTGAACCGGCGATTCGGCGTCGATGTGACCTTCCGGCAGCTGCGGGAAGAGTTCATCACGCTGGCCAGGCTAAAGGCCTTCATCGAGCAGCGCACCACGGCAGCCAGGGCTGCACCCTCGACCGCCACGACGGTTGCGGCCGGGAGCAGTTCGACCGTGGTGACGACCGCGGCGCCGGCGGCCGGCAAGCCCGCCGAGGCACCGAATGGCCGTGCGGCCACGGCGGAATCCCGGATGAGGGCGGGCGAAGCGATTGGGGCGACGCGGCGGTCCCGCCCCGCGGGGGAGCATTGTATTCCTTTAACGGATGCGCAGCGCGAAGTCTGGTATGCGTGCCAGCTCGGGCCGGCGGCATCGGCGGCCTACAACGAGTCGATCACGTTGCGGCTGGAGGGCGCGCTCAACCCGGACGCGTTAAGGCGTGCGGTCGGAGCGCTCGTGGGGCGGCACGAGGCGTTGCGCACGACGTTCACGCCTTCGGGCGACGTCCAGCGGATCGCGGCCACCGCGGCCATCGAGCTCACGGTCCACCAATTTCTGAAGGTCGCGCCGGCTGACCGCCGCGCGCTGGCGCTGCGCTGCGCGGACGAGCAGGTGAACACCGCGTTCGACCTGAACAATGGCCCGCTGTTTCGGGCGGCGTTGATTCAGCTCGAGCCGGAGGCCCAACTGCTGGTGCTCGCGGTGCACCACCTGGTGTGTGACGGTTGGTCGCTGGCGGTGTTGCAGCACGAACTCGGCGAATTGTACTCGGCGGAAGTGGCGGGCCGGCCGGCCGTCCTGCCGGAGGCGCCGTCCTTCAGCCAGTATGCGGAGCGGCAGGCGGGTGCGCGCACACTGCCGTCGTATGTTGCCGCGGAGGCGTTCTGGCAGAAGGAATTTTCCGACGAGGTGCCGGGGCTGGAGTTGCCGACGGATCGAGCGCGGCCCGTGCACCGGACGTTTGCCGGCGGGTTTTATCTGCGCACGCTCGCGCCGGATGTCACGGCGGGCGTGAAGCGGATGTGCGGCGAACGCGGATGCACGGTGTTTACCGCGCTGTTCAGCGCGTTCAGTGTGCTGCTGCACCGGCTCAGCTCACAGGACGATGTCGTCATCGGCGTACCCGCGGCGGCGCAGGTGATGGGCGGGCTGGGCAATGCCGTTGGTCACTTCGCGAACCTGCTGCCGATTCGCAGCCGGCTGAAGGCGGAGCAGCGTTTCAGCGACTATCTCGCGGAGGTGGGCCAGCACCTCACGGCCGCACTCGAGCACTGGCGTTATCCCTTCGGCTCGCTGTTGCAGCAGCTGGATTTGGTGCGTGAAACGGGCCGCGTACCCCTGGCGCCGGTGGTCTTCAATACGGTGCACCATCGCGGTGCGGTGAATTTTGCGGAACTGACGGTCACGCCGACCAGCATTCCGAAGCGGTTCGTCAATTTCGATCTCAACTTCAATTTTGGGCTGATGGAGCAGACCATCGTGTTTGGCTGCTACTACAGCACGGAGCTTTATGACGATGCCACGATTGCACGCTGGTTTGGCCATTTCGAAACGCTGCTGCGTGGCATCGTCGCCCATTCCGAGGCCCGCGTCGCCGACCTGCCGCTCCTGAGCGCCACCGAGCGGCAGCAGATGCTGGTCGAGTGGAACGACACGGCGCACGCGTACGATCGCACGGCGTGTATCCACGATTTGTTTGCACAGCAGGTGCGCCGCAGACCCGATGAGATCGCGCTGGTGGCGGGCGATGAGCGTTTGTCCTATCGCGAACTCGACCGCCGGGCTGAAAACGTGGCGCGATCCTTGCGGAGACGCGGGATCGGGCGCGAGTCGCTGGTGGGCATTTTTCTGGGGCGTTCACCGCAGTTGCTGGCGGCCATGCTCGGTGTGCTGAAGGCGGGCGGCGCTTACGTGCCGCTCGACCCCGCTCTGCCGAAGGAACGGGTGGCGTTCATGGCGGACGATACGGCGATGGCCGTCATCCTCACCGAGCGCAGCCTCCAATCGAGTCTGCCCGAGCGCGACTGGCAGGTCGTCTCGATGGATGACGAACCGCCGGCGGCGCGGGATGACGTCACGGCGGCTGGCGAACGGCCCAACGCGGATAATCTCGCGTATGTGATTTATACTTCGGGTTCGACCGGCCGTCCGAAAGGCGTGTGCGTGCCGCATCGGGCCGTCGTCGCGCTGGTCGCCTGGGCGGCGCAGACCTACCGGCCGGCGGAATTGGCCGGCGTCCTTTTCTCGACGTCGGCATCGTTCGACGTCTCGGTCTTCGAGAGCCTCGTCCCGCTCTGCCTGGGCGGCAAAATCATCCTGGCGGAAAACATGCTCGAACTCGGCGCGACCCCGGCGGGCGACGCCGTGACTTTGCTCAGTGGTGTGCCGTCGGCCGTGGCCGAGTTGCTCCGGAACAACCGGGTGCCGTCCTCGGTTCGCACCGTGAATCTGGCCGGTGAGCCGTGCCCGCAGCCACTCGTGGAATCTCTCTACGCCCGGCCGCACATCGAGCGCGTTTACGATGTCTATGGCCCGACCGAAACGACGGTGTATTCCACGGGCGGGGTGCGTGTGCGCGGCGGTCGCGCCACGATTGGGCGGCCGTTGCCGAACGAGCAGGCCTATATACTCGATGGCCGGTTGCAGCCCGTGCCGGTCGGCGTGCGCGGTGAACTGTTCATCGGCGGCGACAAGCTCGCGCGCGGCTATCTCAACCAGCCGGAACTCACGCGCGAGAAGTTCGTGGAGGCGCCGTTTGCGCCCGGCCGGCGGCTGTATCGCACCGGCGATGCGGCGCGATTCCGGGACGACGGCACGATCGAGTTCCTGGGCCGGCTGGATCACCAGGTGAAGATGCGCGGTTATCGGATCGAACTCGGCGAGATCGAGACGGTGCTCGCGCAACATCCCTCCGTGCGCGAATGCGTGATCGTGGCGCGCGGGGAAGGCGCCAGCAAACGACTGCTCGGGTATCTGGTGCCGGCGGAAGGCGTCGCGGTGGAGCCGGGCGCGCTGCGCGTCCATCTGCGCCAGCACCTGCCTGACTACATGGTTCCGTCCTCGTTGACCGTGCTGGCCAGACTGCCCCGGAACACCAGCGGCAAGATTGACCGGAAGGCGCTGCCCGAGCCGGAACTCGCGGCTGATTCCGGTCGGATCATCGGGCCGCGGACGACCGCGGAGGAAATCCTGGCGGACATCTGGTGCGAGGTGCTGGAGCTGGAGAAGCTCGGGATTCATGACAGCTTTTTCGAACTGGGCGGGCATTCCCTTCTGGCGTCCCAGGTGATCGCGCGGGTGCATGACGCGCTCGGCGTCGACCTCACGCTCCAGCAGTTTTTCGCCACGCCGACCGTCGCGGGCATGGCGCCCGTGCTCGAGGTCGCCTTGCTCGAGCAGATTAACGCCGACCCGACCGCCGTCGCGGGAACGGGCGCCAGGGCCCAGCCGGTCACGGCAGAGGAGCAACCATGATTGTCCGTGATGACGTCGTTCCTGCGCGGGCGGAGCCGGCCGGCTCGCAGCGGACGCTGCTGGAAGAGCGTCTGCAACGGGCGCGCCAGGGGTTGGCGCGGCCGGCGGAGCGCGGGACATCAATCCCGCGACGCACCGGCGGCGGCGAAATTCCGCTCTCGTTTGCGCAGGAGCGGCTGTGGTTTCTCGATCAGCTCGAGCCGGCCAGCCCCGTTTACAATGTCTGCCAGGCGGTGCGGTTGCAGGGCACGCTCGACGCCAATCTGCTGGAGAAATCGATCAACGCCATCATCGCGCGGCATGAGCCACTGCGGACCAACTTCATCACCTCCGAGGGTCGGGCGGTCCAGGTGATCGCGCCGAGCCGGACGCTCACGTTGAACGTGGTGGATCTCTCGGCGTGGCGCGACGGAACCGCGGAGGAGGAGCTGCAACGCTGCGTGAAGGAGCAGGCGCGCCAGCCTTTCGATTTCTCGCGCGATCTCCTGATTCGCGTCCTGCTCGTTCGCACCTCGCCGACCGAGCACACGCTGCTGCTGACGATGCACCACATCATTTCCGATGGGTGGTCGATTGGCCTCCTCTTCCGCGAGTTGACGCTGCTCTATACGGCGTACTGCAGCAACGAGACGCCGAACCTGGCGGAACTGCCGATCCAGTTTGCCGATTTCGTGCAATGGGAACGCGAAAACCTGCAGGGTCCGGTGCTGGAGAAACTGCTCGCGTACTGGCGGACGCAGCTGGGCGGGGCGCTGCCCATCCTGGAGCTTCCCGTGGACCATCCGCGCTCGCTGGCCCCCATGTCGCGCGGGGCGGCGCAGTCGGTGCTATTGCCGCGGCCGCTCACGCAGGCGTTGAAATCGCTGGGCCAGCAGGAGGGCGCCACGCTGTTCATGACGCTGCTGGCGGCGTTTCAGGTGCTGCTGCATCGGTGGACGGGCCAGGAAGACATCGTGGTGGGGTCGGTGGTCGCCGGCCGGCGCAAGGTGGAACTGGAGAAGCTGATCGGCTTCTTCGTCAACACGCTCGTTTTCCGCGGCGATCTCAGTGGCAATCCCACGTTTCGTGAACTGCTCGCGCGGATACGCGAGACTTCGCTCGGCGCGCTCGCGCACCAGGACGTGCCGTTCGAGCGCGTGGTGAAGGAGCTGCGGCCGGACCGCACGGTCAGCCGCAATCCGCTGTTTCAGGTGATGTTCGTGCTGCAAAACGCGCCGATGGCACCGACGGAGCTGCCGCGCCTGGTGGTGGAGCCGATCGATGTGGATACGGGCACGACGAAGTTCGATCTCACGCTCTCGATGCTGGAGCAGCCGCAGGGGCTGCGGGCGGCGTTCGAATTCAACGCTGATTTGTTCGAGCCCGGCACGATCTCACGTTTCCTCGGCTGCTTTCAAACCCTGCTCGAAAGCATCGTGGCCGCGCCGGAGCAACGCATCCTGCGGTTGCCGCTGCTGACCCCGGCGGAGCGGCACCAGGTGTTGGGCGGATGGAACC